>NZ_JARVSS010000010.1:0-120558 GCF_030209095.1 Pseudomonas sp. lyk4-R2A-8
GGGGCGTTTTTCATCCGGCGTTTGCCAATCAGGCCTGATCAGCCAACCGCCACGTCGTCCCACCCTTGCCGTCTTCCAACACCACGCCCATTGCGGTCAGTTGGTCACGGATACGGTCGGATTCCGCCCAGTCTTTATTGGTACGAGCCGTCAAACGCGCCTGAATCAACGCATCCACTTGCGCCGCATCCACACGCCCTTCGGCGCCGGCCTGCAGGAAGTCATCGGCCTCCATCTGCAACACGCCCAGCACACTGGCCAACTCTTTCAAGCGCGCCGCCAGGCCCGCCGCTGCGTCGAGATCGCTCTCGCGCAGGCGGTTGATCTCGCGCACCATTTCGAACAGCACCGCACAGGCTTCCGGGGTGCCGAAGTCGTCGTTCATGACTTCGGTGAACCGCGACACGAACGCTTCGCCGCCGGCCGGCGCCACGGATGGCAAGCCTTTCAACGCGTGGTAGAACCGCTCCAGGGCGCCCTTGGCATCCTTGAGGTTGTCTTCCGAGTAGTTGATGGCGCTGCGGTAGTGGCTGGACACCAGCAGGTAACGCACCACTTCCGGGTGGTACTTTTCCAGCACGTCGCGGATGGTGAAGAAGTTGTTCAAGGACTTGGACATCTTCTCGCCATTGATGCGGATCATGCCGCAGTGCATCCAGGCATTGGCGTAGGTCTTGCCGGTGGCGGCTTCGCTCTGGGCGATTTCGTTTTCGTGGTGCGGGAACTCCAGGTCGCTGCCGCCGCCATGAATGTCGAAGGTCTCGCCCAGGCAGCAGGTGGACATCACCGAGCACTCGATGTGCCAGCCTGGACGGCCCGCGCCCCACGGCGACTCCCAGCTCGGCTCGCCGGGTTTGGTAGCTTTCCACAGCACGAAGTCCAGCGGGTCTTGCTTGGCTTCGTCGACTTCGATGCGCGCGCCGATGCGCAGGTCTTCGATTTTCTTGCGCGACAGCTTGCCGTAGCCCATGAACTTGGCGACGCGGTAGTACACGTCGCCATTGCCTGGAGCGTAGGCGTAACCCTTGTCGATCAGGGTCTGGATCATGGCGTGCATGCCGGGGATGTGGTCCGTGGCACGCGGCTCCATGTCCGGCTTGAGGATGTTGAGGCGCGCCTCGTCCTCGTGCATGGCGGCGATCATGCGCTCGGTCAGCGCGTCGAACGACTCGCCGTTTTCGTTGGCGCGGTTGATGATCTTGTCGTCGATGTCGGTGATGTTGCGCACATAGGTCAGGTCATAGCCGCTGAAACGCAGCCAGCGGGTCACCAGGTCGAAGGCCACCATGCTGCGGCCGTGGCCGATGTGGCAGTAGTCGTACACGGTCATGCCGCACACGTACATGCGCACCTTGTTGCCATCGAGCGGCTTGAAGACTTCTTTGGTCTTGCTGAGTGTGTTGTAGATCGTTAGCACAACGGCTTCCTTAGAGAATCACTGGCCCCACGAATCACGCAGGGTCACGGTACGGTTGAATACCGGAGCACCAGGTTTCGAGTCCTTGATATCCGCGCAGAAGTAGCCTTCGCGCTCGAACTGGAAACGGTCTTCCGGCTGTGCGTCGCCAAGCGATGGCTCGGCACGACAACCAGTGAGTACTTGCAGGGAGTCAGGGTTGATGTTGTCGAGGAAACTGGCGCTGTCTTCGGCCTTCTCGGGATTCGGCGAGCGGAACAGACGGTCGTACAGACGCACTTCGCACTCGACGCTGGCGGCGGCCGGCACCCAGTGGATTACGCCCTTGACCTTGCGGCCTTCAGGGTTCTTGCCCAGGGTTTCCGGGTCGTAGGAGCAACGCAGTTCGACGATGTTGCCATCGGCGTCCTTGATCGCTTCGTCGGCACGGATTACGTAGCTGCCGCGCAGGCGCACTTCGCCGTTCGGCTCCAGGCGCTTGTAGCCCTTTGGCGGTTCTTCCATGAAATCGTCACGGTCGATGTAGATTTCCCGCGCGAACGGCAGCTTGCGCACGCCGAGCGCTTCGTTCTGCGGATGACGCGGCAATTCGAGATTGTCGACCTTGTCTTGCGGATAGTTGGTGATCACCACTTTCAACGGGCGCAGCACGCACATGGCGCGCGGCGCGTTCGCGTCGAGGTCCTGGCGGATGCTGAACTCGAGCATGCCGTAGTCCACCACGCCGTCGGAACGGTTGGTGCCGACCATTTCGCAGAAATTGCGAATCGACGCCGGGGTATAGCCACGGCGGCGGAAGCCCGACAGCGTGGACATGCGCGGGTCATCCCAGCCATGTACGTGCTTTTCATCGACCAGTTGCTTGAGCTTGCGCTTGCTGGTGATGGTGTAGTTGAGGTTCAGGCGGCTGAATTCGTACTGGCGCGGCTGAGCCGGCACCGGCAGATTGCTCAGGAACCATTCGTACAATGGGCGATGGCTTTCGAACTCCAGGGTGCAGATGGAGTGGGTGATGCCTTCGATGGCGTCCGACTGGCCGTGGGTGAAGTCGTAGTTGGGGTAGATGCACCACTTGTCGCCGGTCTGGTGGTGATGGGCGTGGCGGATGCGGTACATGATCGGGTCGCGCAGGTTCATGTTCGGCGAGGCCATGTCGATCTTGGCGCGCAGCACACGGGCGCCGTCCGGGAACTCGCCGGCGCGCATGCGGGCGAACCAGTCGAGGTTCTCTTGCACCGAACGGTCGCGGAACGGGCTGTTCTTGCCCGGTTCGGTGAGCGTGCCACGGTATTCCTTGGCCTGTTCCGGGCTCAGGTCGTCGACGTAGGCCTTGCCGGCCTTGATCAACTCCACGGCCCAGTCGTGCAACTGGTCGAAGTACTGCGAGGCATAGCGCACTTCACCGGACCATTCGAAACCCAGCCACTTCACGTCGCTTTCGATGGCGTCGATGTATTCCTGGTCTTCCTTGGCCGGGTTGGTGTCGTCGAAACGCAGGTGGGTGACGCCGCCGAATTCCTGGGCCAGGCCGAAGTTCACGCAGATCGACTTGGCGTGACCGATGTGCAGGTAGCCGTTGGGCTCAGGCGGGAAACGGGTGACGATCTGCGTGTGCTTGCCCGAATCCAGGTCCGCCTGGATGATCGGGCGCAGGAAATTGACCGGGACGGCAGGTCCGGTCTTGGAATTCGAGGTAGGGTCGACAGTGGGCTTGCTCATAGGATCCTTGAACAGACAGGTTCGTGGCCGTTTGCGGCCAGATAAAACAAAGGGCTTATCATAGCCGAAGCGGTCAAGCCGCTGACAGAGCGTGGCCCAAAACTGCTGCATTTAATGCACGGGCGGTAAAAAACCACCTCGAAATTCCTGCCGGGCACGCTAAACTGCGCGCCTTGGCCGCCGTTTAGCCAGACAGGTCAGGCGCTCTGCGCGCCCAAACCCACGAATTCCCTGAAAAGAGTAGTGCACATGACTCAAGTCAAACTGACCACCAACCACGGTGACATCGTCATCGAGCTGAACGCCGAGAAAGCGCCGATCACCGTCGCCAACTTCATCGAATACGTTAAAGCCGGCCACTACGAAAACACGGTTTTCCACCGTGTCATCGGCAACTTCATGATTCAAGGCGGCGGTTTCGAGCCTGGCATGAAAGAAAAGAAAGACAAGCGCCCAAGCATCCAGAACGAAGCGGACAACGGCCTCTCCAACGACAAGTACACCGTCGCCATGGCCCGTACCATGGAGCCGCATTCGGCCTCCGCGCAGTTCTTCATCAACGTGGCCGACAACACCTTCCTCAACCACAGCGGCAAGAACGTGCAGGGCTGGGGCTACGCGGTATTCGGTAAAGTCACCGAAGGCCAGGACGTTGTCGACAAGATCAAAGGCGTGTCCACCACCTCCAAGGCCGGCCACCAGGACGTCCCTGCTGAAGACGTGATCGTCGAGAAAGCCGAGATCGTTGGGTGATATTGCTGATTTCAGATTTGCATCTGGAAGAGGAGCGCCCGGACATCACCCGGGCGTTTCTGGATCTGCTCCACGGCCGTGCCCGTGGCGCCCAGGCGTTGTACATTCTGGGGGACTTCTTCGAAGCCTGGATTGGCGACGATGGGATGACCGAATTCCAACGCTCGATCTGCGCGCACTTGCGCGAACTGAGCGACAGCGGCACCGCGATTTTCATCATGCACGGCAACCGCGATTTCCTGCTCGGCAAGGCCTTCTGCAAAGCCGCCGGCGCCACCCTGCTTAAAGACCCGAGCGTGGTGCAGCTGCACGGTGAGCCCGTGCTGCTGATGCACGGCGACAGCCTGTGCACCCGCGACCTCGGCTATATGAAGCTGCGGCGCATCCTGCGTAACCCAATTGTGCTGTTTATCCTGCGCCACCTGCCCTTGGCCAGCCGCCACAAGCTGGCGCGCAAGCTGCGCAGCGAAAGCCGTGCGCAAATGCGCATGAAGGCCAACGACATTGTCGATGTCACTCCCGAGGAAGTACCCCGGGTGATGCAGCACTTCGGCGTGCACACGCTGGTCCACGGCCACACCCACCGCCCGGCGATCCACAAGCTGCAGATCGGCGACCAGGCTGCGCGGCGCATTGTGCTCGGGGATTGGGACAAGCAGGGCTGGGCGTTGCAGGTGGATGAGCAAGGGTTTCAACTGGCGGCGTTTGACTTCGTCAATCCGCAGCTGGCGTTGCCTGGCGCCTGATCCTCAAACCCCGCTGATCCAATGTGAATACAGATCAAAACGTGGGAGGCGGCAAACTCCCTCCCACAATTGATTGCATTTCAGTCTTTGCCAATCAGTGGCCGGACGCTTCCGGCCCTGCCTTGGCACCAAACGGCGGCTTGGCCAGCCACACCAGCAGCATCAATGCCATGAACATCCAGCCCAGCAAAGTGAAGTAGTCCACGGTGGACATCATGTACGCCTGGCTGGTGAGGATGTGGTCCAGCTGCGTATAGGCCTTCTGCCCTGCTCCGCCCAACGCCTGCAAGGCATCGCGGGTGGCCGAGTCGTAGAGGGTCATGTTTTCGCTCATGTACGCATGGTGCTGATCGGCGCGGCGGATCCAGATCCAGGTGGTCAACGAGGCAGCAAAGCTGCCGCCCAGGGTCCGCAGAAACGTCGCAAGACCGGCGCCGTCGGCGATCTGCTGCGGGGGCAGATCGGACATCAGGATGCTCAAGGTCGGCATGAAGAACAATGCCACGCCGATCCCCATAAACAGTTGCACCAGGGCGATATGGGTAAAGTCCACTTCATTGGTGAAGCCCGCGCGCATAAAGCAGCTCAAGCCAATTGCCAGGAACGCCAGCCCCGCCAGCAGGCGCAGGTCGAACTTGTGCGCGTACTTGCCCACGAACGGCGACATCAGCACCGGTAGAATACCGATCGGCGCCACCGCCAGCCCGGCCCACGTGGCGGTGTAGCCCATCTGGGTCTGCAACCACTGCGGCAGGATCAGGTTGATGCCGAAGAAACCGGCGTAGCCGAGGATCAACACGATGGTGCCGATGCGGAAGTTACGATAGGCAAACAACCGCAGGTTGACCACCGGATGCTCGTCGGTCATTTCCCAGATCACGAACACCGCCAGGGCAATCGCCGAGATCGCCGCGCCGATAATGATGAAATTCGATTCGAACCAGTCCAGGTCATTGCCCTTGTCGAGGATGATCTGCAACGCACCCACCCCCACGATCAAGCTGAGCAACCCGACGTAGTCCATGGGTTGGTAACTGGTGTGCACCGGACGTTTCTTCAATTGCGAGCGCACCACCATCACCGCAAAGATGCCGATGGGTACGTTGATAAAGAAGATCCACGGCCAGCTGTAACTGTCGGTGATCCAACCGCCGAGGATCGGCCCGGCAATCGGCGCCACCACCGTGACCATCGCCAGCAGCGCCAGGGCCATGCCGCGCTTGGCCGGCGGGTACACCGCGATCAGCAGCGTCTGGGTCATCGGGTACAACGGCCCCGCCACCAGGCCTTGCAGCACCCGAAACCCGATCAATTCGGGCATCGAGGTGGAAATCCCGCAGAGGAACGACGCCAATACAAACAGCATGGTCGCCCACAGGAACAGTTTCACCTCGCCAAAGCGCCGGCTCAACCAGCCGGTGAGCGGCAAGGCAATCGCGTTGCTCACCGCAAACGAGGTGATCACCCAGGTGCCCTGCTCCGAACTCACGCCCAGGTTGCCGGAGATAGTCGGCAACGCCACGTTGGCGATGGTGGTGTCGAGCACCTGCATAAAGGTCGCCAGCGACAGGCCAATGGTGGCCATCAGCAGGCTGGGCGGCGTGAACGAGGCTTCCTTGCTCATCAGCGTTGCGCAGCCTTGGGAGCGGCGACGCTGTTGGCATGGATCAATTGCGTGATCATGGCATCGGCCTCGGCCAGTTGCTGGTCATACACCGTGGTGGTGAACGACGCCTTCTGCGGCGGTTGTTGCGCCAGCACCGGGCCGCTCTGGTCATGCAGGTCGACGTTGACCACGGTGCTCAAGCCCACGCGCAGCGGGTGCTTGGCCAGCTCTTCGGCGTTGATATGGATACGCACCGGCACACGCTGCACGATCTTGATCCAGTTACCGGTAGCGTTCTGCGCCGGCAGCAAGGCGAATGCGCTGCCGGTGCCGGCGCCGAGGCTGTCGACGGTGCCGCTGTATTTAACGTCGCTGCCGTAGATGTCCGACTCAATGTCCACCGGCTGGCCGATGCGCATATCGCGCAGTTGGGTTTCCTTGAAGTTGGCGTCGATCCACAGCTGGTCCAGTGGGATCACCGCCATCAACGCCGTGCCTGGTTGCACGCGCTGGCCCAATTGCACGCTGCGCTTGGCCACGTAACCGGTGACCGGCGCGATCAAGGTGCTGCGCGCGTTGGTCAGGTAAGCCTGGCGCAGTTGCGCGGCGGCGGCCTGCACGTCGGGGTGCGAGCTGATGACCGTGTCGTCCACCAGGGCGTTGGTGGTTTTGAGTTGCTGCTCAAGGTTGGTCAGGGCGTTCTTAGCAGCGGTCAGGCTGTCGCGGGCGTGGGACAGTTCTTCCTGGGAAATCGCACCGCCCTGGGCCAGGGTCTTACGCCGGTTGTAGTTGTCCTGCGCAGTCTGCACGTCGGCTTTCTGCGCATTGACCTGAGCCTTCATGCCGTCGACGTTGCTGTACAAGCCGCGCACCTGGCGCACGGTGCGCGCCAGATTGGCCTGGGCACTTTGCAGGCCGACGGCGGCGTCGTTCGGGTCGAAATTGACCAGCACCTGACCGGCATGCACCAGGTCACCATCATCGGCGCCGATGCTCACCACGGTGCCGGTGACCAGCGGAGTGATTTCCACCACGTTGCCGTTCACGTAGGCATCGTCGGTGCTTTCATTGAAGCGCCCGTACAGTTCGTACCAGGCCCACACGCCGACCACGCCCAGGATGACGATCAGCGCGAGGCCGATCAGCATGACTTTGCGCTTGCGCGGATTGCTGGTGGTGTTCGATTGCGGTGTGGCGTTGGAGTGTTCGGCAGTGGCCATGACAAATACCTCGAATTATTCCGTGCGGGTGGCGGGGGTGGTCGACGCGACATTGCTGGCGCCGTAGCCGCCGCCCAGGGCCTGCATCAATTGGATCGACAGGGTGATCTGCCCGGCATTGAGGCTCGCCAGCTGACGCTGGGCCTGCAGCAGCTGCTGCTCGATGCTGAGTACATCCAGGTAGCTGCCGATGCCGGAGCCGTAGCGCTGGACCACGGTGTCGTAGGACTGCTGCGCAATGTCCGTAGCGTGTTGCTGGGCCTGGATCTGCCGGCCGGTGTCGCGCAGTTGGGACAAGGTGTTGCCGATATCGCCCAGAGCTTGCACCAGGGTTTTGTTGTATTGCGCCACGGCCAGGTCGTAGTCGGCGTCGCGGGCGTCGAGGTCGGCGCGCAGGCGGCCGCCGTCGAAGATCGGCAACGAGATCGTCGGCGCAATATTGAAGAAGCGACTGGCCGAGCCGAACATCGCATCGCCCAGCAACGACTCGGCGCCGGCGCTCGCGCTGAGATTGAGGTTGGGGTAGAAGCGGGTTTTGCTCGCATCGATGGTGCGACTCGCCGCCTCCACGCGCCAGCGCGCGGCAATCAGGTCGGGACGCCGGCCCAACAGCTCGGCGGGCAGCACCGCAGGCACCGCCACGGCGGCAGGCTTGAGCACGGCCGGGCGTGCCAGTTCGCCGCCACGGTCCGGGCCTTTACCGAGCAACACTGCCAGGGCGATCCTGGCGCTCTGCAGTTGTTTCTGCGCATCGATCAACTGCGACTCGGAACTCGCCGCCAGGCTTTCGGTTTGCTGGTACTGGTAGTGGCTGTCGATGCCCGAATCCAGGCGGCGCTGGCTCAGTTCGAGCATTTGCCGGGTGCGCTTGAGGTCTTCCTCGGCCAGGTCACGCACGATATGGGCCTGGCCCAGATCGCTGTAGGCCTTGGCCACATCGGCGGCCAGGGTCAGGCGCGCAGCCTGTTGATCGACCTGGGCGGCACGCGCCTGGCCCAATGCGGCCTCCCAGGCGGCGCGCTGGCCTCCCCAGAGGTCGAAGGTGTAATTGAAGCTGGCGCCGATGTTGCGCACCGTCGAGTAGGCATCGCCCTGCCCGCGCGGGTCCTGGTCCTTGGCCAGGCGCGAACGGCTCACACCGGCGCTGGCATCCAGGGTGGGCATGCGCGCGGCGTCGGCGGCGTAGGCAGCGGCTTCAGCCTGGTGCGCGCGGGCGCTGGCCACCTGCATATCCGGGCTGTTTTGCAGGGCTTCGTTGATCAGGCCGTCGAGCTGCGGGTCGCCGAGGCTTTTCCACCAGTCGGCGCTCGGCCAGGCAGCGCTGGAGAGCGTTACCCCGCTCAGGGACTTGTCGGTGTGCAGGGTGTTGGCGTCAAGGCGCCGGCCCTGGGTGTCGAGGCCGCTGTAGTTGGCGCAACCGGCCATGCTCATGGCCACGAGCACCAGGCAAAGGGCGCGTGTGTTCATGCTTTACCTACCCGCTGCAGGGTGATGGGGTCGCCTGCCGCTATCAGAATTTTCTTGAGGATGCGTTCCAGGGTTTCCAGCTCGCCCGGCTCGAGCACACCGGCCAGTTGATTCAGCGCAGCGGCGCCGATGTGCGGCAGCATGTCCGCCAAGCGCTGGCCATCGGCGGTGAGGACCAGTTGCACCTGGCGCCGGTCCTGTTCGGAACGCTGCCGGCACAGCAAGCCCTTCTGCTCCAGCCGATCGAGCATGCGCGTCATTGAGCCGCTGTCCAGGGACAGGTTGCGACACAGCTCCGCCGGCGTATCGACGCCGAACTGGGCCATGATGATCAACACCTTGAACTGTGCGGCGGTGATGCCGTGGGGTTCCATATGGGTGTCGATGATGCGGTCCTTGAGGAGCGCGGCGCGGCCCAGCAGCAGGCCGAGGTGGCAGTTGTGGAAGTTGTCCGGGGTGAAGTGCGGCATTGGAAGTCACCTTATTACTGCCTAGGCAGTGAATGTGTGACGAGATATTACTGCCTAGGCAGCGAAAGTCAAATGGAATAATTAGCTTGCTTGGTAGTTTGGCGATGGGTGGGTGAAAGACAGACTTAATGTGGGAGGGGGCTTGCTGTGGCGAGCGGGCTTGCCCCGCGCTGGGCCGCGAAGCGGCCCCATTCCAGGCGATGTGGTTTAGCTGATACACCGACGTGCCTGGGTTTGGGTCTGCTTCGCAGCCCAGCGCGGGGCAAGCCCGCTCACCACAAAAAAACCGCTCACCACAGCAAGCTCCCTCCTACATTTCTATCCCCGTTGGGTTTAGAAATCGCGCTTGTAGAAGATGTCCAAGGAGCTGGCCACGCCACTGGCCACTTCCAGGTAGACCTTTTTGCTCAGCAGGTAGCGCAAGGCGATGGTGTTGGCAGGCTCGAATACCCCAACCCCATAGCGCAGGCTGAGTTTTTCGGTGATTTTGCCGCTGGCGACCACAGCGGTGTTGTTGCCGCTGCCCTGGGTGTCGAGGTCGAAATCGCGAATGCCGAGCTTGTTAGCGATGTCCGACGTCACCCCGGCGCTGCCCATCAGGCCCAGACCCAGGGCAGCCTGGGCGAGCATGTTGTTGTCTTCGCCGGTAGTGCTTAACGGGCGCCCCAGCACCAGGTAGGACAGCGCCTGTTCCTGGCTCATCGCCGGTTCCGAAAAGATTTGCGTGGTGGGCTGCTCGGCGCTGCCGCTCAGGCGAATACCGGCGGTCACGTCGTCGGTCTTGCGGATCGCTTCGATGTCCAGGTACGGCTGGTCCAGCGGCCCGGCGAACAGCAGGCGCGCACGGCGCACGTCAAGCTTCTGCCCATAGGCGCGGTAGCGGCCGTCGTTGAGCCACAGCTCGCCACGGGTGTCGAGGTTGTCGCCGATGTGCACCTGACCCTGGACCTTGGCGGTCAGGCCGAAACCGGAAAAATTCAGCTGGTCTTCACCCACCACCACGTCGATATCCATGGCCATGGCCATCGGTGGCTTGCCCTCTTCGGTCTGGCTGCCGATGATCACCGTGTCATCCGACACCTTGACGGTCGACGGCGGCAATTCGCGCACGGTGATGTCGCCACGTGGGATGCGCACCTTGCCGGCAACAGCCAACCTGTCGTTCTTGAGGCTGATTTTCAGGTCGGGCGCCACTTCCAGCTCGGCGTAGGGTTCCACCGTGACGGGCAGTTGCGTGCCCTGCAGTTGCAGGTCCATCGTCAAGGCCTGGCCCCAATCGACCTGCCCCTTGAGGCTGCCCTGCCCGGCTTTGCCGCTGCGCCAGCCGCCGCTCAGTTGCACACTTTCACCGGCAATCAACGCCTGCACATTCAGCCCTTCGAGACTGATGGGCAGTTCCGGCCCGGACACTTCGCCGCCCACCAGGTTAACGCTGCCGTTGACCTGCGGCGCCAGCAGGCCGCCGCTGATGCGGCCGTTGCCGTTGAGCTTGCCGCTGAGTTTTTCCACCATCGGCACGAACGGCCGCGCCACGGCCAGGTCCAGCCCCATCAGGCTGAAATTGCCAGTGATCGGCTTGTTTTTCGGCAATGGGTTGATCTGCGCCTGCAGCAGCAATTCGCCGAGCTGGCCGCCGCGGAAATTCAGCTGCGTATCGATGCGCCGAGGGTTGAGGGTGGTTTCCAGCTTGAGGGTCTCATAGGGAAAGTCCAACCACTGGGCCTTGTCCTTGACGCGCAGGGTGCCACCGCTGGCATCCACCGACACGATGCCCTTGGGGCCGCTGGCGGGCAGGTCCAGTTGCAGGTCGGCATTGAGGCGACCTTGCCAGGCGAAATCCTTGGGCAAAAACGCCGCCAGGCTGTCGATGGGGAACTGCTTGAGGTGATAACGCAACTTCGGTTCGGGCATCAGACGCTGGTCTTCGCCGCACAGGCTCGACGCACCGGAGACCCAGCAGTGCGCCGCAAATGTCAGTCGGCCATCGGCCAGGCGTTCGATCCTGGCCGGAGCCTGCAGCCGCCAGTCCTGGCCGCCGGCCTGCACATCGCCGCTGGCCAGGCGCCCGCGCCAGTTGCCCTGGTCAAGATTGCCGTCCAGCGCCAAGGCCAGTTTGACCAACGGGCCGGCCAGGTCGAGCTGGACCTTTTGCTGCCGGATATCGCCCTGGGCGCTGGCGGTGAGCGTGCCGACCTGGGTGTCACCGCTCTGGAGGCCGCTGCCCTTGAGGTCGATCTTTGCGCGTTGGGCGTTATCCAGCGTGGCGTCGAGGCTGAGGGTTTGCAGGCGGTTGTCGGCAAACGCCAGTTGCTGGCCCTTGAGCCCAAGCTTGCCCTGAGGCGCCTTGAGCGTGCCGGCCACGTCGAGCCGGCCGTTGATCTGACCGCGCAGCTGTGGCCACAACTGGGCCAGGCGTGTGAGTTTGATATCGATCTGCCCGGCCAGGCGCTGCTGCAGGCTGCCGCTGCCCTGGATGCGGTTGTCGCCCAGGCGCAGGTCGAGGTTGGCGAGGGTCCATTGCTCGCCGGCGCCGTCGGCCTTGGCCGCCAGCACGGCGGTCTGCCCGCGCAGGCGGCCCTTGAGGTCAAGGTCGGCGTTGAGTTTGAGCTGTTCGCTCTTGAATTCGCCCTTGCTGCGCAGCGGTCCGGCCAGAGTGCCGGGCAACTCCGCCACCCAGTACGCCGGGTTCAGCGCCGACAGGTCCAACGCGGTGTCCCACGCAATGCCGTCGGCGAATTGCAGGTTCAGGTGACCTTCGGCCTTGCCCTGACCGGCGCTCAGTTTCAGCTCCGGCAGGAACACTTGCGTAAGGTCGCCGCTGAACGGCGTGACCACCGAGAACGGGCCGGCCGGGCCATCGAGGTTGGCCGTGAGGTTACCGAGGTAGTTGCCGTCTTTATAGGCAATCTCGCCGTTGAAGGTACGCAACGCCACTTGGGGCTCGTCGATCAGCGGGTACAGACGATGCCACGGGAAATCCAGCCAGGCGATTTTGGCATCGGCGCTGAAGCCTTGCTGCCAGTCCAGGTTGGCGCTGAGTTTCAGGCTTTGTTTGTCGCCGGCATTCACGTCCAGGCCGGCGATCTGCGCGCCTTTGGCGTCTACCTTGCCTTGCAGCAGCAGGTCCACCGGGCCTTTTTCCGCCGGCAACACGGCCTTGCCTTGCAGTTGGTAGCCACGGCTCAGGTCGCCCTTGGCGGTAAGGTCCAGTTGATTGAGTTGCAGGGTGTCGGGCAAATCAGCACTGGGCTTGAAGCCATCGGCGGTGATGCGCAGTTGGGCGGGCAGGTTTTCCGCCAGCGGTTGCAGTTCGCCGCTGAGTTTGGCCGGCAGGTAGCCGC
Source organism: Pseudomonas sp. lyk4-R2A-8 (assembly GCF_030209095.1). Lineage (NCBI taxonomy): Bacteria > Pseudomonadati > Pseudomonadota > Gammaproteobacteria > Pseudomonadales > Pseudomonadaceae > Pseudomonas > Pseudomonas sp. lyk4-R2A-8. The sequence continues at coordinate 12,740 of NZ_JARVSS010000010.1, forward strand.
TGCTGTCGGCGTCGAGTTTGAGGGTCTTGAGCAGGTCGCCGTCGATCTTCAGCGCCACCGTCCACGGCGCGCCGCCGGGTGCGTAAGGCAGGCTCAGATTGCCGCTGGCGGTCAACGGCCAATCGCCGCTGGGCTGCAACAGGCCGCTCAGGTCCAGCACCAGGTCGTCGCGCCGCAGGTGCACGGCGTCGATCTGCATCCCCGCCGCGGTCCAGTGCGCCGCCAGTTGCAGGCCCTTGAGTTCCTCGCTGCCGTTGAACAACAGACGACCGACACGGACGTCGCCCAACTGCAGGGCCACCGGCAATTTCAAGTCCGGCAGTTGGATCGGTCCGCTGCTCTCGTCGCCACTGGGGGGAAATTGCAGGCTGACCTGCTCCACATCCAGTTGATCGATGCACAAGGTCATGCGCAGCAGACAGGCCGGCGACCACGCTAACGTCGGTGCCTGGAGTTCGACGCGGCTGCTGTCCTGCTGCCAGAGCAGATGGTCGGCGCGCCATTGGCCGCCCAGGTGGCCGTGGAAATTCTCCACGCTCAACCCCGGCACACGCGCCAACGCCCAACGGCTGCCGGCCTGGGTGCCGAGTATCGCCCAGCCGGTCAGCACTGCCACGGTGAGGACGGCCATCACGGCCAGCCCGGCTATTTTCACACCTCGCATCACAACTCAGGCCCCATGGAAAAGTGCAATCGAATGCCGCCCGGGTCTTCCAGGGCATGGGCCAGGTCCAGGCGAATCGGACCGACCGGCGAGACCCAGCGCACACCGACGCCGACGCCGGTCTTCAGGCTGGGCAGCTCCAGATCATTAAAGGAGTTGCCCTGGTCGATGAAGGTCGCGATCCGCCATTTTTCGGCGATGGAATATTGGTACTCGGCACTCAGCGCCACCATGTAGCGCCCACCGATGCGATCTCCCCGATCGTTTTCGGGGGACAGGGTCTGGTACTCATAGCCGCGCACGCTCTGGTCTCCACCGGCAAAGAAACGCAACGACGGCGGCACCGACTGGTAACCATTGGTGGCGCTGCCGCCCACTTGGGCGCGGGCGAGAAACCGGTGGTTGTCCCACAGGGTGGTCAAGCCTTTGACCATGGCCGTGCCATACAGGAGGTTGGTGTCCGACCCCAACCCCTCCTTGGCCACCTTGGCGTCGAATTGCAGGCGGTAGCCGTGGTGCGGGTCAATACGATTGTCGCTGCGCAGGTAGGAATAGCTGACGCCTGGCATCAGCAGGTTGCTCAGGCCCGAGTCGTTGCCCAGGCGATATTCCTCGCGTTGCCACTTGAGCGAGATCACCCGTGTCCAGCCGCTGGGCAACTTGCTGTGCCACTCCGGCCCGAGGGTAAGCAATTTACTCAGGGTGTCGGTGTTGGCGATTTCTTCGTTCTGATAGCCGCCGGCAAAGCGCAATTTGTCGGTGAGCGGCGGGTCCATGGGAATGTCGTACCAAAGGCCGACGTTCTGCCGCGGTGCCGACAGTTCGGCTTCCCAGCCATAGCTATGGCCCTGGGGGTTGACCCAGTGCCGCGTCCAGTTGGCTTTGCCGCGCGGTCCGACGTCGGTGGAGTAACCCAGGCCCAGGCCCAGGGTGCGCGGTTTACGTGTATCCAGCTGCACGGCGACCGGGATCACATCATGGGTCGAGGCGGCGGGTGCGGCGTCCACCCGCACGCCTTCAAAAAAACCACTGGCCTGCAGGTTCTGGTTGAGCTCAGCGATAAGTTCGGAGTCGTAGGGGTCGCCGCTTTTGAACGGCACCATGCGGTGCAGCAGGTCCTCATCAAATGGCGTATCGCCAGCAAAGCTGACTTTCCCCAGGGTGTAGCGCGGGCCGCTGTCGTAGACCAGTTCGATATCGGCGACGCCGGCCTGCGGGTCCACCGCAAGTTTCTGCCGGGTAAAGCGCCCGCTGAAAAAACCGTAGCGCGAGGCCTGGTTCTGGATCAGGCGCTTGGCGTCTTCGTAATGGCCGTGGTTGAGCACGGCGCCGGACTTGAGATCGTCACCGGCGGGCACGCGAAACGCTTTGAGGCTGGCCGCCGGGCCATCGACCCGAATCGTCACATCACGCAGGTGCACCGGTTCGCCGGGATCGACATTAAGGATCAGGCGCGGGTTCTTGCCGCCTTTCACATCGCTGTCGATGCGCGGTTGGTAGTAGCCCAGCGCCTGGGCGGCCTTGCGCGCCTGCTCCTCGGCGCCACGGCTGAACCGCAGCAGCGCCTCTTCATCGCGATCGCCCACGCCGCCGATATAGCCTTCGATGTTGGCTTTCAGCGCGTCGTTGGCGGGTTTGATGCGCACGTCCAATTCGCTTTGCGCCAGTGCGCCGCAGCTTGTGAACAGCAGAATCAAGCTGCTGGTGAATCTTCCTGGAAACTTCATAGGCGCGGATGCTACACGAGCTGGCAAGGAACGTAGAACTCGGAAGATTCTGAAAAAATCTGCATTACGCCGTGGCAGCCTGCAGGACCTGCGGGCTGGGGTGGAAAAAAATATGCTCAAGGACAGGTCCTACAGCGACCTCGCCGATTTCCTCATAGCCCTGGCGCTTATAGAACTCCAGGTAGCGCGAGTTGCCCGTGTCGAGCACCACGCCCGAAGAATGCGGGTCCTCGGCGCACCAGTTGTGCACCGCCTGCAACAATTGCTCACCGTAATGTTTGCCCTGGAACTGTGGATGAATCCCCAGCAATGGCAGCACATGCACCGATTCGCTAGGCAGGCACGCCAGCACGGCATGGTGATAATCCAGGTAACGCCGCGTGCCACGCACGCCAGTACTCAGCCACATGCGCAATTGCCAGGCCCAGCTCTCGGTGATGCCCAGGCGCCGTTGCGGCGGTGCGATCAGTGCAATGCCGATCAGGCGGTCATCGACAAACAGGCCGATGGCGGGAAGTTTCTGAAAGAAATGCTGCTTGACCAGCTCGCGCACGGTGGCGCGCACCCGCTGTTCATAGCCGGGACGTTCGGCCTCGAAGATGTAGGCAAACGTCGGTTCGTGGCGGTAAGCCTGGTACAACAGGGAGCGGGCTTCGCGGGAATAGCCGCTGTTGAGCACGCGGACGTCGGCGATGGCAGTCGAAGTGTCAGGCATACAGTCAATCTCTCTGGGCGCCACTCAAAAGATGGCGTTCTTATGGGTACGAACCTACACGGCACCAGTCGTTCCCAGACATTAGCAGTGCATCTGTCCTACCGCCACGCTGGCCCCCGTCTGACTTGTCGGCTAGCATCGCCCTTTTGCCAGAACCGGACCGCCGAGCATGAAAATCGTCTCCTTCAATATCAACGGGCTGCGGGCCCGCCCTCATCAGCTGGCGGCGCTGATTGAAAAACATCAACCGGACGTAATCGGCCTGCAGGAAACCAAGGTTCACGACGACCAGTTCCCTCTCGCTGAAGTGCAAGCCCTGGGCTATCACGTGTATTACCACGGCCAGAAAGGCCACTACGGCGTGGCCCTGCTCTCGCGCCAGGAAGCATTGAGCGTGCACAAAGGCTTTGCCAGCGATGAAGAAGACGCCCAGCGCCGCTTTATCTGGGGCACCTTCGCCGATGAGAACGGCCACCCGGTCACGATCATGAACGGCTACTTCCCCCAAGGCGAAAGCCGCGACCATCCCACCAAGTTTCCGGCCAAGCAGCGCTTCTACGAAGACCTGCAGCAGTTGCTGGAAAGCCAGTTCAGCAACGACCAGGCGCTGGTGGTGATGGGCGACGTGAATATCTCGCCGCAAGACTGCGACATCGGCATCGGCGCCGACAACGCCAAGCGTTGGCTCAAGACCGGCAAATGCAGCTTCCTGCCGGAAGAACGCGAGTGGATGGAGCGCCTTAAAAGCTGGGGCCTGGTGGACAGTTTCCGGCACCTTTACCCGGACGTGACCGACCGTTTCAGCTGGTTCGACTACCGCAGCCGTGGGTTTGAAGATGAGCCCAAGCGCGGGCTGCGCATCGACGTGATCATGGCCTCTACCGGCCTGGTGCCACGGGTCAAGGATGCGGGCGTGGATTACGACCTGCGCGGTTTGGAAAAACCGTCGGACCATGCGCCGATCTGGCTTGAATTGAGCTGACCGGCAGTCTGGCTCGGTTAAATGGGGCGGCCTGTCAGTCATATTGATGCAACCTGACTGACTTAATCTCGCGGCACTCCCTTTGGCTTGAGAAGGTGCCGGCATGATGCTGCGCGTTCTGTTCCTGTTGTGTTGCGTATCCTCCCTCACCGCCATGGCCGCTCCCCTGCCCGTTCCCGATCAGGGCCCGGCCTTGCGCATCCAGGGTTCCAACACCATTGGCGCGGCGCTGGGCCCGGCGCTGGTCAAGGGGTTGATGACCCAACAGGGTTTGCAAGGCCTCCACAGCGAGCCCAGCGACGGCACCAATGAACAGCGGGTGGTCGGCCAGACGCGCCAGGGTAAAACGGTGACCATCGAGGTCGCCGCCCATGGTTCCAGCACCGGTTTCGCCGCTCTCAAAACAGGCCGCGCCGACCTGGCTGCCTCGTCCCGTCCCATCAAGGACAGCGAACTGGTGGACCTCGAACCCGTGGGCGACCTGAAAAGCCCCGAGGCCGAGCAGGTGATTGCCATCGACGGCCTGGCCATTATCCTTAACCCGCGCAACCCGCTGAACACCTTGAACACCTGGCAACTGGCGCAGATCTTCAACGGCGAAGTCAGCACCTGGGACGCGTTGGGCGGTGTCGGCGGGCCGATTCATGTGTATGCGCGGGATGATCAGTCAGGCACCTACGACACCTTCAAGGAGCTGGTGCTGCGCCTGCGCGGTAAACCGTTGGTGGCGAGCGCCCAGCGTTTCGAGTCCAGCGAGCAGTTGTCCGACGCGGTCAGCCGCGACCCCCAGGGCATTGGCTTTATCGGCCTGCCCTACGTGCGTCAGGCCAAGGCGGTGGCGATTGTCGACGGCGACTCGCAACCGATGCTGCCGTTGAACAGCCTGATCGCCACCGAGGATTACCCGCTGTCGCGTCGTTTGTTCTTTTACCTGCCGCCATCGAACCGCAACCCATGGGCCGAGGCGCTGGTGGACTTTACCCAGAGCGCCAAAGGCCAGGCGATCGTGGCCGCCAACGGCTTTATCGCGCAGCAGGTGCAGGCCATGGCCGTGACACCGCGCCCGTCGATGCCCGACGATTACCAGGCGATTGCCCGCGATGCCCAACGCCTGAGCGTGAATTTTCGCTTCGAAGAAGGCAGCGCCAGCCTCGACAACAAGGCGCGCCAGGACCTGCAACGGGTAGTGGCGTACCTGAAGAGTCACGACAAGCTGAATAAACAGGTGACGTTGGTGGGCTTCGGCGATGCCAAGAGCGACCCGCAACGGGCAGCGTTGCTGTCCAAGCTGCGTGCCATGGCGGTGCGGCGGGAGTTGGTACGCAACGGTGTAGTGCTGCGCGATATTCGAGGGTTCGGTGCGCAGATGCCGGTGGCGGCGAATACGGCGGACGAGGGACGGATCAAGAACCGACGGGTGGAGGTGTGGGTGTATTGAGGCTTGGGTGTTGTGTAGTTGGCAATGGCCTCATCGGGGGCAAGCCCCCTCCCACACTGACTGGAGGAATCCGATCAACTGTGGAAGGGGGCTTGCCCCCGATGCAGGCGCCGCAGTCTTACTGCCCGCCGCGCATCAACTTCAAAGACCGTTCCCACGCTCCCGCGTGGGCATGCAGCCCGTGACGCTCCGCGTCGCCTGTGCGCAGCCGCCTAGACTTGCGGCGGCTGGCGGGACGCAGAGCGTCCCAGGAGGCATTTCCACGCAGAGCGTGGGAACGATCATTGTGGAAGGGGCTTGCCCCCGATGCAGGCGCCACAGGCTTACTGCCCGCCGCACATCAACTTCAAAGATCGTTCCCACGCTCCCGCGTGGGAAAGCAGCCCGTGACGCTCCGCGTCGCCTGTGCGCAGCCGCCTAGACTTGCGGCGGCTGGCGGGACGCAGAGCGTCCCAGGAGGCATTTCCACGCAGAGCGTGGGAACGATCATTGTGGAAGGGGCTTGCCCCCGATGCAGGCGCCACAGGCTTACTGCCGGCCGCGCATCAGCTCTTTAGGCACATACTTACCGATCTCGAACTTGCCGATCGCCGCGCGGTGCACTTCGTCCGGGCCGTCGGCCAGGCGCAGGGTACGTTGCATGGCGTACATGTAGGCCAGCGGGAAGTCGTTGGACACCCCGGCGCCGCCGTGAATCTGGATCGCACGGTCGATCACCTTCAGGGCCACGTTCGGCGCCACTACTTTGATCTGGGCGATTTCGCTTTTCGCCACTTTGTTACCCACGGTGTCCATCATGTAAGCCGCCTTCAGGGTCAGCAGGCGCGCCATGTCGATTTCCATGCGTGAGTCGGCGATTTTGTCGATATTGCCGCCAAGGCGTGCCAAAGGCTTGCCGAACGCGGTGCGGCTGACCGAGCGTTTGCACATCAGTTCCAGCGCGCGCTCGGCCATGCCGATCGAACGCATACAGTGGTGGATACGGCCAGGGCCGAGCCGCCCCTGGGCAATCTCGAAGCCACGCCCTTCACCCAACAACACGTTTTCATAAGGTACGCGCACGTTGTCGAACAGCACTTCGGCATGGCCGTGGGGCGCGTCGTCGTAACCGAACACCGGCAGCGGGCGGAGGATTTTCACCCCTGGGGTGTCCACCGGTACGAGGATCATCGAGTGCTGCTGGTGACGCGGTGCATCCGGGTTGCTCAGGCCCATAAAGATCAGGATCTTGCAGCGTGGATCGCAGGCGCCGGAGGTCCACCATTTCTTGCCGTTGATCACCCACTCGTCGCCCTGGCGTTCGGCGCGGGCGGCCATGTTGGTGGCGTCCGAGGAAGCCACGTCCGGTTCGGTCATGGCGAACGCCGAGCGGATCTCGCCGCGCAGCAGTGGTTCGAGCCAGCGCTGTTTCTGTTCGGCATTGGCGTAGCGCACCAGCACTTCCATATTGCCGGTATCCGGCGCCGAGCAGTTGAACGGCTCCGGCCCCAGCAGCGAACGGCCCATGATTTCCGCCAGGGGCGCATATTCGAGGTTGGTCAGGCCAGCGCCCAGTTCGGACTCGGGCAAGAACAAATTCCACAGGCCCTCGGCTTTAGCCTTGGCTTTGAGTTCTTCCATGATCGCGGTGGGCTGCCAGCGGTCGCCTTCGCTGACCTGGCGTTCAAACACCGGCTCGGCCGGGTAAACGTAAGCGTCCATGAACGCAGTGACGCGTTCACGCAGTTCCTGAACCTTTGGCGAATAGGCGAAATCCATGAGCAGCTCCCTTCTTTGAGAGGTTGTTTAAGTCATGCAATCGATGCTAGAACAGCGTTGATAATTTACCTAGCCTATTCTCGGCGTGTATTAACATTCATCACCGATATATGATCGGCGTATGAACACCTAACAATAAGAGCGCAACGAAATGAATCTGAGCAAGGTCGACCTCAACCTCTTCATCGTCTTTGACGCGATCTACACCGAAGCCAACCTGACCCGCGCCGGGCAGATTGTCGGCATCACCCAACCAGCGGTGTCCAACGCTCTGGCCCGCCTGCGCGAGACCTTCAACGACCCGCTGTTCGTGCGCACCGCCCAAGGCATGGTGCCCACGCCGATGGCGCAGAACATCATCGGCCCGGTGCGCAATGCGCTGTCGCTGCTGCGGGTGTCGGTGCAGGAAAGCCGCATCTTCAACCCGCAACAGGCGGCCAAAACCTATCGCATCAGCATGACCGACCTCACCGAAGCGGTAATCCTGCCGCCGCTGTTCCAGCGCCTGCGGCGTCTGGCACCGACGGTGGTGATCGAGAGTTTCCTGTCCAAGCGCCGCGAAACCACCAAGGAACTGGCCGCCGGGCGCCTGGACTTTGCCGTGGACGCACCGCTCAACACCGACCCGCAGGTGCGTCACGTCAAACTGATGGAAGACCGCTACGTGTGCGCCATGCGCAAGGGCCATCCAATGGCGGGCAAGGAGAAACTGACCCTGGACGACTACTTGTCACTGACCCATATCCACATCTCCAGCCGCCGCAACGGCCTGGGCCACGTCGACCTGGCGCTGGGCAAGATGGGCATCCAACGCAAGATCGCCCTGCGCTCCCAGCATTACTTGATGGCCTCGCAAGTGCTGCAGCAGACCGACATGGTGATGACCGTGCCCGAACGCTTCGCCCGACGCCATGAACTGCACTGGTTCAACTTGCCGGTCAACGATGTGCCGCCAGTGGAAACCCATTTGTACTGGCACGAAAGTACCGACCAGGACCCGGCCAACCGCTGGATGCGCGAGCAAATGATCGAGCTGTGCCAGCAGGTCACGGCCCACGAAAAGAAACTCGACAAACAACAAGCTTGAGCGCCCCTCCCGTGCAATGGACTACCAAAGAGCCCTTTGTGGGAGGGGGCTTGCCCCCGATGGTCCGCGCAGCGGACCTTGACGTTCACGTCAACCTGCCTTTAGCTTAGCGCCAGGACTTTCTTGAGCGCCGCCATGAGCACCACCTACAGCATTTCCGACCTCGCCCGCGAGCTCGACATCACCACCCGCGCCATCCGCTTCTATGAAGAACAGGGCCTGCTCGCCCCGGAGCGGCGTGGCCAGGAACGCATCTACAGCGCACGGGACAAAGTCAGCCTCAAGCTGATCCTGCGCGGCAAGCGCATCGGCTTTTCCCTGGCCGAGTGCCGCGAGTTGATCGAACTCTACGATCCGAGCAGCGGTAACCACATCCAACTCAACAGCATGCTGGCCAAGATCGCCGAGCGCCGTGAGCAGTTGGAACAGCAGTTACTGGATATCGAACAGATGAAGCTGGAACTGGACACCGCCGAAGAGCGCTGCACCCAGGCCCTGGCTCAAACCATGCGCCAGGCCGGCGATTAATCAAAAGGTAACCGCCATGACCCTCCCCTCCCACGTTCGCCTGGTTGAAGTCGGCCCGCGCGACGGTTTGCAGAACGAAGCACAGCCCATCAGCGTCGCGGACAAAGTCCAATTGGTGGACGCTCTCAGCGCCGCCGGTTTGAGTTATATCGAAGTCGGCAGTTTTGTCTCGCCCAAGTGGGTGCCGCAAATGGCCGGTTCGGCCGAGGTGTTCGCGCAGATCCAGCGCAAACCCGGCGTTACCTACGGCGCCCTGGCGCCGAACCTGCGCGGCTTCGAGGATGCGCTGGCTGCCGGGGTCAAGGAGGTGGCGGTGTTCGCAGCCGCGTCCGAGGCGTTTTCCCAGCGCAATATCAACTGCTCCATCAGCGAAAGCCTGGAACGATTCGCGCCGATCATGGCCGCGGCCCAGCAACATGGGGTCAGCGTGCGCGGTTACGTGTCCTGTGTATTGGGTTGCCCGTACGAAGGCGAGATCGCCGCCGAACAAGTAGCGACCGTGGCGCGGGAGTTGTATGCCATGGGCTGTTATGAAGTATCCCTGGGCGACACCATCGGCACCGGCACGGCGGGTGCGACGCGTCGACTGTTTGAAGTGGTCGGTGCGCAGGTGCCGAGGGACAAGCTGGCCGGGCATTTCCACGACACCTATGGCCAGGCCATCGCCAATGTGTACGCCGCCCTGCTGGAGGGCATCCAGGTGTTCGACAGCTCTATCGCCGGCCTGGGCGGTTGCCCGTACGCCAAGGGCGCCAGCGGTAACGTCGCCACCGAAGACGTGCTGTACCTGCTCAATGGCCTGGGCATCCACACGGGTATCGACCTGGACGCGTTGATCAACGCGGGCCGGCAAATCAGCCAGGTGCTCGGCCGCCCCAGCGGCTCGCGTGTGGCCAAGGCACGTAACGCGGTGTGAGTAGCACGCCTGTGACAATGTGTTACCCAAGCCCTACACATCGAGTAACACGGGAACATATTTTGTCGTATTTGCCCCCAGCCATTTCCTACATAAAAATCAAATCCTTGATTTTAAAGGTATTTTAAAAGTTGGCACGGCTTCTGCTATCTCTATGGCATAACAAGAATAAAAAGCGCCAAACCTAATAAAAATAAGACGAAACGACTCTGACATAACAAAAACAACACGGCAGAGACGCAGCTAACAGATTTTTTTGGAGAAGATGTGCTTCGCAGGGTACGGCGTGCCGAAACCCGCAACCGGACAGAGAAAAATAAAACTACCTTCAGGTAGCTGCCCACTGGTTGGATCGTTTACGAAGAAGCAGATCAGCGTTCAAAAAAATACGTTTGCTCTTGACCCCGGATGGGGGTCGCCCAAAACAGCGGTAAAGGGTAACGGTTGCCAAAAACAATAACAGACCGCCCCTCAATAATAAGAAAAGAGCACGCAACGATACGTTAAAGGGGACCTTCGGGTCCCCTTTGTGTTTTTGCGGTTGATGTTTCAGAGCTGGGTGCCGTGTTTCGCCGCGTGATTATTGAGTATTTTGCGCGTTAATAACGTTAGCCCCAGTTGTTCCTGTTGGCTTCGTAAGACGCCGAGCGCATCCATCTGCTTTTTATAAAAGCCACTGCGCATCGAGCCATCCACCAGCACCTCATCGCGGCTCACGCCCAGTACGCTGACCACCCTCTCGACCGCTTGATCCTCTGGAACATCCCCTTCCGACAATCCCCACAACTCCAACAAAGCACTGCTCTTTTCATCTATAGGCTTGATCTCGGGGGCTATCAGTGCTTCAAACTCAGCGCGGTAGTGCGTACGCAGGTACCTGTCCCAGAATGGTTGGTCAACCAAAAATGTTTCGTAATCACTGCTGACGGCTTCTGCTTTGAGTACGTCATCGAAGGCGGCGTTAATGGCCGCCGGGGTCACATTCGCCGTCCGAGCGAACAGCATCTCCCGCGACTTGACCGGTAGCTCTAGCTTGTCGGCCAACCCGATTCGATACGCCAGAATCACTTCGCTCTGCTCTGTAAACGCAGCGCCTCTGGCCATCACATCCCGTTGTGCAATCTCATCGACCAACTTCAACCGAAACAGCTGTTTCGATACGTTCAGCAGTTGATCCTCGAGATACGGCCCATCTGCCAGTTCCGTAGCGTTCAACACAAACAGCTCACGCTCCAGGTTCATGAACTCAAGCGTACTGCCATCACCACAGGTGGCCCTGTCATCGGCAATCTCGAACAACTTATTACGGATATTCTCGCTGTCGCTGACGGCCTTGAGCATTGCCCAGACACGCTCTCTCAATTGCGCTCGGGTGGTCAGGTTGCGGTATTCGGCCGATCGCGTGGTATCCGCCACCACGGTCAGCAATGCGCTCGACTCCGGTTCGGCCGTGAGCGAGTCCCAGAGGGTTTCACCGCGTGATCGCTCGGTTTGCTCCAACCCTTGCAACCATAAGTCTCGCCCTTCGCCAGCCGTCACATGTTCCCAGTTTGGCTGAACCACAGGGGCTTGGGGAGCGAGCCTTTGGAGTGTCTCTGCCGATAACGGATTTTCATGCAGATTGATCCGTTCAAGATGCTGGTACGCATACTCAGGCAATGTGCCGATCCGGTTCCCATGCAGATCGATCCTGGCCAGCTGCGTGAGCTGTTCCGCGCCGGAGGGGAAAGTTGTTGTTTCTGTCCCGCCCAGGTAAAGCTGATTGAGACTTCGCATTCCGCTCAGATTGGCGGTCCATCCCAAGCGGCGGTTGCCGGACAGCTTGAGGATTTTCAAACTGTGCATCCGCTCCAGACGTGCGTTCGCCTGGCCATTCAGCCGAATATCATTTGCACTCAAGTCCAGCTTGGTCAGCCCAATGCCGTCATTGGCAAATTCCGGCAATCGGGTCAGAGCGTTCCCATTGAGTTTCAACCAGCGCAATCCGCCAAAAGGCCTCAAGAACCCCATTGAATCGTCGGTCAAGCCCATACGGCTCAAACGCAGACTGCCCACGTGATCCATATTGGCGGTGATCATTGGAAGTTGCCCGATGGGCTCGTCAGCCAAATCAAGGCTGTAGCCAATGGGTGTTCCATCCGCGGCATAGGCCTGGGCTGAGGTCCGCCGCCAGGCGGCTTTGATCGAATGGGCAACCCTGCGTCTGGCCTGGCTAAAGCCTGAACCCGGCTCAGTACTCCATTCGGTCAGCCCCGTTTCAAGCTGATCGAATTCACGCCCAAGTGCGGTCAATCTTTGCAGGACGTCAGCATCGCTGCTCTGCTCAAGGCCTAAAAAAGCTTCCACCTCTCCAAGTGCTTTGGAGGGATAGACTTTCGCTGCGGCAAGCCTGCACGCGAAGGGACGTTGGGCAGTTCCCGCAACGGGGCTCAATGGATAACCGAAACGCCCATCGGCAAGGCGCATGGGTGATTTGTAGCCGGGTTTGATCGGCTGCACACCCAACGCGCGCCGGGCCGCTGTTTGGTTCAATGGCTGACGTACAAGCTCGGCTTTGAGATCTTCAGTGCCTACCTTGAGCGTCTCCCAGTCCGTGAATCGCTCCCCGGCAGCGATCCAGAGCGCGCTGTAGAAAGCACCTGGGTCTGCCCGTGAGTACAGGGTTTTACCCGACGCATCGAAGACACTCCACTGCTTCATGTCCGTGCTCACCAGTTGAACGTGTTGGGGGGCTTCTGCGCTGCCTACGCGGTCGAGCAAGGGTCCCGTCGGGCTGTCGGCGCGCAGCTCGATGCTGACGCCTTCCAGTTTGCCGGGGATGGCTGCCAGCGTGTGCAACGCCAGCTGCGCACTGTCCATCGTCAGTTGAGTGTCAAAGTGAATAGCGGCGTTGGCCCGCAGGACGCGCACGCGTGGCAGATAAGCGCGGGCCTCTTGCGCCAGGCGCAATGGCAGGCGGGAATGTCGTGCGATTTGTTCCAGCTCACCAGCGTTGGCGTGGGCCAGGAGTTCTTCGATGACCAGTTTGGGCAAGCCGGGAAAGGTACGCTGGACCAACTGCACATTGCTGTCATCGGACCGGTTTGTAGAGGCGATGTCGCGCTCAATGATTTCACTGCGGTGTTCAGTTGCCAATCGCAGCAGACGCCGCTGGTAATTCGCGGCCCTCTGGGCCTCAGACGGCACTTCGAGCGCCCGCCTCTGGAGCGAGCGTTGCAAGTGTTCCGGCAATTCGACCTCGGTCCTGCCAATCAGAAGATCAAGCGTGACGGTGTCGCGTGGAATACCCTCGTCCAGCAATTGACGCGCTTCGGCCAGATCCATGTTTGCCAGCAGCGTCGGCAATATCCGCCCGGCTCGAACGTCCGCTTCGTCCAGTCGAATCAAAGGCTTTTGCGCGTCTGTATCAGCCGATCGCCATACGACGTTGTCCGCCCCATCCACGACTGCGACCGCCTTGCTACTGGGCCACACGCCCTCGCGCATGATCAAATCCAGCTGCTGATAGCCGTCTATGCGCGTCAGTGCGTCAGGCTCCGTACTGCGCAGATGATCGAGCAATACCTGGTGCCTGGCATTGGCCTCGAAGTGTCTCAAGCCCTCCCTGAACAGCGGCGCGGGTAATTGCTGATCGATATAGAGGCTACGCAGCGCTTGATCCGTGACCCCGCTCATGACCCTCAGATGCTCCAAGTCGGTATCGCTCAGGGCATCGACACTGTGCCCGATACGGCGTAACAACGTTTTGCGATCCCAGGTAAGGGGCTGTTCGAACTCATGCACCCAGGCGCCGCCACCGTTATGCCGAATGCGCGGTGAATAGCGCGAAACGTTGTCTGGATGGATAAGCCGTGCATCGCTATCGGGATCGGCGATTTTGTAATGCCCGCCGTCCACGGGCAGATAGCTTTCACCTTCATGAGCGTACAACCCCCTGGCATCGGGCTTGAGCTCGACAGGCAGGGTGATCGAGTGCTTGAAAGAGCCCAGCCCGGAATCGAGCAGACGAACCTTGGCGCCCGCCAATTCGACGCGCACCAGGCGTTTGACGAACGCCGACTCCTTCGCGACCAGAAGGGCCTTGGGAATCGCCAGCCCCGCCACACCCAGCAAGACGGTGGAGAAATGCCCCCAGGCTTCTTGTACGTGCCCGTCGGACCACGCCTCGATGCCTTCGAACAGTTCATAGGACAGTTGCAAGGCGCCCACCACCAGCATGACTTCGCCAAGAACCGGCACCACCATCCCGGCCAGGTTCAGAATGTCCAGCAGCCTGTTCCCCCATAATGAGAGCCTGGCGCTGTAGACACGGTTGTCCAGGTCTTGAGTCGAAACAGCGGCGACGCTGCAGTTGGCCATGATCACGCGGATCTTCTGTAACGCGCTGTCCATCCAGACATCCCTGAATGACGGACCGTAACCGTAGTCGGCAGGACTCTGAATTCTGCTCTTGGCAGCAGGGTCGAAATCCTGGGAATGGGTGAACACGCCCGTAGGATCAAGCAATGTCTTGAGCTGGGTAAAAAACTCATCGTGCGCGGAAAGTGGCACGAACTGGCTGAAGAACGCCCGGTATTCGGCGCTGCACAACCGTGTGGTCAGGTCATCGGCAAACCAGTCGAGGCTGGGGTACGCCTTCAGTACGGAGTGCGGATCACCCGGGATGTAGACCAAGCATCGGCGAGGCAGAATCGACGCATTCCTTAAATGGGCGGCCACCGCTACGGGCCCGATGACCAGGATATTTTCCAGTATGCAGTCGCATAACGAAAACCTGGAAAACCGGATATTCTCGCCGTCCAGCTGCCGGCCGCTCTGGTTGATCAGGATGTCCTTTATCAAGGCATGTCCATCAGGCTGGATGTCCTGTTTCATCAACGCGATCTGCGCGGCCAGCTCCAATTGGTTGCGATGCGCGGTGATCATCGCGCTGTAAAGCTTGCCGGAGGCTGCACCGGGGATTGTCGAGGTGATCTGGGCATTGAGCGTGGCACGGACATGCTCGTAGTACTGCGCGCCCAGGTCCAGTTTCCTGCACAAGCGGGCAAACTCATGGGCCTTGATTCGCACAGGCAGGGACTTAACGTCGCCGGGATTGGGCAATGCCTGCGATGAACGCCGATGAAAGTTGTAGTGAGTAATCAGGTGACAGTCCCGGCAGACGGGAACCTTGGTTTCATCGTCGCTGAAGTTGCTCAACGCCGCTTCCAGAAGGCTCACCCCTTGATAAAAGTAGAACTGCGGCGCCAGTGTCGACTCGGCGCTGCGGGAAACCTCGCCGGGCAGGCGCTCACATTCCTTTTGTTCCATCTTGCGTGCATAAAAAACCCGCCTGACATCCAATCGAAGGCCGAAGGTCTTTTCGATCGCCTCGACCAGCAAGGGTTGCGCAAAGTCAGCGGCACTGTTCAACCCGATCAGCAATTGATCCAACTGATTCAACGAGCGCCGGCTACGGCTGTGAATCGCCTTGAGCGCCTCCCTGGCTTGTTCCGGCGCGCGTTTGAACCAACCCGGAATATTCAACGGCTGGAGAGCCAGTTGTGTTTTGTGGTCCGCCAGCGACTCGGTGTACCAGTCAGGCGTGTTGTCTCTGACGGTATGAAGGTGAACCTCTTGTTCGTTCTGGCCTGAAGCGGTAGCTGTCACGTGGGTAGCCCTGGTTAGCGAAATAGGTTCGCTACCCTAGGCCGCGGCCTGGATACACAGGCAGCACGCGAATATCACCCTGGGTATGGCGTAATGTGTCAGCCGCGACCCAACGCCTCCAGGGTCATCTCACCGATGCCCTGCGTCTCCTGCTTGCACACCTTTCCACTCGTCCGATTGCGGCAAATGGGCGGGTTTTCGTCTCTTTTCACCGCTCGGAACCCTGTTGTATAACCTTCTCTCCCCTATCGGGAAACGACGTACATGATTCAACCCGTCCTGCGGGCTGAAGGTTCCGTTGAGAGCAGTTCTGCCGTCCAGCGTCTGAATGCACGTCCTTTTAATGGAGTAAAAGGAGCGGCCGATGACTACGCTACACACATTCCACCTGCCTGAATCCATCAGCGCTACCCCTGAGGACATCGCCCTGGGCAAGGCAATGATCGAGGTCTGGCGTCGTGACGGTATTTTCCAAGTGGCCGCCACCCCCGCACAAAATCGCGCCATGCTGCAGGCCATGAAGGCCAGCCAGGGTTTTTTCAGACTGCAGCCCAGGAACAAGGCCCGTCGAATCAGCGACCTGACGTACAGCGGTTACATCGCGTCCGGCGAAGAGGTCACGGCGGGCCAGGCGGATTACTCGGAAATATTCACCGTCTGCAAGGATCTGCCCTTGGACGACGTCCGGGTGAAGAACGGCTGGCCTTGCCATGGGCCCGTGCCCTGGCCGAACAAAAACTACCGCCTGCGCATGCACACCTTTATGGAGGCGCTGGGCGACATTGGCGAGCGGTTGCTGACACTGGTCGCCCTGGGCCTGGAGCTTGAAGATCGCCATACGTTCACTGACCTGACCCGCGATGGCTGGCATCACCTGCGCGTGCTGCGTTTCCCTGCGGGCTCGTCGGCGACTGCCCGAGGTATCGGCGCGCATACCGACTATGGGTTGCTGGTGATTGCCGCGCAGGATGACGTGGGCGGGCTTTATATCCGCCCGCCGGTCGCCGGGGAAAAACGCAACAGGAACTGGCTGGAAGAAGAAAGCTCGGCAGGCAGGTTCGAAGACCAAGACCCTTGGACGTTTGTCCAGCCCATGCCCAGGGTCTTCACGGTGTTTCCAGGCGATCTCCTGCAATTCATGACCGACGGCTATCTGTTGTCGACCCCACACAAGGTCAAGCTCAACACCCGCGAACGCTTCGCCCTGGCGTATTTCCATGAACCCAACTTCGAAGCGATCGCCCGGCCGGTGCGGGGCCAGACGCGCGGGTCATTCATTCACTACGGCGAACACTTCACTCGGATGTTCATGCGCTGCTACCCGGAACGGATCACCACCCGGCGCATCCTCAAGGAGAACCGGCTCGCTCACCTTGAGCTGATGAAGCGCCACGCCGGCTCGGCCCCTGTCACGACGTGATCGGGGGCGAGCCGACGCACCTCAGGACTGGCGCAGCTCGTCGATGCTGATCTCGCGCATGCGAAACTTCTGGATCTTGCCGGTGACCGTCATCGGAAACTCATCGACAAACTTGAAATGCCGGGGCGTCTTGAAGTGCGCGATGCGGCCTTTGCACCAGGCTTGCAACGTCAGCGCGTCGGCCACATGGCCTGGGTGAAGCTTGACCCAGGCAACAATTTCTTCACCGTAATGTGCATCGGGAATGCCGACTACCTGCACGTCGGCCACCGCCGGGTGGGTGAAGAAAAACTCCTCCAGCTCGCGCGGGTACACGTTCTCGCCACCGCGAATGATCATGTCCTTGTTGCGCCCGGCGATGCACACGTAGCCCTGCTCGTCCATGGTCGCCAGGTCGCCGGTGTGCATCCAGCCGGCCTCGTCGATGGCCTCGCGGGTGCCTTCGGGGTTGTTCCAGTAGCCGAGCATCACGCTGTAGCCGCGGGTACACAGTTCGCCGATTTCACCGCGCGCCACGGTGTTGCCGTCGGCGTCGACGATCTTGTTTTCCAGTTGCGGCTGGGTGCGGCCGACGGTGGTAACACGGCGCTCAAGGTCGTCATTCGGCCCGGTCTGCAAAGACACCGGGCTGGTTTCGGTCATGCCGTAAGCGATCTGCACTTCGCCCATGTGCAATTCGGCGATAACCCGGCGCATCACCTCGATGGGGCACGTGGCCCCGGCCATGATGCCGGTGCGCAGGCTGGACAGCTCGAACTCGCCTCGCCGTGGGTGATCGAGCATCGCAATAAACATGGTGGGCACGCCGTACAGGCCGGTGGCGCGTTCTTCGGCGACGGCGGTGAGGGTCAGCAGGGGGTCGAAAGCGTCGTTCGGGTAAATCATGGCCGTGCCATGGGTGATACAGCCTAGGTTGCCCATCACCATGCCGAAACAATGATAAAGCGGCACCGGGATCACCAGCCGATCCCGGGCGGTCAGGCCGAGGCTTTCACCGACCATATAGCCGTTGTTGAGAATGTTGTGATGACTGAGAGTGGCGCCTTTGGGAAAACCGGTCGTGCCGGAGGTGTACTGGATATTGACGGCTTGATCGAAATGCAGGGTGGCCTGGCGCTGGTGCAGATGTTCGGGCGGCACGCCTGTGCCGAGGTCGGCCAGTGTCGACCAGGGCGTAAAGCCTGCCGGCGGGTTGGGGTCGAGGCTGATGATGCCGCGCAGGTCGGGCTTCAATTCCTGGAGCATCGCGTGATAATCGGAACCCTTGAATGCACCGGCGCACACCAGCCATTGGCAACCGGACTGCTTGAGTACGTAGTCCAACTCACTGCTGCGGTATGCCGGGTTGATATTGACCAGGATCACCCCGAGCTTGGCGCTGGCGATCTGGCTGATCAGCCATTCGGCGCAGTTCGGCGCCCAGATGCCCAGGCGGTCGCCGGTCTGCAGGCCAAGGGAGAGGAAAGCCCGCGCATGCAGGTCCACGGTGTCGGCCAGTTGTCGCCAGGTATAACGCCGCAACTGATGGCGCACCACCAGCGCTTCACCATCAGGGTAGCGCGCTACTGTCTGATCGAAGGCCTGGCCGATGGTCATGGCCAGTAAGGTCTTGTCCTGGGAGCCACGGCTGTAGCTCTGAAGTGGTTGATCCATAACGACCCCTGTTATCTTTTTTGTAGGTTGACGTAAACGTAAACTACGATTGACAGCGCCGTAACGCAAGCTTACGTTAACGTAAAGGTGAGCGCCCTCCTCCTGGCGCCCGACCCACAACAACAACGCTCACATTTAAGGTGCCTGTCCATGAGTTACCCGTCCCTGAACTTCGCCCTCGGCGAAACCATTGACATGCTGCGCGACCAGGTGCAGTCCTTCGTGGCCAAGGAGATCGCACCCCGCGCAGCGCAAATCGACAGCGACAACCTGTTCCCCGCCGACCTGTGGCGCAAATTCGGAGACATGGGCCTGCTGGGCATCACCGTGCCGGAAGAGTACGGCGGCGCCGGCCTGGGTTACCTGGCGCATGTGGTGGCCATGGAAGAAATCAGCCGTGGCTCGGCGTCGGTGGCGTTGTCCTACGGCGCCCACTCCAATCTCTGCGTGAACCAGATCAACCGCAACGGCAACCATGAGCAGAAGCTCAAATACCTGCCGCGGTTGATCAGCGGCGAACACGTCGGCGCCCTGGCCATGAGCGAGCCGAACGCCGGCTCCGACGTGGTCTCGATGAAGCTGCGCGCCGACAGACACGGCGACCATTACGTGCTCAACGGCAGCAAGACCTGGATCACCAACGGCCCCGACGCCAGCACCTACGTGATCTACGCCAAGACCGACCTGGAAAAAGGCCCTCACGGCATCACCGCGTTCATTGTCGAGCGCGATTGGAAGGGTTTCAGCCGCAGTAACAAGTTCGACAAATTGGGCATGCGCGGCTCCAACACCTGCGAGCTGTTTTTCGATGACGTCGAAGTGCCCGAAGACAACATCCTCGGCGTGCTCAACGGCGGCGTGAAAGTGCTGATGAGCGGCCTGGACTATGAACGCGTGGTGCTTTCCGGCGGCCCCACCGGGATCATGCAGGCGTGCATGGACCTGATCGTGCCGTACATCCACGACCGCAAGCAGTTCGGCCAGAGCATCGGCGAATTCCAGCTGATCCAGGGCAAGGTCGCCGACATGTACACCCAGCTCAACGCCAGCCGCGCCTACCTGTATGCCGTGGCCCAGGCCTGCGAACGCGGCGAGACCACGCGCAAGGACGCCGCCGGGGTGATTCTCTACAGCGCCGAACGCGCCACGCAAATGGCCCTGGACGCGATCCAGATTCTCGGCGGCAACGGCTACATCAACGAATTCCCCGCCGGTCGCCTGTTGCGCGACGCCAAGCTGTACGAAATCGGCGCCGGCACCAGTGAGATCCGGCGGATGCTGATCGGTCGCGAACTGTTCAACGAAACTCGCTGAGGGCACGCGCCATGGCCACCTTGCACACCCAGCTCAACCCGCGCTCGGCGGAGTTCGCCAGCAACAGCGCGGCGATGCGCCAACAGGTCGACGCCCTGCATTCCCTGCTTGCTCAGGTCCAGCAAGGCGGCGGCGCCAAGGCTCAGGAGCGGCATACCTCACGGGGCAAACTGTTACCGCGTGAACGCATCAATCGCCTGCTCGACCCCGGCTCGCCGTTTCTCGAACTCAGCCAACTCGCCGCCTATCAGGTTTACGGCGAAGACGTGCCCGCCGCCGGGGTGATCGCCGGGATCGGGCGCGTGGAAGGCGTGGAGTGCATGATCGTGGCCAACGACGCCACGGTCAAAGGCGGCTCCTACTACCCGCTGACCGTGAAAAAACACCTGCGCGCCCAGACCATCGCCGAGCAGAATCGCCTGCCGTGCATCTACTTGGTGGACTCCGGCGGCGCCAACCTGCCGCGTCAGGACGAGGTATTTCCGGACCGCGAGCACTTTGGGCGGATCTTTTTCAACCAGGCCAATATGAGCGCCCAAGGCATCCCGCAGATCGCCGTGGTAATGGGCTCATGCACCGCCGGCGGCGCCTACGTGCCGGCCATGGCCGACGAAGCCATCATGGTGCGCCAACAGGCCACGATCTTTCTGGCCGGCCCGCCGTTGGTAAAGGCCGCCACCGGGGAAGTGGTCAGCGCCGAAGACCTTGGCGGCGCGGATGTGCATTGCAAAATCTCCGGCGTGGCCGACCACTATGCCGACAGCGATGAACACGCCCTGGCCTTGGCGCGACGCAGCGTGGCCAACCTGAATTGGCGCAAGCAGGGCCAGTTGCTGCAACGCACGCCGGTGGCGCCGTTGTACAGCGCCGAGGAGCTGTACGGCGTGATTCCGGCCGACGCCAAGCAGCCGTTCGATGTGCGTGAAGTGATAGCACGCCTGGTCGACGGCTCGGTGTTCGATGAGTTCAAGGCGCTGTTCGGCACCACGCTGGTGTGCGGTTTCGCCCACCTGCACGGCTACCCGATTGCGATCCTGGCCAACAACGGCATTCTGTTTGCCGAAGCCGCGCAAAAAGGCGCGCACTTTATCGAACTGGCTTGTCAGCGTGGGATTCCGCTGCTGTTTCTGCAGAACATCACCGGCTTTATGGTCGGCCAGAAATATGAGGCCGGCGGCATTGCCAAGCACGGCGCCAAATTGGTTACGGCAGTGGCGTGCGCCAAGGTGCCGAAATTCACCGTGATCATCGGCGGCAGCTTTGGCGCCGGTAACTACGGGATGTGCGGCCGCGCCTATGACCCGCGCTTTTTGTGGATGTGGCCGAATGCACGCATCGGCGTGATGGGCGCCGAACAGGCAGCCGGGGTACTGGTGCAGGTCAAGCGCGAGCAGGCCGAACGCGCGGGCGCCGGGTTCAGTGCCGAGGAAGAAGCGGCGATCAAGCAGCCGATCCTCGACCAGTACGAAACCCAGGGGCACCCCTACTATTCCAGCGCACGCCTGTGGGATGACGGCGTCATCGACCCGTTGCAGACCCGCGACGTACTGGCCCTGGCCCTGTCCGCGGCCCTGAACGCCCCCATCGAGCCGAGCCGCTTCGGCGTGTTCCGCATGTAAATGGAGCTGCACCCATGAGCGATTTCAATACCCTCGAACTGATCACCGACCGCCGTGGCTTTGCCACGCTGTGGCTCAGTCGTGAAGCCAAGAACAACGCATTTAACGCCGAGATGATCCGCGAATTGATCATCGCCCTCGACCAGGTGCAGGGCGACGCCTCCCTGCGATTTCTGCTGCTGCGCGGGCGCGGCAAGCACTTCAGCGCCGGGGCCGACCTGGCCTGGATGCAGCAATCGGCCGAGCTGGATTACCACACCAATCTCGACGACGCCCGCGAACTGGCGGAACTGATGTACAACTTGGCCAAGCTGAAAATCCCCACCCTGGCGGTGGTGCAAGGTGCAGCCTACGGCGGCGCCCTGGGCCTGATCAGTTGTTGCGACATGGCTATCGGCGCCGACGATGCGCAGTTCTGCCTGTCGGAAGTGCGCATCGGCCTGGCGCCGGCGGTGATCAGCCCGTTCGTGGTGCAGGCCATCGGCGAACGCGCGGCACGGCGCTATGCCCTGACCGCCGAGCGCTTTGGCGGCCAGCGCGCGCGTGAAATCGGCCTGCTGGCGGAAAGCTACCCGGCGGACGAGCTGGACATTCACGTCGAACATTGGATAGCCAATCTGCTGCACAACAGCCCGGCCGCGATGCGCGCCAGCAAGGACCTGTTGCGCGAAGTCGGCAATGGCGCCCTCACCCCGGCATTGCGCCGCTACTGCGAAAACGCCATCGCCCGCATCCGCGTCAGCGCCGAGGGGCAGGAGGGCTTGCGCGCCTTTCTGCAGAAGCGTCCACCGAGCTGGCAGGCGCAGGAGCCGCGCTCATGAGCACATTGACCCGCGTATTGGTCGCCAACCGTGGTGAGATCGCCTGTCGCGTGATGCGCACCGCCAAGGCCATGGGCCTGACCACCGTGGCGGTGCACAGCGCCATCGACCGTAACGCGCGACACTGCCGCGAAGCGGATATGTGCGTCGACCTGGGCGGCAGCAAGGCCAGCGAAAGCTACCTGCAGATCGACAAACTGATCGCCGCCGCCCACGCCAGCGGCGCCCAAGCCATTCATCCGGGCTATGGATTTCTCTCGGAAAATGCCGGTTTCGCCCGTGCCATCGAAGCCGCCGGGTTGATCTTTCTCGGCCCGCCCGCCTCGGCCATCGACGCCATGGGGAGCAAATCGGCGGCCAAGCAATTGATGGAAACCGCCGGCGTGCCCTTGGTGCCGGGCTACCACGGCGAGGCCCAGGACCTGGAGACCTTCCGCGACGCCTGCGCCCGCATAGGTTACCCGGTGCTGCTCAAGGCCACTGCCGGCGGCGGCGGTAAGGGCATGAAGGTGGTCGAGGATGTCAGCCAGTTGGCCGACGCCCTGGCTTCCGCCCAGCGCGAGGCGTTGTCGTCATTTGGCAACGGGCAGATGCTGGTGGAGAAATACCTGCTCAAGCCCCGCCATGTGGAAATCCAGGTTTTCGCCGACCAGCATGGGCACTGCCTGTATCTGAATGAACGCGATTGCTCGATCCAGCGCCGCCATCAGAAAGTCGTGGAAGAAGCCCCGGCCCCCGGTTTGAGTGCTGAACAACGCCGCGCGATGGGTGAGGCCGCCGTGCGGGCGGCCCAGGCAATCGGTTATGTCGGCGCCGGCACCGTGGAGTTCCTGCTTGACGCACGCGGTGAGTTCTTCTTTATGGAGATGAATACGCGGCTGCAGGTGGAACACCCGGTCACCGAGGCGATCACCGGCCTGGACCTGGTGGCATGGCAGATGCGTGTGGCGCAGGGTCAAGCGTTGCCGATTACCCAGGCGCAGGTGCCCTTGATCGGCCATGCCATTGAAGTGCGCCTGTATGCCGAGGACCCGGCCAATGATTTTATGCCCGCCACCGGCCACCTGACGCTTTATCGCGAATCCGCCCCCGGCCCTGGGCGCCGCGTGGACAGCGGCGTGGCCCAGGGTGACAGCGTCTCGCCATTCTACGACCCGATGCTGGGCAAGCTGATCGCCTGGGGCGAAGACCGTGAGCAGGCGCGGCTGCGGTTGCTGAGCATGCTCGACGAATTCGCCGTGGGCGGGCTGAAGACCAACCTGGGTTTCCTGCGGCGCATTATCGCGCATCCGGCGTTCGCCTCCGCGGAACTCGATACCGGGTTTATCCCGCGCTATCAGGAACAACTGCTGCCGCAGGCCGGTGCGTTGAGTGACGCGTTCTGGCAGGTCGCGGGTGAAGCATTCATGCAGAGCCTGCCCGCCGGCAACGGTCCGTGGGCGGACATCCGTGGCTTTAGAGCGGGATTGCCCGCCGAGGTGTCACTGCACTTGAGCTGCAACGGGCAGGATCGACTGGTGACCCTGGCGCCGGACCCCGCGCAACTGCACGGTGAGCAGTTGATCATCGACCGCGACGGCGTGCGTTGCAGCCAATTGGCGGTGCGCCACGCAGACGTGGTGTTTGTACGCTGGGACGGCGAAATGCATGGGGTCAGCCTGTTCGATCCGATTGCCGCCGTGGGGGCCAACCAATCGCATCAGGGTGGCCTCGTCGCGCCCATGAACGGCAGCATTGTGCGGGTGCTGGTGGACGTCGGCCAGACGGTCGAGGCCGGCACTCTGATGGTGGTGCTTGAAGCAATGAAGATGGAACACAGCATTCGTGCGCCCCAGGCCGGGGTAGTCAAGGCACTCTTCTGCCAGGAAGGCGAAATGGTTGCCGAAGGATGCGTGCTGGTGGACCTCGAACCGGCCGGCTAGAACCTTGCCATGGCCAGCACCACGACGCCGAGGATACGCCACCCCTCGGTGAACAGTTGTTTCGGATAGGTGGGGTTGAGCGGTACCAGGTAAAGCTGACCGCTCTCCTCCAGCAATTGGCGGAAAGTGGCGTGGGGGCTATCGGGCCATTGTGCGACCACCAATTTGCCGGGTTGGGCGCTGATGGCCGGGTCCACCAGGATCATCATCCCTGCGCCAATGCTCAGGCCGCTGGGTGCGGTCATCGCGTCGCCCATGACCGGTAACCAGAAAGCGTCGCCCCTGGCGTGGTAGTCAGCGGCTTCATAGCGCGCACCGCCGTAGGCCGGGCGTTCCTCGCGAACTTCACACAGGCTGTTCCAGTCGTTGACCGGGTAGCGGTAATACGCGGGCCGGGGCGTCGGCGAGGCGGTTTCGGCCTGCCGTTCGCGCACCTCCTGCACCACTTCCAGATCACCCAGGCCCAACGCCTCGAGCACCCGGTTCATATCCGCCAGGCTCGGCACGCGACGCTTGTTGAGCCAATGGCCGACACCGCCCTGGGACATGCCCAGGCGCTCAGCCAATTCACCCTGGGTGACCTTGCGGTCTTTCATGTTGGCTTTGACCAACCCGATCCATTTATCCATGGGCCAGACAATACGGCAGGACGTTTTCATGGCAATAAACAGTTTGTAGTAATCCATAAAACGACATAAATACGATACGTACTATTATCAGGCAGACGGTTTTCGACACCCCACCCAGAGTACTGCCCCTCATGACGACAAGCCCTTACCTGCTGCCTGAAACTCCCGAAAATGTTGATCTGCACGACCTGTGCAACAGCGGTGCCGCCCAGCGCGCGTTGGATTTTTACTTGAAAGAAGACATGTCCGCGCCCGTCGCGAACGAGGCCTTGTTCGCTATCAAGCCCGGTATCAGCCAGGAGGAAGCCCTGGTCCATGCGTCGGACCTGCTGCGCAGCGCAGCGGCCACCGCTTATGAGTCCGCCAGCAGCCATCAAGGCAACCATCGTGACCTGGCGTTTTCAGTGGTGTATTTAATCGATATGGCGAAGGCGATGGTGGAGCGGTCGATGCAGGCGCGGGAAGCACAGGCGGAGATCTGAAGGCGCCACGCCAGAATATTTCTATCGCGCAGATAAAAACATTTGACTTGCAAATGATAATGATTATTATTGGGCCTAGCTGATCGCGAGATCAGTCGATAGACCAAGAGACCTTAGGTCGGACTCTTGGAATATCTCCTCATCAGGCTAATCACGGTTTTTGACCCGGCTCTTTGGCCGGGTCTTTTTTTTGCCAGTGTTACTGGCATGGCTTCAGGCTAATGAAGACTGTGTTGCGTAATGGCACGCATGGTAGCAAAAGACTATCGCTGAAAGAAAGCCGCTCGCAGGCCGAGCCCTCGATCTTTGGGAAATAGCGCTTGAGAATCAATCTCATAGACTCTAAGCTGCCGCGGCGTCATGGATGACGCCCCCGCCCCGCAACAATTTTGCAGCCTGGCTTTGCCGGACTCCTGTGTAATATAGCCGCCACAACAATCATACTCAGGCAATCAGACTATGACCGTGGCCTTGACCTCCATCAAGATCAGTACCGACTTCGACAGCGGCAATATCCAGGTGCTGGATGCCAGCGACGCCTACCAGTTGCTCCTGGCCATCAAGCCCGATACCCGCAGCCAGCATTTCCAGTGGTTCCACTTCAAGGCCGAAGGCATGCACGTGGGCCATACCCACACCTATCGCCTGAGCAACGCGGGGCGCTCGTCCTACCCCCATGCGTGGAGCGGTTACCAAGCCGTCGCGTCCTATGACCACGTCAACTGGTTTCGCGTACCGACACGCTTTGACGGGGAAATCCTACACATCAGTCTGGAAACTCGCGAAAAACACGCCTGGTTCGCCTACTTTGAACCCTACTCACGCGAGCGCCACGCCTGGCTGATCGAGCACGCGCTGGAACACCCCCACACGCAGTTGCTGGCGACCGGCAAAAGTGCCGAGGGCCGTGATATTCAATTGCTGCGCCGCGGCAAGGGTGGCTCAGGTCGGCGCAACGTATGGATCATTGCTCAGCAGCATCCTGGCGAACACATGGCCGAGTGGTTCATGGAAGGCGTCATCGAACGCCTGCAGCAGGATGGCGATGCCGAGATGAAAAAGCTGCTGGCCGTGGCCGATCTTTACCTGGTGCCCAACATGAACCCGGATGGTGCCTTCCATGGTCACCTGCGCACCAACGCCCTGGGCCAGGACCTCAACCGCGCGTGGCAGAGCGCCAGCCAGGAGACCAGCCCGGAAGTGCTGTTCGTGCAACAGCAAATGGCGAAATATGGCGTAGACCTGTTCCTGGATATTCACGGTGATGAAGAAATCCCCTACGTGTTCGCCGCCGCCTGCGAAGGCAACCCCGGCTATACGGCGCGCCTTGAAGCGCTGGAAAAGCACTTTCGCACCCACCTGAGCGGGTTGACCCGTGACTTCCAGACGACCCACGGCTACACCCGCGACCTGCCGGGCGAGGCCAACATGACATTGGCCTGCAACGCGGTCGGCCAGCAATACGATTGCCTGTCGCTGACCCTGGAAATGCCATTCAAGGACAACGACGACGCGCCCAACCCGCATACCGGTTGGTCCGGCAAACGCTCGATGCAACTGGGCAAGGATGTGTTGAGCAGCATCGCCGATATCGTCGGCCTATTGCGCTGACGCGACGAACCCCGGCTTCAGTGCCTGGTGCCGGTCATGCTTTGCAGCACGCCGTCCCGGCGAATCAGCCCGTGAAACAACGCCGCGGCCAGGTGCACCAACACCGTCAGGAACAGCAGGTATGCCAGGTAGCCATGGGCCTTGCGCAGTATGGCGAACAACGGCGCATCCGCCCCCACCAGCGCCGGCAACCGCACCGAACTGCTGAGCATCACCGGGTCGCCCGCCGCCGAAATCATCGCCCAACCCAGCAGCGGCAGCACCAGCATCAAGCCATACAACATCAGGTGCGACGCCTTCGCCGCCAGCACTTGCCACAACGGTAAATCGCTGGGCAACGGCGGCTGTTGCGTAGAAAAGCGCACCACCAGCCTGACGATAACGAGTGCCAGGATCGCGATGCCCAGCGGTTTGTGCAGGTCGATCAACCAGGCATGCCGCTGCGACACCGAGGCCGCCAGGCCTGCGCCGATAAACAGCATGGCGATAACCAACAACGCCATCAGCCAATGCAGCAGACGGGCCAGGGGAGCGAAGAACTGGGGAGAGGCGTTCATGGTTTCGACTCCTGTGGAGCACTGTGCAAGGGGCTGACTTCGCTGGCGCGGCGCAGGTACGAACTGGCGTATGCGGCCGAACGGGCGGCCAGCAGAGGATCATGGGAGGCTTCGATGCCGCTGGGCAGGATCAGCGGATCGAAGTTGATGTCCCGGCAATCACCGTCGGCTTGCGGTTGGCTGCTGTCCAGCACCAGGGCACCGGCGTTCAGCACCTTATGGTCGCCGGTCCAGGGTTTGCTCGCATCGTCCAGTGGGTCACCAGGATTGGCCAGGGTCATGTTCAACTGCCAGCGCAACGGTCCGGCGGCCAGACGCTGTACCAGGTCCTTCTCGAGAAAGTCCGCGCCGTCGGCTGGCGCAGCGCCCGTCGCATCCTGGCTCTGAGGCACCACCGTCCAGCGTACGGCGTGGCGCTCGCCATCGGCGCTCACCAGGTAAAAAGCGTTGATGCCGTTGTAGGTCTCAGTCGCGTAGCTGGCCGACGGTTTGGCGGTCTTGACCCACGCCAGGAACGGTGCGGCCTCCGGATGGGCGGCGAAAAACGCGGGCATGCTCGCCGGGTTCGGCTTACCGGTGGCCGGATCCGGGGCGCCAGCCTTGAGCAATTGGTAAAACGCCTCGGGGGTGCCCACCGGGAACACCGGCATGCTGTTCATGCCGGTACGCCATTGCTGGCCGTTGGCCTGGCTGAACTGCACGGCAAAGCTGCGGATCGGTACGCTGCTGTCCGGGGCGTAGGGGTTACCGCTGGGCAAGGCGAAGCGGCCGACCACCGGGGTTTTCGCCTCGTTGAACACTTGTGCACGGGAGTAGGCACGAGCCTCGGGGCTGCTCTCGAAGTACCCGGCTACGCACACGCCCTTGGCGTGGTTGCGTCGAAAGCCTGGGTGCACGCCGTTATTGGTTTCCAGGGCATTGACCAGGGTTTTAGGCCGCAGTCGCTGTGGGTCCAGGCTGCCGTTGACGTAGGCAAACGCCGCGGCCACACCGGCAACCACAACGCCGATTGCAGCCAGGCGGGCCAACAGGCTCGCAGTGCTCAAGGCAGGACGGGGGGGTGGTGAGTGATCTACCATGACACAACTCCAAGACAATAAACCAGAAGGTCGGAGCATTGAGACGAACGCTGCGGTGGTCTATTCCCGGGCCCCGAGTTTATTTTTCACCGCCGGGAATAATCTCCGATCCCCGACGTCTCTCATGTCCCAGCGTAGTGGCCAGACAGATTCCCATGCACGAACTCGACGAACCGTTACGTGAACTCCTTCCCCGGCTACGGCGCTTCGCCGTCTCCCTCACGCGTAATACCAGCAGCGCAGACGACCTGGTCCAGGCTACGCTGGAGCGTGCGATCACCCGCTGGGCCCACAAGCGCCCGGAAGGCGACCTGCGCGCGTGGCTGTTCTCGATCCTCTATCGCCAGTTCCTGGACGCCCACCGCCGTACTCGACGCTATGCGCGCATGCTCGACTTCATCACCGGGCGCGAAGACGTGCAGCCCTCGGTCGAACGCACCGTGATCGCTCAGTCGACCCTGCAAGCCTTCGATCAATTGAATACCGAGCAACGCGCGCTGCTGCTGTGGGTGTCCGTCGAAGGCTTGAGCTACAAAGAAGTCGCCGAGATTCTCGACGTGCCCCTCGGCACCGTGATGTCGCGGTTGTCACGGGCGCGCCAGGCCCTGCGTCAACTCAGTGATGGCGAAATTGCCAGCCCTTCCCTGCGGATACTCAAATGATCAGCCTGCCCCCCAACGAACATGACCTGCATGCCTATGTCGATCATCAGCTCTCGCACAGTGACCGGCAGGTCCTGGAGACGTGGCTGGCGGCGCACCCGGAGGTGGCGGCCCAAGTGCAGGCCTGGCAACAGGACGCGCACACATTGCGTGCGGCCCTGGGCGGTGCGCTGCAACAGCCGGCCAACCCGCAGTTGGACCCGGCGCTGATCCGCCAGCGCATCAAGCGTCAGTCACGCCGCCACCTGGCTACGGCGGCGCTGTTGTTGATAGCGGTCAGCCTCGGCGGCCTGGGCGGCTGGCATGCCCGCGAGGCCACGCAACCGCCCCTGCAACCCATGGCCGATGCCATGCAAGCGTTTCGCCTGTTCGCTCAGGACGGCATCCTGCCCGCCGACTACAGCGCTCAGGACAGCGGCACCATGCAAGCCTGGCTCGACCGCTACTTCCACCAGGCCCATCGCCTGCCGGACTTGAGCCAGTCAGGTTTCCAGCCGGTCAGCGGGCGCCTGCTCACCACCGACCAAGGCGCTGCCGCCATGGTGCTGTACCAGGACGCGCAAGGCAGGCGCATCAGTTTCTACATCCGCCCGCCGGGTCCGGGCAATGGCTTCCTGCCCCGGGGCAGCCGCACCGCCGATGGCCTGCAGGCGCAATACTGGTCCGGGGGCGGCTATAACTACGCGGTGGTCAGCCCGGCGGATCACCCGGTGGCGCCGCTGCAGACCTTCTAGCCGCACGCGCGCCATGCGTTTTCGAGATGGCCGATTCGCGCCTTCGCTATTGGTCAAAGTGGCGCGCGCGTCCTAAAGTAAGCGACCTTCGCCCCACAGAGTGACCCGTATTGGCCGTGCCGACTTTGATCCGTCGCCTGCTTGGTAAACATCGCTCGCCACGCAACGACGCTTGCATCGCGCAATTCTTTGCGCAAAAAGCCCAGCAACAGGGCTACACCCTCAGCGCCGGGCAAACCCGCGCGATTGCCGCCATGGCCCGCGAAACCGCACACCTGCTCGCCGGCCACGCCACTCGCAGCCTGTACCTGCACGGGCCGGTGGGGCGCGGTAAAAGCTGGCTGCTGGACGGCTTTTTCCAGGCGTTGCCGTTGGCTGAAAAGCAGCGAGTGCATTTCCACGATTTTTTCGCGCGCCTGCACCAGGGCATGTTCCAGCACCGCGAACAGCACGATGCGCTGGGCGCGACGCTGGATAATTTGTTGGCAAACTGCCGGGTGTTGTGCTTCGACGAGTTTCACGTCCATGACATCGGCGATGCCATGCTGATCAGCCGGTTGTTCAAGGCCCTGTTCCAGCGCGGCATGCTGGTGCTGGTTACCTCCAACTACCCGCCCGAAGGATTATTGCCCAATCCGCTGTACCACCAGCGCTTCAAGCCGGTGATCGACCTGATCGCCGCGCGCATGGACGTGCTCGAGGTCAGCTCGCCCCAGGACTTTCGCAGCCTGCCCCAGGCCCACGCCACACAACGCTTTACTGCCGGCCGCTACGTGTGGCCAGGCACGGCGGCGCAACGTGCCGCCCTCGACCTGCCGGCGACCCAAGGCCCGGCGCAGCACCTGCAGGTGGGTAACCGGCAACTGCTGTGTCGCCACCACCAGGCGCGCACAATTGCCTTCACCTTCGCCGATCTCTGCGAGGAACTGACGGCGGTGATGGACTACCTCTTGCTGTGCGAAGCTTTCGATCACTGGATCATCGACGGACTGCCCCGCCTGGCGCAGTGCCCGATTGCCGTGCAGCAGCGTTTTATCAACCTGGTGGACGTGCTCTACGACCGCGACAAGCACCTGATCCTGATCGGCAACGAGCGGTTGGCCGACTGCCTCGCAGGCCAGGCTATCGATCTGGCGCGCACCGCCAGCCGCCTGAGTCAATTGCAACAGACCGACCCGCAACCCCTGCCCGACCCGGTATCATGAGCGCCCTTTACGTCCCCTAGCCGAGTGACCGCGCCGTTCATGCATACCCTCGCCCAACTCAAGGCCGGCCAACTGGCCGGTATCACGCGCCTGGACTTGTCCTGCGGGCTCACCGAGTTCCCACGGGAAATCTTCGAACTGGCCGACACCCTGGAAATCCTCAACCTCAGCGGTAACGCCCTGAGCCGTTTGCCGGATGACCTGCACCGCCTGTCGCACCTGCGCGTGTTGTTCTGCTCGGACAACGCCTTTACCGAACTGCCGACCTGCCTGGGCCAATGCGCGAAGCTGAGCATGATCGGTTTCAAGGCCAACCGTATCAGCCAGGTGCCCGCCGCCGCGCTGCCGCCGCTGTTGCGCTGGCTGATCCTCACCGACAACAGCATCCGCCAGCTGCCCGACGAGTTGGGCGAGCGGCCTTTGCTGCAAAAGCTGATGCTGGCCGGCAATCAACTGGAACAACTGCCGCGCAGCCTGGCTCAGTGCCACAACC
The DNA here is from genome assembly GCF_030209095.1 of Pseudomonas sp. lyk4-R2A-8. Classification (NCBI taxonomy): domain Bacteria; kingdom Pseudomonadati; phylum Pseudomonadota; class Gammaproteobacteria; order Pseudomonadales; family Pseudomonadaceae; genus Pseudomonas; species Pseudomonas sp. lyk4-R2A-8. The sequence continues at coordinate 44,405 of NZ_JARVSS010000010.1, forward strand.
TGGAGCTGATCCGCATCGCCTCCAATCGCCTCAGTCATCTCCCGGACTGGCTGCTGTCACTGCCAAGCCTGACTTGGCTGGCCTATGCCGGTAACCCGGTGGAAATGGCGGTGGCCGTCACGGACGATGACGCCACAGCGGATATTGCCTGGGGCGAACTGGCACTGGCCGACGTCCTCGGCGAAGGTGCATCCGGCGTGATCCACAAAGCCGTGTGGACACCCCAGGCCCTGCCGGTGGCGGTCAAGCTCTACAAAGGCACGATCACCAGCGACGGTTCGCCGCTGCACGAGATGCAGGCATGCATCGCCGCCGGCCGGCACCCCAACCTGATCAACGTACAAGGTCGCGTGGTCGGCCACCCCGCTGACCAGGCTGCATTGGTGATGGACCTGATCGAGCCGAGCTACCGTAACCTGGCGGCCCTGCCCAGCCTGGCGTCCTGCACTCGTGACATCTATGCGCCCGACACCCGTTTCAGCGTCGATGTCGCACTGCGCATAGCCCGTGGCATCGCTTCGGTGGCGGCGCATTTGCACCGTCACGGCATCACCCATGGCGACCTGTACGCCCACAATATTCTGTGGAACGCGGCGGGCGATTGTTTGCTGGGGGATTTTGGCGCAGCGTCATTCCATGCCGTGGCGGACACCGTGGAAACCCGGGCATTGCAGCGCATCGAAGTGCGGGCCTTCGGCGTGCTGTTAGGGGAATTGCTGGAGCGGATCGAGGGGCAACCCGTGGAGGCGGCACTGGTGGCGTTGCAAGCGCGCTGCTGCCAGCCGGATGTACTGGCGCGGCCAGGTTTTGAAGAGATCGAGGAGCAGCTTCACTCCCTCTGCAGCTGTGATTAATTAAGGCAATGTCAGAGGGGGCTCGCCCCCTCCACCTTGCTCAGCCGTTTATCAGCCCGCCAGGCCGACGAACATGTCCTGCACGTCGTCATGGTTGTCCAGGCCTTCAAGGAAGGCTTCGACTTCGGCCATCTGCTCATCGGTCAGACCGCTTACCGGGTTCTTCGAGATATAGCCCAGCTTGGCCGACAGCACGGTGAAGCCTTGCTCCGGCAGGGCTTTCTGCACCGCGTCGAGGTCGGTGGTTTCGGTGATGAACAGGGTGGTGCCCTCTTCTTCGCCGTCTTCGAAATCCTGCGCGCCGGCTTCGATGGCGGCCATTTCAGGGTCGGCGTCCGGGCTGTCCGGCGAGGCCTCGATCAGACCGACGTGGTTGAAGTCCCAGGCCACGGAACCGGAAGCGCCGAGTTGGCCCTTGCGAAATGCCACGCGGATTTCCGCCACGGTGCGGTTGATGTTATCGGTCACGCATTCGACGATCAGCGGCACCTGATGCGGCGCGAACCCTTCGTAGGTCACGCGGTGGTACTGCACGGTTTCGCCGAGCAGACCGGCGCCTTTCTTGATGGCGCGGTCCAGGGTTTCCTTGGGCATCGAGGCCTTTTTCGCCTGTTCCACCACCAGACGCAGGTGGGCGTTGGTCGCGGTATCGGCACCGTTGCGCGCGGCGATGGTGATTTCCTTCACCAGTTTGCCGAAGATCTTGCCCTTGGCATTGGCTGCCGCTTCTTTATGTTTGACTTTCCACTGTGCGCCCATGACTCGCTCTCTTCTCGTCCATCGCGCCGAAACGTCTACTGGCCGGCGCTTTGGGGGCAGAGTTTATAGCGCAGGGACGCATCGTTCCACCAAAAAACCGTCACGGCGCCAGCTCGAAAAACGCCTGGATCAGCCGCAGCGAACGGCGTCGCTCCATGCAGCCGAGGCTGTGCCGGTTCGATAAACCGACGCCGCGGATCGGCACCGCCCGCACCCGCGGGTCCGGGCTGGTCTCCAGTGACGACACCACCCCGACGCCCAATTGCGCGGCGACGGCTTCGGTCACCGCTTCACGGCTATCGAGCTCCAGCAGCACCTTGGGATGCACATCGGCGGCTTGGCAGGCAGCATCAAAGGTACGACGGGTGATCGAACCGGGCTCGCGCAGCACCATGATCACCTCGTTCAGTTGCTCCAGGCCAATGCCTTCGGACAATCCCGCCCAAGGGTGCCCGGCCGGTACCAAGGCGCAGATGTGCGATTCGCCCAAGAGCTGTAAGTGCACACCATGGCGGGGTTCAACCTCGGTCAGCACCGCCACATCGGCATGCTCGGCCAACAGCGCGGCGAGGGTCTCCTGGGCATTGCCCAGGCGCAGATTGACAGTGATGCCAGGATACCGCTCGCGCAGACTGGCGATCATCGGCATGACCAGATGCGGGCCGTCCGCCGCGACTTCCAGGCGCCCGCTGAGTAATTGGCGATTGGCTTCCAGCAGCGCCTGCGCCTCATCCACCAGGCCGAAGATAGCGCGGGTGATCGCCGCCAGCCGCGCGCCCTCCTCGGTCAACTCAACCCGCCGCGCCGTTCGACGTAACAGCGGGATCTGGTAGTGCTCCTCCAAGGCTTTGATATGCCCGGTCACCGCCGGCTGGCTGATAAACAGCCGCGCCGCCGCCCGGGTAAAGCTGCCCTCGCGGGCCACGGCATCGAATGCACGCAATTGGAACAGGTTCATGCTTATCGGCCTCGCTGATAGCTCGCATAACAACAAACAATTTGATTGATATCACGCTAAACCGCAACGTAAGCGCCGTAGATTCAACCCAACGCTTTCGAGAACCCGAGATGCTCCCTACCGCGCCGATGCTATTGACCCCAGGCCCCCTGACCACGTCTGCCCGCACCCGCCAGGCCATGCTGGTGGACTGGGGTTCCTGGGATGACCGTTTCAACCAGCTCACCACCGATGTCTGCGAACAGTTGCTGGCCATCATCCACGGCGCCGACAGCCACCACTGCGTCCCTCTGCAAGGCAGCGGCACCTTCGCTGTCGAGGCCGCAATCGGCACCCTGGTGCCACGCGATGGCAAGGTTCTGGTGCTGATCAACGGTGCCTACGGCAAACGCCTGGCGAAGATCTGCGACGTGCTCGGCCGTGCGTCCAGCACCTTTGAAACCGCCGAGGACCAACCCACCACCGCCGCCGATGTAGACCGCCTGCTGCATGCCGATCCGTCCATCACCCACGTCGCGCTGATTCATTGCGAAACCAGCACCGGCATTCTCAACCCGCTGTCGGCCATCGCGCATGTCGTAAAGCGCCATGGCAAGCGCTTGATCGTCGACGCCATGAGTTCCTTCGGTGCGCTGCCGATCGATGCCCGCGACGTGCCTTTCGATGCGCTGATCGCCGCGTCGGGCAAATGCCTGGAAGGCGTGCCGGGCATGGGTTTCGTCTTTGCCGACAAGCAGTCGCTGGCCGCCGCCCAAGGCAACTGCCACTCCCTGGCGCTAGACCTGTTCGACCAGCACAGCTACCGGGCCAAAACCGGTCAATGGCGCTTCACCCCACCCACCCATGTGGTCGCCGCGCTGCACGAGGCGCTGCTGCAATACCGTGAAGAAGGCGGCCTGCCTGCCCGTCATCAGCGCTATGCGCGCAATTGTCAGGCGTTGCTTGAGGGCATGGCCGAACTCGGCCTGCGCAGCTTCCTGCCGGCGGCGATCCAGGCCCCGATCATCGTCACCTTTCACGCCCCGCAGCACTCACGCTACCAGTTCAAGGACTTCTACGAGCGGGTCAAGGCCAAGGGTTTCATCCTGTACCCCGGCAAATTGACCCAGGTGGAAACCTTTCGTGTCGGCTGCATCGGCCACGTCGACGCAGCCGACATGCGCGCCGCCGTAGCGGCCGTCGCCCAGGTATTGCGCGCCATGCACATCCCGCTTCTCTCTGCGTCTGGAGTACCCGTATGAACTATCAAAACCCCACCACTCTCCAGGCCGCGATCCTCGATTGGGCCGGCACCGTGGTCGACTTCGGCTCCTTCGCGCCAACCCAAATTTTTGTCGAGGCCTTCGCCGAATTCGGCGTGCAGGTCTCCATTGAAGAAGCCCGCGGCCCGATGGGCATGGGCAAGTGGGACCACATCCGCACCCTGTGCAATCAGCCGCAGGTGGCCGAGCGTTACCGCCAGACGTTCGCACGCACGCCCACCGATGACGACGTGACCGCCATTTACCAGCGCTTCATGCCCTTGCAGATCGAGAAGATCGCCGAGCATTCGGCGTTGATCCCCGGCGCGCTCGACACCATCGCCACACTGCGCGCCCAGGGGATCAAGATCGGCTCCTGCTCCGGCTACCCCAAGCAGGTGATGGACAAGGTGGTCGCCCTGGCCGCGCGCAACGGCTATGTCGCCGACCATGTGGTTGCCACCGACGAAGTGCCCAACGGCCGCCCATGGCCGGCCCAGGCCCTGGCTAACGTCATCGCCCTGGGCATTAACGATGTGGCGGCGTGCGTGAAAGTCGACGACACCGTACCGGGCATCCTCGAAGGGCGTCGCGCCGGGATGTGGACCGTGGCGCTGACCTGCTCGGGCAATGCGCTGGGGTTGACCTACGCACAGTTCCAAGCACTGGCCCCGGACACCCTCGCCCGCGAACGCCAGCGCATTGAGGCACTCTTCGCAGGCGCGCGTCCCCACTATCTGATCGACACGCTCAATGACCTGCCAACGGTGATCGCCGACATCAACCAGCGCCTGGCCCGCGGTGAAATGCCGCAAAGCTACTGATTAAGATCAAAAAAACCGCCATCGCACCGGGCAACTCGTTTGAAACAGGCATACAGTAGAAATACTTCGTCACAAAAGAACGAAGGCATGCCCTGATGAACGAGGAACCCAGCGATGCCGTGGAAAAATTCCGATACACGCTACAGCACCATGTCAATTGCCTTGCACTGGCTGATGGTGGTGCTGCTGGCGGTGGTGTACGCCTGCATTGAACTGCGTGGGCAGTTCCCCAAAGGCAGCGGCGCTCGCACGCTGATCGTGGAAATGCACTTCATGTTCGGCCTGACCGTGTTTGTGCTGGTGTGGCTGCGCCTGTTCGCACGCAGCCTGGGGGTGGCCCCGAAAATCGTCCCCGCCCCGCCGCAATGGCAACGCCTGCTGGCCACCCTGATGCACTTCGCGCTGTATGCGTTGATGATCGGCATGCCGATTGCCGGGTGGCTGATTGTCAGTGCAGAGGGACATTCGGTGATGTTTTACGGCATCGAGCTGCCGCCGCTGATCGCAGAAAACAAGGCCTTGGCCAAGCAGATCGAAGGCTGGCATGTGCTGTTCGGTAAGGTCGGCTACTGGCTGATCGGGCTGCATGCAGTGGCGGGGATCGTTCATCACTATGTGATCCGCGATAACACCGCGCTGCGGATGATACCGGGCAAACGCGCTAGCCTTTGATACCACGGCGGCCCTGCAAGCCGCCGGTGTGCACAAAAATCAGACGCGTGCCGGGCATAAAGCGCCCGGCTTCGATCTGCTGCTTCAGCGCTGACAGCGCCTTGCCAGTGTAAAGCGGCTCAAGCGGCAATCCGGTGGCCTGCTCGGTGGTCCGAATGAAGTCGAGCAATGCCCCGTCGACCTTGGCGAAACCGCCACGGCTGGCATCCAGCAGTTCGACGCCTTGCGCTGCGATCGCCCGCACATTCTGCGCCACGCCGTGATCGTCCGGCACCGCCATCGCCCCGTATACCGGGTGCGCGCCGGCTTCCGCCAACGCCAGCCCGGCCAGGGTGGTACCGGTGCCCGCCGCCAACCACCAGCCGTCGTAATCGGCCCAGCCCACATTGCTCAATTGCCCACGAGCCTGTTCAACCAGCACGGCGCAACCCAACGCCCCGGCCACCCCGCCGCCGCCTTCGGGCACGGGATACAAATGCGGGTATTGCTCGCGCCACGGCAACCAGAAATCCGCCGCGTGGCGCGCACGATAGCCACCGTAGCCCAGCCAGTGCAGCTGCATACCAAACGCTTTGAGGTCGAGGACGGTCGGTGTGTCCTGGGGATGGCCGCGCATCAGGCCGACCGTGGCGAAACCAAAGCGCTGGCCTGCCGCCGCCAGTGCGTGCAGATGATTGGAGTAAGCTCCGCCCAGGCTGATGATTCCACTGGCACCGGCCTGTTGCGCCTGCATCAAATGCTCGGTGAGTTTGAACCACTTGTTGCCGCTGATCAGCGGATCGATGCGGTCCAGGCGCAGGACGGCCAGTTCGACGCCGTTCAGCCAATCGAGCACTAACGGTTCAAGAGGAGCCTGGGGATGCCAATCGAAGGGGCCCATGGGGTCGGATCTGCCGGTAAAACGGGGCGGTAGTCTAGCACCGCCCCGCTCAAGGCCTTACAGCTCGGCGGCGAGGCGCGAGCCCTGATTGATCGCGCGCTTGGCGTCCAGTTCGGCCGCCACGTCCGCACCACCGATCAGGTGCACGTTCTGCCCGGCGGCGACCAGGCTGTCCTGCAAGTCGCGCAGCGGGTCCTGCCCGGCGCAGATGACGATGGTGTCCACCGCCAGCAACTGCGGCTCGCCCTCGGCGCCGATGCGGATATGCAGGCCGTCATCGTCGATCTTCAGGTACTCGACGCTGTTGAGCATCTGCACCTGTTTGTTCTTCAAGCCGGTGCGGTGGATCCAGCCGGTGGTCTTGCCCAGGCCGTCGCCGACCTTGGAGGCCTTGCGTTGCAGCAGGAACACTTCACGGGCTGGCGCATGGGGTTGGGCCTTGATGCCGGCCACGCCGCCACGGGCCTGCAATTGGGTGTCGATACCCCATTCCTTCCAGAACGCCTCGCGGTCCAGGCTGGTGGACACACCCTGATGCACAAGGAATTCCGACACATCAAAGCCGATGCCGCCGGCACCGATCACCGCCACGCGCTTACCCACCGGCTTGCGCTCCAGGATCACGTCCAGGTAGCTCAACACCTTGGGGTTATCGACGCCTGGGATGGCCGGGGTGCGCGGGGCAATGCCGGTGGCCAGAATGATCTCGTCATAGCCGCCGGCTACCAGTTGCGTGACATCCACACGGGTGTCGAGGCACACCTCGACATGGGTGGTCTGCAGCTTGCGTTTGAAATAACGCAGGGTTTCGAAGAATTCTTCCTTGCCGGGCACGCGCTTGGCGATATTGAATTGGCCGCCGATCTCGCTGGCCGAATCGAACAGCGTGACCTGGTGGCCACGTTCGGCGGCCACGGTCGCTGCGGCCAGGCCTGCCGGGCCGGCACCGACCACGGCGATCTTCTTGACCTGGGTGACGGGCAGGTAGTTAAGCTCGGTTTCGTAACACGCTCGGGGATTGACCAGGCAGGTGGTCAGCTTGCCGCCGAAGGTGTGGTCCAGGCACGCCTGGTTGCAGCCGATGCAGGTGTTGATCTCATCGGCGCGGCCGGCGGCGGCCTTGTTGACGAACTCCGGGTCGGCGAGGAACGGTCGCGCCATCGACACCATGTCGGCATCGCCTTCGGCGAGGATGCGTTCGGCAATCTCCGGCGTATTGATGCGGTTGGTGGTGATCAGCGGAATCTGCACCGCGCCGCGCAACTTGGCGGTGACTTTGCTGAACGCGCCACGCGGCACCTTGGTAGCGATGGTCGGAATACGCGCTTCATGCCAGCCGATACCGGTGTTGATAATCGTCGCACCGGCCCGCTCGATGGCCTTGGCCAGCTGTACGATTTCTTCCCAGCTACTGCCGCCTTCCACCAGGTCGAGCATCGACAGGCGAAAAATAATAATGAAGTTCGGCCCTACCGCTTCGCGCACACGGCGCACGATGTCTACGGCCAGGCGCATGCGGTTCTCGTAGCTGCCGCCCCACCGGTCGGTGCGGTGGTTGGTGTGCGCGGCGAGGAACTGGTTAATGAAATAGCCTTCCGAGCCCATGATTTCCACGCCGTCGTATTCGGCGACCTGAGCCAGCAGGGAACAGGTGACGAAATCCTGGATCTGTTTTTCGATGCCCTCCTCGTCCAGTTCCTTGGGCTTGAACGGGTTGATCGGCGCCTGGATCGCGCTCGGTGCCACCTGCTTGGGGCTGTAGGCATAACGCCCGGCGTGGAGAATCTGCATGCAGATCTTGCCGCCCGCCGCGTGCACTGCCTGGGTCACGATTCTGTGTTTCTGCGCTTCCTCTTCAGTGGTCAGCTTGGCCGCGCCGGCGTACACACCGCCTTCATCATTGGGGCCAATGCCGCCTGTGACCATCAGGCCTACGCCACCCCGGGCGCGCTCGGCGAAGTAAGCGGCCATGCGCTCGAACCCACCGGGTTTTTCTTCCAGACCGGTATGCATCGAGCCCATCAGGGTGCGATTGCGCAAGGTGGTAAAACCCAGGTCCAGCGGGGCCAACAGATGCGGGTAAGCAGCGGCGGTCATGGTACAGCTCCACGGCAGATCATCACGGGACGTGGCAGGCTCATATGGCCGACCATCGGTTTATACCCGACAGACTAAGAGCCGTTCAGTGACCGCTCAATGACTGAAACTGACAAGTTATTGATCCAAATGCACACCGAGGCCGTCGCCGCCGCCTGCGTCACTCATGAGCGCGCAATTATTTAGCGCGCCTATCAACCCAATCTAATTTGCTCACTTCAAACCAAGACCCAGAGCCATCACTGTGGCATCAACGCCACACTGCGGGGTTCCAACTCTCGTCTCGCCTGTGAATCCAGTCGTGCATGCCCTCACAAAACTTCCTGGCCTCTGGAGGCCTTATGACACTTCGATCAATCAACATTGCACGCCGCGCATCCATCTGCTTTGGCATGATCACGCTGCTTCTATTCGGTTTTGCCGGCTTCTCGTACGTGCAGATCGATCACCTGCGCAGCGCCGAGCAGGACATCGAGACCAACTCGCTTCCCAGCGTCCAAGTCATTGACGATATTCAGATCGCCCTGCTTCATGCCCGTCTTGAGAGCATCCGCATGCTTTCAAGCGTCACCACTGAGGTACACAGCGTGGCATTGGCCAGGGTCCACGAAGCTTTAGGGGCGCTCAAATCGCGAACCGAGTTCTACCGTGAACATCTGCTATCGGGCGAGCAGGACAAAATCCAGTTTGAAAAAACCAATCAGGCAATGAACGCCTATGTTGAGGGTTTGAACCAAGTCATCGCTTTGGATGGCTCCAATCACGAGCAAGCCATCGTGATTGCCAACGGCGAACAGGCGCAACGGGCAAGTGACTATCAGGAACAACTGACGTTGCTGCGCGAGCAAAACGCGCGTCAGGCGATTGAGTCAGGCAAAGAAGCGGCAAGGGTCTACGCACACAGCGTCATGGTGCTGATCGTGGTCCTGCTGGCCGCTGCAATGCTCACGGTCATTCTGGCAATCGTGTTCACCCGCAGCATAGTCAGCCCCATCACCTCGTCGCTGCGGTTAGCGGAAGATATCGCCGTGGGCAATTTGGCCCAGGGGCTTGAGGTCACTGGCACTGATGAAGCAGCGCGCCTGATGAGCGCACTCAACCGGATGCGGGAAAACCTGAGAAACACCATCCTGGAAATCTCAGGGGCGTCCGCTCAACTGAGCACCGCCGCCGTGGAAATGACGGCGATCACGGAGAGCGCTGATCGCACATTGCAGCAACAGAACAGCGAGATCGAGCAAGCGGCGACCGCCGTGACCCAGATGAGCGCCGCCGTTGAAGAGGTTGCCAGAAACGCCACCTCCACCTCCGCAGCGGCCAGGCAATCGAGCGTGTCGGCCGACCTCGGTAATACTCGCGTCAACGAGACCCTGACAGCGATGAATAGCCTGACCGGCCTGGTTGAATCCTCTTCAGATCAAGTCAAGTCGCTGGCTGGGCAAGCGCAGGACATCAGCAAAGTGCTGAGCGTTATCCGCGCCATTGCCGAACAGACCAATCTGCTGGCGTTGAACGCGGCCATCGAAGCTGCGCGCGCAGGTGAACAAGGACGCGGGTTCGCAGTGGTCGCCGATGAAGTGCGCGCCCTGGCGCATCGCACACAAACCTCGACCGAAGAGATCGAACAAATGATCGGCGCAATTCAATCAGGCTCACGCGCAGCAGTCAGCTCAATGCTGGAGAGTACCTCGCAGGTCTACAGCACCCGAGACACTGCGGAACAAGCAGGCCAGTCCCTGCGCCAGATCACCGATTCGGTACTCGAAATCAACGACCGCAACCTCCAGATTGCGACAGCTTCCGAAGAACAGGCGCACGTAGCGCGTGATGTCGACCGCAGCTTGATCAGCATCCGTGACCTTGCCGTCCAGAGCAGCGAAGGCACGCGCCAGACGCTGGCCGCCAGCAATGAACTCTCGCGACTGTCGGTCGACTTGAACGCCTTGGTTTTGCGCTTTAAAACCTGACGGTCTGCCCAGCTCGCGCTATGTTGGTTGTTCGGATCTCATTTCAGCATCCGCTTTATCGTTTATCGAGCACGCCGTCGGTGGCGGTTGCTCAACTGCAGGATCGAGAAAATGTCCAATTGCTTCTCAACGTTCGCAGAACAAATGCGCCTGTCCGAAGTGGAGCGGCTCACCGCCCATATCGAGAGTGGATCGGATGAGGTACTCAACAGCATCGTCGCGCTGGTGTCGGCACACTTTGGCGTGCCGATTGCGATGGTGAGCATCGTCGACCATGAGTTTCAGACGTATAAAGCCAAGCTCGGGATCGAGGCCGACGGCGCTCCGCTGGCGGATTCGTTCTGCGTCCACTGCATGCACGGCGAAGGCATACTGGAAATCCTGAACGCCGTAGACGATGCTCGATTCACCGACAACTCGCTGGTCACCGGCGCACCGTTCATTCGCTACTACGCCGGCGCCCCACTGGTCACCAAAGGACACGCGGCATTGGGTGCGCTGTGCGTCATCGATCAAAAGGAGCGGACGCCGATGAGCGAGCAGGACAGAGTGTTCCTGCACAACGCCGGCGCCATTGTTGTTGCACGGCTGGAATCGATTCATCACAAGTTTTTTTTCGATGCCCTGACCGGACTGCCCAATCGCCAATGCTTCGAACTGGACGTCGTCAAGGGCGAAGCGTGCCTGGCTGACCGCCTGGCGATATTGATTGAACCGCTCACGGCCTCCGTGATGGACAGGCTGGTCAAGGCCCTGGGCCTGGATTGTTTCGTTGAATTCATGCTTGGCGTTAAAAACCTGCTCGCCAGCGTGCTGCCGGAAGGCGCCCGCTTGTATCGAGCCAGTACGCTGAGCTTCGCCATTCTGTTGGAGGACACTCCCCACCTGAAGGTGGATGAGCTGATCGAACGCATCAACGAAGCCCTTGCTCAGCCGGTGCATTTCAAAAATGTGCCGATCTTTGCCGATGTCGGCATCGGCGTGCTCAAAATCGGGCCCAACGCGCAGGCCTCTGTCGATAATTTGAGATTGATGGCCAGCGCGACCGATACGGCGCGGCGGTCCGAGCACCGCTGGCTGTATTACGACCCCGCCGTCGACGCTCATTCACAACGCAGCGCGCTGTTGCTCCACTCGATCGAATCGGCTTTGCTCGCCCATGACCAATTGCGGCTGGAATACCAGCCGCGCATAAACCTCACCAATGGCCAGTGCGAATCGGTGGAGGCGCTGTTGCGTTGGACGCACCCCACTCTGGGCGAAATCGGGCCTGCGGAGTTTATCGGGCTGGCTGAAACCACCGCCGTCATCCGCCGTATCACGAGCTGGGTGGTGAGAAACGTCTGCAAGCAGATCGACGCCTGGCGAACCCGAGGTCTACGCCTGACGGTATCGCTGAATGTCTCATCGATTGATCTTACCGATGGCCAGCTCATCGATGAATTGACGCAATCACTGGCTCACTTCAACCTGGCGCCGCAATGCATTGAACTGGAGTTTACTGAAAGCGTGCTGATCCCGGACTTCGATGCGGTACAGCAACAGCTCAAGCGCCTGCGTCTGCTCGGTGTGGAAATCGCCATTGATGACTTTGGCAGTGGCTACAGCAACTGGCGGTATCTGCGGGACATCCCCGCAAAAAGCGTCAAGCTCGACCGATCGCTGCTGGCAGACCTGCGCCCCGACACCAGCAATTGGCATATCGTGCAAGGCATTATTCGCCTTGCACGAAACCTGAACCTTACCGTGGTCGCCGAAGGCGTCGAAACACTCGCCAACTACAGGCTATTGCGCGACTGGCAATGCCATCAAGGGCAAGGCTATTTCTTCTCTAGGCCACTGTCGCCCGACGCGCTCTGTGAGTGGGTAGCCAACGGCCAGACCTTTGACGGCAACAGACCCAAGGGGGCTGACGCGACGTGAGTGCAGGTGTCCACCGAAACTTGCTCGGCGCAAAGGTCGAGCGCGGCAGGAACCAAGCCAGGACAACCGGTTCCAACATGCAGGTTCGTCCCACAGCGAATTGCCATTGAGCGCAGGAAATAATCGGCGCGCCTTGCCAATAATTCCTGTAAGCCGCTGACACTGTGTATCCTCAATTGCACTTGCGTCATAAATTCACGCCCCGCAATCGGTTTGTTGTCTGTTATCCATGCGTAAACTTCTAGCCTTCACCGCCACCCTGGCCCTGGTTGCCGCCGTCGCCGCGTATCTGGTCTGGACCCAGGAGCGCCCCGTTGCGCATTACCTGTCGGACCTGCGCATCACACTGGCCGTCAACGAAGGCGTGCCAGCCGATCGTGGCAATCTGCTGGGCATCCAGCCCGAGCTGTTTCCCGCCGACTATCAGAGCCTGGAACGCCTGCATCTGAAACTCGCGGCCTACCTGCAAAACGCCCGCGATCAGGGCCTGATCAACGACAAGACCATCGTGGTACTGCCCGAACATATCGGCACCTGGCTGATGCTTACCGGCGAAAAGAACGAGGTGTATCAGGCGATGCATCTCAAGGATGCGATGAACTGGCTGTCGGTCAGCAACCCGTTACAGTTCGCGCGCGCCTGGATCAGCGCCAGCGGCAGCGACCGCCTGGACGACGCCTACCTGCGCATGAAGGCGGCGGGCATGGCGCGCGATTACCAGGTGCTGTTCGGCGGCCTGGCCAAAGAGTTCGGCGTGACCGTGGTGGCCGGCTCCATCGCCCTGCCCGACCCGACCGTCAGCCAACGCCAACTGCAGATCGGCCACGGTGCCTTATACAACGCCAGCGTGGTATTCGCCGCCGACGGCATGCCTATCGGCGAGCCCCAGCGCCAGCTCTACCCAATCTACGACGAGCGCGAATTTATCCAGCCCGGCGACGAGAACACGGTCAACGTGGTGGACACCCCGGCCGGTCGCCTGGGGGTGCTGGTGGGCAGCGACAGTTGGTACCCGGACAACTACCGCAAACTCAACGACCGCGGCGCGCAGTTGATTGCCGTGCCGGCGCTGGTGACCGGACGCGACACCTGGGATCGGCCATGGCGCGGTTTCAAGAGCGTTTCGACGCCACCGGAAGTCAGCCTCAAGCCCGAGGAACTGAGCGAAGGCGAGGCCTGGCGGCGGCTCACGTTGATCAGCCAGCAGCCCGTCAGCCAGGCCACCGCCGGCATGAGCGTGTTCCTGCGCGGGCAGTTCTGGGACCTGGGCACCGCCGGGCACAGTTTCCTGAGCAGCAACGGGCAGATCAGCGCCGATGGCGACGCCCGGGGTGCTCGCATGCTCAATATCTGGCTGTAACGCAATGAAGCCCGTGCGCCTGGGGGATCTGTCGGTAGGCTTTGTGCACACGTTGGCCGATGCCGTCCACAGCCACGGCCTGGACCCGCAGCCCCTGCTCCTGCAATACGGTCTTGAACCGGCACGGCTGGCCGAAGCCGGTGCGCGGTTGTCGATCCCTCGCTATATGCGCCTGGGTCACGCGGCCATCCAACTGACCGGCGACCCGGCGCTGGGCCTGCGCATGGGACAGCTCAGCCGCCTGAGCCAGGCCGGGCTGGCGGGCGTCACCGCCGCCCAGGCGCCCAACGTTCGCGAAGCCGCGCGCACGCTGACGCGCTTCGAGCCGCTGTACGGTTCCAACTACCGAGGGCAATCGAGCTTTCATGAGGACGCCGAAGGCGCCTGGCTGCGCTTTTACTCCATCAGTCCCTACAACGCCTACAACCGCTTCGTGGTGGACTCGATCATCGCCGGCTGGCTGCACCAACTCTCCAACCTGGCCGAGCGACCGGTGCAGGCGCAGCGGATCGAAATTGAATTCGAGGCTCCGGACTACAGCGAACACTACAGCCTATTGGGTGACAGCCCCGTGCACTTCGGCGCGGATATCAACCAGTTGCGCCTGAGCCAACCCACCCTGGCCCTGCGCAACCCACAACATTGTCCAAGCACCTGGCACCTGTTGCTGCAACTGTGTGAACGGGAATTGGAGCAGTTGACGCGCACCCGCAGCCTGCGCGAGCGGATCACCCGGTTGCTTGGGCCGATGCTCAATGGCGGCCGGGAACCCGACCTGGAGGAAGTGGCGGCACGCTTAAAGCTGCCGACCTGGACCTTGCGGCGCAAACTGGCCGATGAAGGCACTCAATTTCGCGCAATTCTCAATGACACCCGTCGCGACCTGGCCATGACCTACATCCGCGACACGGAACTGGCCTTCGGCGAGATCGCCTATTTGCTCGGGTTTGCCTCTGCCCAGGCATTTCAACGGGCATTCAGGCGATGGAACAACCAGACCCCAGGGGAATTTCGCCGCAGTCAGCGGCATTCCGCCTGAGGCCGGTATTACAGCTCGGTGGCATCGTCGACCGGATCCAACGGATCCAGCTCAAAGGCCTGATACTCCAGCAGTTCTTCCTGGTAATCGTCCATGGTGTACTCCCTGTTTTCTGATCGTGAAAGCCGGTGCAATACGGCTTTAATGAATGACCCGCACCACCAGCCTAAAGTGCCGTGATGACGAAAAAAAGTCTGCGCCATGACGTTCCTGCACTTGAGGATTAAACGTAGCAGCGGCGCGGGGATTTAGCACACGTAGGCTGTCGAGGAAGAAACCGTTACGGGGACAGGATCGACCCCGCAACGATCTGTTTTACTGCGCCGGCGTCGGCAGGGCTGGAATTGCCTCGGTCGGCGCGGGGAGCTCAGGATTGGTCGGTGCAGGTGCAGGCGTTGGCGCCGCTTGTGGCTCAACCTGCGGGGCAAACGGAGCAGGCTCGGCAGGTGGGGCAAGCGGTTGCGATGCAGCAGGCGCCGCCGGTTCTTGCTTGGGCGCCTCGACGTTCTCTGCGGCAGGTTCGGCTTTAGGTTCCGGCACACCCAGGTCCGCCTTCGGCTTCTCAGGGATATGCTCGGCCTTCTTCACTTCCTGCGGCAGGAACACGTCCACCAGGGCGAAGTAACGATCATAGAACTTAGGCGCAGACACCGTCTCGCTGGCGACCTTGACCATCGAGTCATCGGTGGAGCCAATCGGCATCGACACCGACCCCAATACGCCCACGCCGAGGCTCGCTGAGTTATTGACCTTCTTCAGCGCATAGCGATCCTGCAAGGCATTGGCAAACATCGTCGAGTGCTTTTTACCTTTGCCGTCATCGGCACACACGACGTTGAAACTGATCTGCAGATGGGTTTCGCCGGTCTGCTGGAAGCTCTTGTTACCCACCACCAGTTTCGGATCGCTGCTGGTGATGATGTAGCCCTGGCTCAGCAAGGCACGACGAGCGGCTTCGCACGCCGCTACGTCGCTGACCGGGTAGTCCCTTGAAAACGTACCGGAGTCGTCGAAGTTCTCATGTTCATAGATAGCGGTCTTGGGTGACGAGCAGCCCGCGGCGCCCGCCAACACCAACGCCAACCCGAGGCTGCGCAAGTGAAATGATGTCGACATTGAAAATCCTGAGGAAAACGGTCTGGGCGGTATTGTGCAACAGAACGGGGGACTGGCGCGCGTATTCCTGTCGGTAAAACGTCACAGGTTGACTATTGGCTCTGAACGAACCCCAATAAAAAACCCCCGGCCTTTACAGGCCGGGGGCTGGGTGTTCAAACCGACATCAATATTTTTTGATGTCAGCCTTTGTTTCCAACTGCTTGCGGTAAGCGGCAAAGTCCTGCTGGCCGACACGGGAAGCGAGGAAGCGGCGGTACTGTGCCTTTTCTTCGTCCGTTGGCGCGGCGGCTTCGTTGACACCGTTCAAACGCACGATCACCAGGCTGCCATCAGCCAGGGTCACTGTAGTGAACGTTGGCTTGTCCTTGGCCGCAGGCTTCGGCATGCGGAACAGGGCTTGCAGCACGGCCGGATCGATCGCTTCCTGGCTACGGGTAGCCGCTTCGGTGACCTTCCACGCCTGACCATCAATCGGCTGGTTCAGCGGGGTCTTGCCCTCACGCAGGCTGGCGATCAGCTCGTCAGCATGGGTCTTGGCGGCCGCGCTGGCGCGCTCCTTGGTCATCTGCGCGCGAATTGCCGAGGCAACACTTTCCAGCGGCAATTGCGCTGGTTTGCGGTGCTCCTTGGCACGCAGCACGATGACGGTGTCCGGATCCAGCTCAATAGCGGTGCTGTTGGCACCTTCGTCCAGCACTTCCGGGCTGAACGCGGCGGTCACCACGGCACGGTTGGCGGCGACACCTTCGCCACCGTCGCGGCCGAAAGGCGCGGAGGTGTGCACGGTCAGCTTCAGATCGGACGCCGGCTGGGCCAGATCGGACGCTTCGAATGCCGCATCTTCCAATTGCTTGGTGGCTTCGACAAAGCGCTGTTCGACCTGCTGGGCCTTGAGCTCGCGGGTCAGCTTGTCTTTCAGGCTGGCGAACGTCGGGACTTCAGGTGCTTCGACGCCGAGCAGTTTGATCAGGTGCCAACCAAAGGTGGTGCGCACCGGCGCCGAGACCTGGTCTTTATTCAACGCGTACAGCGCGGCTTCAAAGTCCGGATCGTAGACGCCGGGGCCGGCAAATCCGAGGTCGCCGCCATTGTTGGCCGAACCCGGATCCTGAGAGAACTCCTTGGCCAGGGCTTCGAACTTCTCCCCCTTGGCCAGGCGCGCCTGGACTTCTTCGATCTTGGCTTTCGCCTGCGCGTCGGTCACCTTGTCGTTGACTTCAATCAGAATGTGCGCGGCACGACGCTGTTCAGCGAGGTTGGCGGTTTCTTTCTGATAGGCCGCCTGCAGCTCATCATCCTTGACGCTGACCTGGTCGAAGAACGACGACTTCTTCAATTCGAGGTAATCGATGACCACCTGGTCCGGCGTCATGAACTCTTTAGCGTGCTGGTCATAGTAGGCCTTGACCTCATCGTCGGTGAGCTTCACCGCCGCAGGGTCAGCCTTGATATTGACCGTGGCGAAATCGCGAGTCTGTTTTTCCAGGCGGGCAAAAGCCAGCACCTCGGCATCGGTCACAAAGCCACTGCCGGCGATACCTGCACGCACCTGGCCGATCAGCATTTCCTGAGTCAGCATCTGACGGAATTGCAGACGGCTGTAGCCCAGTTGGCGGATCACCTGATCGAAACGTTCCGGGCTGAACTTGCCGTCCACCTGGAATTCCGGCGTTTGCAGGATCACCTGGTCCAGCGCAGCTTCAGAGAAGCCAAACTTGGCGTCGGCGGCCCCTTGCAGCAGCAGCTTGCGGTCGATCAGGCCCTTGAGGGCCGCTTCGCGCAGCAGTTTTTCGTCCAGCAGCGACGCATCGAAATCCTTGCCCAACTGTTGCATCAGCTGGCGCCGTTGCATGTCGACGGCCTGGCTCAGTTCGGTCTGGGTGATTGCTTCACCGTTGACCTTGGCCACGTCCTGCTTGGTGTTGGTCGAAGCCTGGAAAATGGCTTCGATACCGGTGAACGCCATCAATGCGACGATGATCCCGATAATGGTCTTGGCAATCCAGCCTTGTGAATTGTCCCTGATATTTTGCAGCATGCGTCCCCCAGAAACGGTTGAACTTCAAAAATTGGCAACCGTGGAGCGTGGGTAGAGTCCGGATAGAAGAAAGGCGCATCCGAGGATGCGCCTTCTCGTAACTGGCGGAGCGGACGGGGGTCTGAACCCACACCCCCGGCTTGGCGACCCGATGGATAGTGGGTCGATTGCCGCTCCGCTGCCAGGCCAGACCTGCGTCGGACCCGGGTAGGTAAGGCTTGATCGAAGCTTAGTTAACGGCTTCTTTCAGGGCTTTACCGGCTTTGAAACCTGGTTTCTTGGCAGCAGCGATTTGCAGTGCTTTGCCAGTCTGTGGGTTGCGGCCAGTGCGAGCTGGGCGGTCAGTCACAGAGAACGTACCGAAGCCTACCAGTACCACGGAGTCGCCGGCCTTCAGAGCGCCAGTGACGGATTCGATTACTGCATCCAGCGCACGGCCAGCAGCAGCTTTCGGGATATCAGCGGATGCAGCGATAGCATCAATCAGTTCCGACTTGTTCACTCTAAGTCCCCTTATATATCTATTGAGTATGATTCTAAGTTTTTTGGTAAAAGCAAAAACCAGTGCTGAATGGCCTACAGACACTTAAGAGCCGCTTTATAACAAGGGCTCTAAAAAGCTGTCAAGGAAGCCCCCAGGCTCATTAATGCGTGCTAATTCTTTCCTTGGAATCAGACTCTCGTTTTTCGTCCTTAGCAACTATCTCCGGCGCCACGTCCGGCAAGGGCTCCGGCGCGTATTGCAGCGCAATTTGCAGGACTTCGTCAATCCATTTAACCGGTTTAATCTGAAGATCCTGCTTGATATTGTCAGGAATTTCCTTCAAGTCGCGAACATTCTCTTCAGGAATGATCACGGTCTTGATACCACCCCTGTGCGCGGCCAGCAGTTTCTCTTTGAGGCCGCCGATCGCCAATACCTGACCACGCAGGGTTATTTCCCCGGTCATCGCTACATCGGCGCGTACCGGGATGCCGGTCAATGCTGATACCAGTGCGGTGCACATGCCCACACCCGCGCTAGGACCATCCTTCGGGGTCGCCCCTTCCGGCATGTGGATATGGGTGTCGTGCTTCTCGTGGAAGTCCAGGGGGATCCCCAGGCTTCTCGCGCGGCTGCGCACCACGGTTTGCGCGGCGGTAATGGATTCGACCATCACGTCACCCAGGGAGCCGGTCTTGATCAACTGGCCCTTGCCTGGGATCACCGCGGCCTCGATGGTGAGCAGCTCGCCACCCACCTGGGTCCACGCCAGGCCAGTCACCTGCCCTACCTGATCCTGCTGCTCGGCCAGCCCGTATCGGAATTTGCGTACGCCGAGGAAGTGCTCCAGCGCATCGGCCGTCACCTTCACCGAGAAGCGTTTTTCCAGTGCGTGTTCCTTCACCGCCTTGCGGCACACCTTCGCAATCTGGCGCTCCAGCCCACGCACACCGGCCTCGCGGGTGTAGTAGCGGACCATGTCGCGGATCGCTTCGACGTCAAACTCGATTTCGCCCTTCTTAAGGCCGTTGGCCGCGATTTGCTTGGGCGCGAGGTACTTGACGGCGATGTTGATCTTCTCGTCTTCGGTGTAACCCGGCAGGCGAATCACTTCCATCCGATCCAGCAACGCCGGCGGAATATTCATGGAGTTGGAGGT
The DNA here is from genome assembly GCF_030209095.1 of Pseudomonas sp. lyk4-R2A-8. Lineage (NCBI taxonomy): Bacteria > Pseudomonadati > Pseudomonadota > Gammaproteobacteria > Pseudomonadales > Pseudomonadaceae > Pseudomonas > Pseudomonas sp. lyk4-R2A-8. The sequence continues at coordinate 63,779 of NZ_JARVSS010000010.1, forward strand.
GCACAGGAACATCACGTCGGAAAGGTCGTAATCGACTTCCAGGTAATGGTCGTTGAAATTGTGGTTCTGCTCGGGATCGAGCACTTCGAGCAACGCCGAAGCCGGATCGCCGCGCATGTCGCTGCCCATCTTGTCGATTTCATCGAGCAGGAACAGCGGGTTGCGTACGCCAACCTTGGTCATCTTTTGAATCAATCTTCCTGGCATCGAACCGATATACGTGCGGCGATGACCACGGATTTCCGCTTCATCACGCACACCGCCAAGGGCCATGCGCACGAATTTGCGGTTGGTGGCGTTGGCGATGGACTCGGCCAGGGATGTTTTACCCACGCCAGGCGGACCCACCAGGCAAAGCACCGGGCCGCGGATTTTCTTCACGCGTTTCTGTACGGCGAGGTATTCAAGGATGCGTTCCTTGACCTCCTCCAGGCCGTAGTGGTCGGCGTCGAGGATGTCCTCGGCGCGCGCAAGGTCCAGGCGCACTTTGGTCTGCGCCTTCCACGGCACCTGCACCAACCAGTCGATGTAAGAGCGAACCACGGTGGCTTCAGCCGACATCGGCGACATCTGCTTGAGCTTGTTCAGCTCAGCGGTGGCCTTGGTCAGAGCGTCCTTGGGCAAACCGGCGGCATCGATACGCTTTTTCAGCTCTTCGATTTCGTTATGGCCTTCCTCACCGTCGCCGAGCTCTTTCTGAATGGCCTTCATCTGCTCATTCAGGTAGTACTCGCGCTGGCTGCGCTCCATTTGTTTCTTTACACGGCCACGAATGCGCTTCTCGACCTGCAACAGGTCGATTTCAGCGTCCAGCAGGGCCAGTACATGCTCCACGCGGGCCGGCAGGTCGATGATTTCGAGGATGTCCTGCTTCTGTTCGATTTTCAGCGCCATATGCGCGGCCATCGTATCGACCAGGCGGCTCGGTTCATCAATGCTGTTGAGAGAAGACAGCACCTCAGCCGGGACTTTCTTGCCCAACTGCACATACTGCTCGAATTGCGAAAGCAGGCTGCGCACAAACACTTCGGACTCGCGCTCCGGGGCCTCGATCTCGTCGATCAACGCCACCTCGGCACGCAGGTGGCCATCCACCTCCATGAAGCGTTCCACGGCGCCGCGCTGCTCGCCTTCTACCAATACCTTGACGGTGCCATCCGGCAGTTTGAGCAATTGCAGCACAGTGGCAACGGTGCCGACGCGATACAGGGCGTCTTCGCCTGGATCATCATCAGCCGGATTCTTCTGGGCCAGCAGCAGGATCTGCTTATCGCCCGTCATCGCAGCCTCGAGGGCTTCGATAGACTTCTCGCGCCCCACGAACAGCGGGATAACCATGTGCGGATAGACGACGACATCACGCAACGGCAGGAGAGGCAATTCAATGGTGGTCTTCATGAGTTCGCCTCTATGACAGTTCAAAATTAAGCATGAAGCCAAGATGGGGGCTGCATGCAAAAAAAACAAGCTTATTGCCGGCAGTTAAGCGCAGTAAAACGTTAAAAACACAAAGGGGCCCCTGGCAGACTGTGTGAAAACACACTGACAGGCCTTAGACCAAACGCCCCGACTTGTTCGGGGCGTTTGTTTTTGTGCTGAAAAAGGCTCTTCAGCCCATCAGTTGCATCATTTTCTTGGCTCCCAAGACACTGATCGCCCGCTTGAAGTTGTACGCGGTCACGGCCAGGGCCATTTCAGCTTTCGTCCCTTCAAGTTGTCGTAGCAAGAACCGCCCGTTCCCAAATAGCCATTGTTTGAGATTGCCAAACGGGTGCTCCACGATGGATCTGCGTCGCTCCATCATCTCTGGATGCAGTTGCATCCGCTGTGCCATACGCTCAAAGGCTTCCTCTTGTGCGTGACGTGAGACATAGCGGCGCTGAGCCTTTGTACATTGGGCTTTCAGCGCACATCCAGCGCAGTCGCTGACTGCCGCCTGGTAGATCCGGTCGCCTTTGCAACGCTGCTTCAGGGTTAGCCATTGACCTGCCGGGCACTGGTATCGATCCTGTTCAGCGTCATAGGTAAAGTCCTGGCGCTCGAATAATGTCTCTCCGCCTGGGTTCGAAGTTCGGTTTGGCGGCACGTACACGGTAATGGAGGCATCCTCGCACGCCTGGAATTGCTGGCCATTTGAGTAGCCCATATCGGCTGTCACGGTCAGCGTGTCCTGCCCCAGTTCGGCCTTGGCAGCTTTAGCTATGGGTTCAAGCTGTTTGCGGTCGTCACCATCTTGCGTCACCTCATGGTGCAAAATCAGACAGTGCTCTGCGTCCACGGCTGTTTGCACGTTATAGGCAACACGAGCCCCCTTTGGCGTGCGCATCATTCGGGCATCGCTTTCGTGCGTGTTGAATTGCTCCAGCCCCATCGACTTCATCAAAGCTTGGCAACTACGGTTGTCTTGCTGCTTGGCCTCAAGCTTCGCCAGTGCCGCCTTGATCGCAGTGCGATCGACCACTTGCTCGCCCTCTGCTTTATCAACGGCATCCAGGTCAGCCAGGTATTGGGCGATCCGTTTATCCAGCTTCTCCTCCTGACGCTTGAGCTGATTCAAATTCAGGTGGCGTCGCGAGGAAGCGACTGCCTGAAACTTACTGCCATCGATCGCAACCAGATCGCCCGCAATCAAGCCGACGGATCGGCAGAACTGCACAAAAGCTCGGCACGTCGTAACGAACGCTACTTTGTTGTTCTTGCGAAAGTCGGCGATGGTCTTGAAGTCGGGTTTAAGCCGGTTGATCAACCACATCACTTCGATGTTGCGTTGGCACTCAGCTTCTAGGCGCCGCGACGATCGAATGCGCTGAAAATAGCCATAGAGATAGAGCTTGAGCTGATCGGCGGGGTCGTAAGCTGGGCGCCCAGTGGCCTTGGGCTGAGCCTTCTCAAAACCGAGCTGGCCCAGATCGAGCTTGGTGACATACAGGTCGATGACCCGTACGAGGTGATCTTCAGGGATCAGTTCCTCCAGCGAGACCGGGAACAGGCTGGTCTGGTTGCGGGACTCGCCTTGTATGTAGGCCATAACGAAAAATGCTCCGTATCTTTCGATACGGAGCATTCTCTTAAAGGGCCGGACAGATTGCTAGGTTTTCACACAGTCTGCTGGAGGCCCCTTTGTCTTTACGAATGCCGCGAAACGCTTACGCGTCTGGCGCAGCCTTGGCAGCCGGCTCACTGTTTTCGTAGATATACAGTGGCTTGGACTTACCTTCTATAACGCTTTCGTCGATCACCACTTTACTCACCTCGGACTGCGAGGGGATTTCATACATGGTGTCGAGCAGTACGCCTTCCAGGATCGAGCGCAAACCGCGCGCGCCGGTCTTACGCTCCAGTGCACGCTTGGCCACCGATTTGAGCGCGTCGGTACGGAACTCGAGGTCGACGCCTTCCATTTCGAACAGCTTGGCGTATTGCTTGGTCAGCGCGTTTTTCGGCTCGGTGAGGATCTGAATCAACGCAGCCTCATCCAGCTCGTCCAACGTGGCCAGGACCGGCAGACGGCCAACGAACTCAGGGATCAGACCGAACTTGACCAGATCGTCAGGCTCGACTTCACGCAGGGACTCGCCTACCTTCTTGCCTTCTTCCTTGCTGCGCACTTCCGCACTGAACCCGATACCACCACGGGTGGAACGGTTTTGAATAACCTTTTCCAGACCGGAGAACGCACCGCCACAGATAAACAGGATATTACGCGTATCAACCTGAAGGAATTCCTGCTGCGGGTGCTTGCGACCACCTTGCGGCGGTACGGAAGCCACCGTGCCTTCGATGAGTTTCAACAGCGCCTGCTGCACACCTTCACCAGAAACATCACGAGTGATGGACGGGTTGTCGGACTTGCGCGAGATCTTGTCGATTTCGTCGATGTAGACGATACCCATCTGGGCCTTCTCCACATCGTAGTCGCACTTCTGCAGCAGTTTCTGAATGATGTTCTCGACGTCCTCGCCCACATAGCCAGCCTCGGTGAGGGTGGTGGCGTCGGCGATGGTGAACGGAACATTAAGCAGGCGAGCGAGGGTCTCAGCAAGCAGGGTCTTACCCGAGCCTGTAGGACCGATCAGCAAGATGTTGCTCTTGCCGAGTTCGACTTCCTCACCTTTCTTGTCTCGCTGATTCAAGCGCTTGTAGTGGTTGTACACCGCTACGGCCAGAATCTTCTTCGCACGCTCTTGACCAATCACATACTGGTCAAGGATGCCGCTGATTTCTTTGGGCGAAGGCAATTTATGCGCGCTGCTCTCGGCCTGGGCTTCCTGCACCTCCTCGCGGATGATGTCATTGCACAGGTCGACGCACTCGTCGCAGATAAAGACCGAGGGGCCGGCAATCAATTTGCGTACTTCATGCTGGCTTTTGCCACAGAAGGAGCAATAGAGCAGCTTGCCGTTGTCCTCGCCGTTGCGGGTGTCAGTCATTCGTTCGATCCAAATCCGATAGGCTTGCAACACAAGATGAAGGCTTATGCGGGCTTTTTCAAGCCCGCCGATGATCGGACACGCCGATCAGCCTTATTTTGAGCGGCTTATATTATGCGGGGCGGTGGTCAATCACTGCGTCGATCAACCCGTATTCACGCGCCATTTCTGCACTCATGAAATTGTCGCGGTTGGTATCGCGCTCGATTTCTTCAAGGGTGCGTCCACTGTGCTTGGCCATCAGCGTGTTCAAGCGCTCGCGGATAAAAAGGATTTCCTTGGCGTGAATCTCGATGTCCGACGCCTGACCCTGGAAACCACCCAACGGCTGGTGAATCATTACACGGGAGTTCGGCAGGCAGAAACGCTTGCCGTGAGCGCCGGCGGTCAGCAGGAACGCACCCATGCTGCAGGCCTGACCAATACAGGTGGTCGATACGTTTGGCTTGATGAACTGCATGGTGTCGTAGATCGACATGCCCGCCGTCACCGAACCGCCCGGCGAGTTGATGTAAAGATGGATGTCCTTGTCCGGATTTTCCGCTTCAAGGAACAGCAGCTGCGCACAGATCAGGTTGGCCATGTAGTCCTCTACCGGACCAACCAGAAAGATCACTCGCTCCTTTAGCAGGCGCGAATAGATGTCATAGGCGCGTTCGCCACGAGCGGATTGCTCGACAACCATCGGGACCAGGCCGCCGGCGGCCTGGATATCAGAGTTCTGCTGAATATAGGAATTACGGAACATGCTCTGCAGTTACTCCCAAATAGTCATGTCTTGAAAACGCATAAGCCAGCGCGAGGCTGGCTTATGGTTGTATTTCCAACGAGTTGGACAATCAGTCGGCTTGTGCTGCTTCCGCCGGTTTGACTGCTTCTTCGTAAGAGACCGCTTTATCGGTCACCTTAGCCTTCTGCAGAACAGTATCCACAACTTGTTCTTCCAGCACAACCGAACGTACTTCGTTCAGTTGCTGGTCGTTCTTGTAGTACCAAGCCACGACCTGCTCAGGCTCCTGGTAGGCCGAAGCCATTTCCTGGATCATTTCGCGAACGCGATCTTCGTCAGGCTTGAGGTCGTACTGCTTGACCACTTCAGCCACGATCAGACCCAGCACAACGCGACGCTTGGCTTGCTCTTCGAACAGCTCGGCCGGCAGTTGATCAGGCTTGATGTTGCCACCGAACTGCTGAACCGCTTGAACGCGCAGGCGATCCACTTCGTTGGACAGCAGAGCCTTAGGCACTTCGATCGGATTGGCGGCCAGCAGACCGTCCATGACCTGGTTCTTCACCTTGGACTTGATGGCCTGGCGCAGCTCACGCTCCATGTTCTTGCGAACTTCGGCGCGGAAGCCTTCGATGCCGGTTTCCTTGATGCCGAATTGAGCGAAGAATTCCTCGTTCAGCTCTGGCAGCTTAGGCTCGGAAACGCTGTTGACGGTCACGGTGAACTCGGCGGCCTTACCGGCCAGGTCCAGGTTCTGATAGTCAGCCGGGAAGGTCAGGTTCAACACGCGCTCTTCGCCGGCTTTAGCGCCAACCAGGCCGTCTTCGAAACCAGGGATCATGCGGTTGGAACCCAGCACCAGCTGAGTGCCTTTGGCAGAGCCGCCAGCGAATACTTCGCCGTCAACCTTGCCAACGAAATCGATGTTCAGCTGGTCTTCGGTCTGGGCGGCACGCTCAACCACTTCGAAGCGCGTGTTCTGCTTGCGCAGGATTTCCAGCATGTTGTCCAGATCGGAGTCAGCCACTTCAGCGCTCAGGCGCTCAATAGCGATACCGTCGAAGCCGGCAACTTCGAACTCAGGGAACACTTCGAATACGGCAACGTATTCCAGGTCCTTGCCCGCTTCCAGGGACTTGGGCTCGATCGAAGGCGAGCCAGCCGGGTTCAGCTTTTGCTCGACCACGGCTTCATAAAAGGAAGCCTGGATCACGTCACCGACAGCTTCCTGACGCGCATCGGCACCAAAACGACGCTTGATTTCGCTCATCGGCACTTTGCCTGGACGGAAACCAGCGATCTTGGCCTTCTGGGCAGTCTGCTGCAGACGCTTGTTGACCGCAGTCTCGATACGCTCTGCCGGCACGGTGATGCTCAGGCGGCGCTCGAGAGCAGTAGTATTTTCAACAGAAACTTGCATGGATATTCCTCGTTGCACAGACGTTAGCCGGCCATTTCCGACCCCAATCAAGGGCATGCATTCTAGTGGGTCAAACTCAAGAAGTCACCCTACTGGAAATATGCTCGTAAACAGCCGGCAATTTATCGGTACGAGAGCACTGCTGCTCCTCGTCCCGCTGACAAATACAGCCGATCAAGCCAGGGCCCTGCGCCGCCTCCTTCTATATATAGAAGGCGTCACCACCATCCCCCCTGACGCGGCGACGCGGTAGCCGCGACTACCCAGCGTTCGAACCGCCAAAACCAAAAAAGGCGCCAGACTGTTAAATCTGGCGCCTTTCGAATATGGGGTGGACGAAGGGGATCGAACCCTCGACAACGGGAGTCACAATCCCGTGCTCTACCAACTGAGCTACGCCCACCATATTGCGTTAACAAAGAAACCAAACCACTTCTTTGTCGAGCCCTGCTCTCTCTTACGATTGAACAAAGCTGTGATTGGTGCGGATGAAGAGACTCGAACTCTTACGCCTCGCGGCGCTGGAACCTAAATCCAGTGTGTCTACCAATTCCACCACATCCGCGCTTGCAGCTCTTAAAGCAAAGGCGCCAGACCGTAAAATCTGGCGCCTTTCAAAATATGGGGTGGACGAAGGGGATCGAACCCTCGACAACGGGAGTCACAATCCCGTGCTCTACCAACTGAGCTACGCCCACCATATAGCGCTACTTGTGCCAAAGCTGCCTAATGGCGCACCCGGCAGGACTCGAACCTGCGACCATCCGCTTAGAAGGCGGATGCTCTATCCAGCTGAGCTACGGGCGCCTTATTAATCTGTACTCTTGGAGGATTACAAACTAAGTGCTTCCAGCCTTACAGAACAACTATTCTGCTCGACCTTCTTAACCAGTGCTAGGCTGTGCCCGACAAGTGCGACGAATAGTATAGAGGCCCCAGAAACCCGTCAAATCTTTTTTGAAAAAAATTCATTTTATTTAAGGGGTTAGGCCAATTTGCAGACCAAGCGCCTTTGCCCTCACGCCCTGGCATGCGAGAATGCGCGCACTTTTCTTCCCCCTCTCGATGGTTAATCACGCGTAATGACTGCACAACTTATCGACGGCAAATCAATCGCCGCCAGCCTGCGCCAGCAGATCGCCAAACGCGTCACCGAGCGTAGCAAGCAAGGCCTGCGCACGCCCGGGCTCGCGGTGATCCTGGTCGGCAGCGATCCTGCCTCTCAGGTATATGTCTCGCACAAGCGTAAAGACTGTGAAGAGGTCGGCTTTATTTCCAAGGCCTACGACCTGCCTGCCGAGACCACCCAGCAAGCCCTCACCGACCTGATCGACAGCCTCAACGATGACCCGGCGATCGACGGCGTGCTGCTGCAACTGCCGCTGCCGGCCCATCTGGACGCGTCCGGATTGCTTGAGCGCATTCGCCCGGACAAAGACGTCGACGGCTTCCACCCTTATAACGTCGGGCGCCTGGCCCAGCGCATCCCATTGCTGCGCCCCTGCACCCCTAAAGGCATCATGACGCTGCTGGAAAGCACGGGTGTCGACCTGTACGGTCTCGACGCCGTGGTAGTGGGCGCCTCCAACATCGTCGGTCGCCCGATGGCCATGGAACTGCTGCTCGCCGGCTGCACCGTGACCGTTACCCACCGCTTTACCAAGGACCTCGCCGGCCACGTCGGCCGCGCCGACCTGGTGGTGGTTGCCGCCGGCAAGCCGGGTCTGGTCAAAGGCGAGTGGATCAAGGAAGGCGCCATCGTTATCGATGTGGGTATCAACCGCCAGGACGACGGCAAGTTGGTCGGCGACGTGGTGTACGACACCGCCCTGCCCCGCGCCGGCTGGATCACGCCGGTGCCGGGCGGCGTCGGCCCGATGACCCGCGCGTGCCTGCTGGAGAACACCTTGTACGCCGCAGAAACCCTGCACGATTAATAACCGCTCGTACTGAAAAAGCCCCGCCTTATCGCGGGGCTTTTTTGTTTCCGGAATAAAACCTGTTTTTTCTTATTTTTGAAGTACTTTCGTCTGGTTATGGAAGAACATTCGACAGTTTCTGATCCATACTCCTAAAATGTAACGCCATTTATCAAAAACCCGTTTCCCGACGGTATTTCTTACTTTTTAGCGAGTTCATCCGCGTGAAAATTCGTCTATCCATCATCAGCCTGTTTTTTGCTTTCTCAGGCACGCTCGCACACGCCGCCGAAACCACCCTGGCGCCGCGCGATCCCTCCAAACTGCAAATCGCTTCCGGCAGCGCCATGCTGGTCGACCTGCAAACCAACAAAGTCATCTATGCCAGCAACCCCGACGTGGTGGTGCCCATTGCCTCCGTGAGCAAGCTGATGACCGGTTTGATCGTGCTCGAAGCCAAGCAGAACCTGGACGAGTACATCGACATCAACATCACCGACACCCCTGAAATGAAAGGCGTGTTCTCCCGCGTGAAAATCGGCAGCGAAATGCCGCGCAAGGAAATGCTGCTGATCGCGCTGATGTCTTCGGAAAACCGCGCCGCCGCCAGCCTGGCCCATCACTATCCGGGTGGCTATTCGGCATTTATCGCAGCGATGAATGCCAAGGCCAAGGCGCTCGGCATGACCAGCACGCACTACGTCGAACCCACCGGGCTGTCGATTCACAACGTGTCCACCGCCCGCGACCTGAGCAAACTGCTGGCCGCGGCGCGCAAATATCCGCTGCTGAGCCAGTTGAGCACCACCAAGGAAAAGACCGTGGCGTTCCACAAGCCCAACTACACCTTGGGTTTCTCCAATACCGACCACCTGATCAACCGCGCCAATTGGGATATCAAGCTGACCAAGACCGGATTCACCAACCAGGCCGGCCATTGTCTGGTGCTGGTGACCAGCATGGGTAACCGGCCGGTGTCTCTGGTGATCCTCGATGCGTTCGGAAAATTCACCCACTTCGCCGATGCCAGCCGCATTCGCAGTTGGGTCGAGACCGGCAAGGGCGGCGCGGTGCCGGACGTCGCGTTGCGCTACAAGGCCGACAAGAACCTGAAGAATCGTGGGAATGCCACTGAAGTGCGCCGCTGAACGACATTAAACAGTGACGCGGGAGGCGCAACGCCCCTCCCGCGTTTTCACCGATGTTTCGCCAACACTTTAAGCGCCTGCGCCGCCGCCTGCTCCTGCCCGGCCTGGGCGGTTGCATTGGCTGCCTCGCGCCAGCGCTGCGCATCCACATTGGCCGGCAATTGGCTCGCGCGCTGGGTGAGGATCGCCCAATGCCCGGCACTGGCCCATTTCGATTCAAAATCGCTGAAGCTCATCACCAGTCGCCGGTCCATGCCCGAACGCAATAGCACTGTGCTCTTCTGCTGATTAAAGCCCACTACCACCACATACCGCGCGTCGGACCACAGCCCGCCGCCAAGGCGCGCCATCACCGGGTAACCCGCCGCCACCTGCGCCAGCACGGCGGTCAGCCTGGCCTCCAGCGGATACACCATGAGCCCGTACTCGCGCGCCAGTTCCGGCATCGTGCGCTCAAGGTTGGCTTCGCTGCCCGGCAACTGCAGCGGTTTATCCAGCAGCCCCGGTGTCATCACAATGCCCTGTTGCGACAGCATGCTGGCTAACGCAGCAGGGCCGCTCTGATAAGCCTCGCTGCGAAAGGTCGGCACGCCATTGAGCTCGACGCGTTCGGGCAGGCCCGCCAATTTCGAAGGTTGCCCGGCACAGGCCGTGAGCCCCAGGGTGAAGGCCAGCAGCAGGGACGCTGTAAGGTTCGACCGTAACCGCACTTTTTTACTCTCTTGATCAGCCGTCGGTGAGGGGCCTGATCATAGCCCAATCACGTTTCCGTGGGGCCTGGATATAGCGAACCGGTTGGACGGACACGACCATTGGTCAATAGCAGGCAACCGCCCGTTGGCTAGACTGTCCATTGAGAAGACTGTGTGTGCCCCCTGCGGGGCGAAGGAGGCCCGAATGAGCCTTGCAACGACGATTTTTTTATTGATCTGCGGTTGGCTGGCAGTAGCCGGCGCCATGTTGTGGGGGGTGTTGCGCATCACCCGCCGGCACCATCACCCCCACGTCAAACCCGCCAAAGCGCATAAGTCAGTGGCGCGTCACGCCTAGCCAGGCATGCAATTGAAGTCCTGGGTCGCCGCGACTTCGTGACCGTGCGCATCCCTGAGGGATGCGCGCACGGTCATTCCCAGGCTGGACTCCACCAAGGTGTAGTGCTCGCCTGCCTTGAAGTGCTTGTACTCCACGCGTCCCTGGCAGTCCTGCTGGTTGTCGTCCCCAGGTTCGTCCTCGAACAACGTCACATCCAGCCGGTGGTCGCCCGGGGTAACCTCGAAGAAGCGCCCATCATCCACGCGCTTGCCATCCACGCGCTCGGCCAGCAGGTCATTGGGCGCTTCCTCTTTAAGGCCGATCCAGGCCTCGCTCGGGTCCGCCTTGGGCATCGGTCCGGCACAGGCCGATAACAGCAATACGGCGCTCAGGACAGGGAGTAACAAAAAGGGTTTGAGTGACATGGCAACGCTCCTCGGGTCGATCATTCGATGGGCGACAAGCTTGGAGAGCTGCTACGGCTGGAACAAATGAAAGCCTATGAAACGATCTTCAGCTGTTACCTAAATGTTCCTTCACCTGGCTGAAAGGTGCGTGTTAGGTGGGTCGGGCAAGACTGCCGGGGTTTGCAATCCTGCTCTGTTGGAGATCCACGCATGCTCGGGCTGGTAAAGACCGCACTGCACAAGCCGTACACGTTTATCGTGCTGGCCATATTCATCTGCATCATCGGGCCAATGGCGGCCCTGCGCACACCCACCGATGTGTTCCCCGATATCGGCATTCCGGTGGTCGCCGTCGTCTGGCAATACAACGGCCTGTCGCCGGACGCCATGGCCGGTCGGGTGATCTATACCTACGAACGCTCCCTGAGCACCACCGTCAACGACATCGAACACATCGAGTCGCAATCCCTGCCCGGCATGGGCATCGTCAAAATTTTCTTCCAGCCCGGCGTCGATATCCGCACCGCCAACGCCCAAGTGACCGCCGTGTCACAAACCGTGCTCAAGCAAATGCCACCCGGCATTACGCCGCCGCTGATCCTCAACTACAGCGCGTCCACGGTGCCGATCCTGCAGATGGCGTTCTCCAGCCCGACGCTGTCGGAAGCCAAAATTCGCGACCTGGTGCAGAACAATATCCGCCTGCCCCTCAGTGCCCTGCCCGGCCTGGCGATGCCTACGCCGATGGGCGGCAAGCAACGCCAGATCACCCTCGACCTCGATCCTCAGGCCCTGGCTGCCAAAGGCCTGTCGGCCCAGGACGTGGGCACGGCGCTGGCCCTGCAGAACCAGATCATTCCGGTGGGCACCGCCAAACTCGGTTCGAATGAATACACGGTCCTGCTCAACAACAGCCCCAAGGCCATCGATGAGCTGAACAACCTGCCGATCAAGACCGTCGACGGCGCGCGGATTACCATCGGCCAGGTCGCCCATGTGCGCGACGGTTCGCCGCCGCAGACCAATATCGTGCGCGTCGACGGCCATCGCGCGGTGCTGATGCCGGCATTGAAAAACGGCAGCATCTCAACCCTGTCGATCATCGACGGCATCCGCCAGATGCTGCCGCGCATCAACGAAACCCTGCCGCCGTCGCTGAAGACCTCGCTGCTGGGTGACGCCTCGGTGTTCGTCAAGCAATCGGTGGGCAGCGTGGCGCAGGAAGGCATTATTGCCGCGCTGCTGACCAGCGCGATGATCCTGCTGTTCCTCGGCAGTTGGCGCTCCACAATCATCATCGCGGCATCGATTCCCCTGGCGGTGCTGGCGGCCATCGCGCTGCTGGCGGCCAGCGGGCAAACCCTCAACGTCATGACCCTGGGCGGGCTGGCGCTGGCAGTGGGGATCCTGGTGGATGACGCCACGGTGACCATCGAAAACATCAACTGGCACCTGGAACAAGGCAAGGCGGTGAGGACCGCGATTCTCGACGGCGCCGCGCAGATCGTCGGCCCGGCGTTCGTCTCTCTGCTGTGCATCTGCATCGTGTTCGTGCCGATGTTTCTGCTGCAAGGCATCGCCGGTTATCTGTTCCGGCCGATGGCGCTGGCGGTGATCTTCGCCATGGCCAGCTCCTTCGTCCTGTCGCGCACCCTGGTGCCGACACTGGCCATGTTTCTGCTCAAGCCGCACACCCCGGAGCAAGGCGCGGGGCACCATCCCGAAGACGAATTCATCAACCATCATGAAGGCGAGCAACACCCGAAACCACGCAATGCCGCGCTGCAAGCGGTGCTGAATTTCCAGCAGGGTTTCGAGCGCCACTTCTCGAATATCCGCGACACCTATCACGGTCTGCTGACGCTGGCCCTGGGCAACCGCAGGGTCTTTATCCCAGGGTTTCTTGCCTGCGTGCTGGCCTCCTTCCTGCTGCTGCCCAGCCTGGGCCAGGACTTTTTCCCGGCCACCGATGCCGGCGCACTGGCCCTGCACGTACGCCTGCCGCTGGGCACGCGCATCGAAGAAAGCGCCGCAGCCTTCGACCGTATCGAAGCGCGCATTCGCGAAGTCATCCCGGCCCAGGAGCTGGACACCATTGTCGACAATATCGGCATGCCGCTGAGCGGCATCGACATGGCCTACAGCAGCAGCGGCACCATCGGCCCGCAGGATGGCGATATCCAGGTCACCTTGAAAGCGCACCACGCCCCCACCGCCGACTACGTGAAAAAACTGCGTGAAGCCTTGCCGCAAAGCTTCCCCGGCAGCCACTTTGCGTTCCTGCCGGCGGACATCAGCAGCCAGATCCTCAACTTCGGCGCGCCGGCGCCGCTGGATGTGAAAATCTCCGGGCGCAGCGATGCAGAAAACCGCGCCTATGCCGTCGAGCTGGAACGCCGCCTGCAGCACGTGCCGGGCATCGCCGATCTGCGTATCCAGCAATCCACCGGCTACCCTTCGCTGCAGGTGAATGTCGACCGCCTGCGCGCCAACGGCCTGGGCATTACCGAGCGCGACGTGACCAACAGCATGGTCGCGTCACTGGCGGGCAGCTCGCAGATTGCGCCGACCTTCTGGCTCAACCCGGCCAATGGGGTGTCCTACTCCATCGTTGCCGCCACCCCGCAATATCGCCTGGACAGCCTGCCGTCGCTGGAAGCCTTGCCGGTCACCGGCGCGAACGGCCAGTCGCAGATCCTCGGCGGCGTGGCAACCATCTCCCGCGTGCAAAGCCCGGCGGTGGTGACCCACTACAACATCGAGCCGACCCTGGACCTGTACGCCAATGTGCAAGGTCGCGATCTCGGTGGTGTGGCGCGGGACGTGCAAAAGGTGCTCGACGACACCGCGGCCATGCGCCCCAAAGGCGCGACGATCAGCCTGCATGGGCAGATCGATGCGCTGCATGAAGCCTTCAGCGGCTTGAGTTTTGGTCTGCTGGGCGCGGTGGTGCTGATCTATCTCCTGATCGTGGTCAACTTCCAGTCGTGGGTCGACCCGTTTGTGATCATCACCGCGCTGCCGGCGGCGCTGGCGGGGATCGTGTGGATGCTATTTCTCAGCGGTACCTCATTGTCGGTACCGGCGTTGACCGGCGCGATCCTGTGCATGGGCGTGGCCACCGCCAACTCGATCCTGGTGGTGAGCTTCTGCCGGGAACGCCTGGCCGAACACGGCGATGCTTTGAAAGCTGCATTGGAAGCGGGCTACACGCGCTTTCGCCCGGTGTGCATGACCGCCCTGGCGATGATCATCGGCATGCTGCCCCTGGCTCTGTCCGAGGAACAGAACGCGCCGCTGGGTCGCGCCGTCATCGGCGGTTTGATCCTCGCTACCACTGCCACCCTGTTGTTTGTACCCGTGGTCTTCAGCCTGGTCCACGGTCGTCACCCTACTCGCGTCACTGCTGGAGAAACGCCCCATGTCGTCTGATCACAAACCCTCGCGCAAGCGCCTGATGCTCCTGGGTGTCGGCGGCCTGACCCTGGCCGCCGTGTTAGTTGCCAACGGCCTGCATGCCCGCACGCTGCACGAACAATCGGTCACCGCCTGGACCGAGACCGCCGCCATCCCTCAGGTGAGAGTGTTCCAACCCAAGCAGAACGTGGCCGGCGACACCTTGCGCCTGCCGGCGCATCTGGAAGCCTGGAGCAAGGCGCCGATTCACGCTCGGGTCAGCGGTTATCTGAAGGACTGGAAAGTCGACATCGGCAGCCAGGTCAAGGCCGGGCAAGTCCTCGCGGAAATCGACAGCCCCGATCTCGACCAGCAATTGGCACAGACCCATGCACGCCTGGTGCAGGAGCAGGCCAATGCGCGCCTGGCCGGCACCACCGCTACACGCTGGCAAAACCTGCTGGCCAGCCATTCGGTATCGCGCCAGGAGGCGGATGAAAAAACTTCCAATGCCGCTGCCGCCAAGGCCAACGCCGAGGCCGCCGCTGCCGACTATGCCCGGCTGTCGGCGCTGGAAAGCTTCAAGACCCTCCGCGCGCCGTTTGCCGGCACCATCACCGCGCGCAACACCGATATCGGCCAGTTGATCAAAGCCGACACCGACAGCGCTCCGGAACTGTTCAACATTGCCGACACCCACCAGTTGCGCCTTTATGTACCGGTGCCGCAGAACTACGCAGCGGTCATCCATCCGGGCCTGGAAGCCGAGCTGAGCGTGCCCGAGCACCCCGGCGAGCACTTCAAGGCGCGCCTGATCGGCGATTCCACTGCCATCGACCGACGGTCAGGCACCCTGCTCGCCCAATTCGCGGTCGACAACCCCAGCGGCGAATTGCTGCCGGGTGACTATGCCGAAGCGACTCTGCCGATTCCGGCCGACACCCACGGCGTGAGCATCCCGGCCAGCGCCCTGATCTTCCGTGCCCAGGGCACTCAGGTCGCAGTGCTGGATGCGCAGAATCATATCCACCTGCAAGCCATCCATATCGGCCTCGACCTGGGCGAACGCCTGGTGATCGACCAAGGCTTGAAACCCGCCGACCGCATCGTCGACAACCCGCCCGATGCGCTGCGCGAAGGTGATCCCGTGCAACTCGCCGATGCCTCCGGAGGTGCGCATGCGCATAAGGCTTAAACCGCTCGCCGCATTGACGCTGCTGGTCTTGCAGGGTTGCTCGATGGCGCCGACCTACAAGGTGCCGGCGATCGACCTGCCGGCCAACTACCGCGAACAGACCAGCGATGGACCCTGGCACAGCGCCCAGCCCTCCGACCAACTGGCGCCCCAATGGTGGAAGCTCTACAACGATTCGCGCCTGAATGACCTGCAACAGCGGCTGCTCAAGGCCAACCCGGACCTGGCGGCGGCGCTGGCGCACTTTGATGCTTCCCAGGCGTATGCCAGCCAACTGCACGCAGGCCTGTTCCCGCAGATCACCGCCAGCGCGCAACCTCTGCGCCAGCGGCAATCGGATTCGCGACCGTTGCGGGGGGATACGCAACCGTCGGTGTACAACAGCAACATCGCGGGTTTTTCCTTGAGCTACGACCTCGACCTGTGGGGCAAAATTCGCAATCAGGTCGCGGCCGGCGATGCCCAGGCGCAAGCGTCCGGGGATGACCTGGCGGTGGCGCGCCTGAGTTTGCAGCGTCAGCTGGCGACCTTGTACGTGCAGCTCAATGGGCTGGATGCACAGAGCCGGATTCTCACTGGCTCGCTGGATGATTTCAGCCAGGCATTGCAACTGACCCGCAGTCGCTACGAGGGCCAGATAGCCTCGGAGCTGGACCTGACCCGTGCGCAAAATCAACTGGCGCAGGCCAGGGCGCAATTGGACGAGGTACGCGGCCAACGCAACCTCACTGAGCACGCCATCGGCGAGTTGGTAGGTGTGGCAGCCAGTGACTTTACCTTGCCGCCCGACCAGCAACTGATCGCCCTGCCGGGAATTCCGTCGCAGTTGCCAAGCCACCTGTTGCAACGTCGCCCGGATATTGCAGCGGCAGAGCGACGGGTGTTTGCGGCCAACGCAAATATCGGCGTGGCCAAGGCGGCGTGGTATCCGGACTTCAGCTTGACCGGGTTGATTGGCGGGCAGACGCAGGGCGTCGGCAATCTGCTGTCGGCGGGCAATCGGTATTGGGCACTGGGCCCGTTGGTGAACCTGCCGATCTTCGACGGTGGCCGCTTGAGCGCCAATGAACGCCAGGCTAAGGCCGAGTTTGAAGAGGCGTCGGCGCAGTACCGCAGCCAGGTGCTGAAGGCCGTGCGCGAGGTGGAAGATAACCTGGCGCAACTGCGGGATTTGCAGCAGGAAGCGCAGGATGAACAAGCGGCGGCGGATGCGGCGCAGCATACGCAATCGCTGGCGATGAACAGCTATCAAGCGGGTGCGGTGAGTTACCTGGATGTGGTGACCGCGCAGACGGCGGCGTTGCAGGCGCAGCGGACATTGCAGGCGGTGCAGACGCGGCAGTTGCAGGCCAGTGTAGGACTCATGACCGCACTCGGCGGCGGCTGGCAACCTGGCGCCTGACATCACCCCAGGCACAGTGATAGCAGTGGAACAGCCAGTTTATCCGTAGCTGAGCCACCGCAATCGGGGGCAAGCCCCCTCCCACACGGGTCCTGCGTCAGACACATAATGTATAAGCGCCGCTGAGCCAATGTGGGAGGGGGCTTGCCCCCGATTGCGGTGATTCAGTCAATCATCACTGACTGATCCACCGCATATTTCAGCCCTCTGGCCGACTATTAAGAAAAACACTCACCACTATGTAATCACTACCATTGGCATGCCGATACAGGGTACTGCTGTGATAGTCGGATACATCCCCCGACACCGAAACCGTAATCGAACGGCTCTCGACATCAACTTTTACCGCCCCGTCACGCGTAACTAGAAACGGATTGGCATCTTTCAATAAAGCCAATATTTCACTATCGGTTCCCAAACGGCACAGTGGCCCCTCCGCGATCATCCTTGACGCCATAGATCGAAGCGTCATCACTGATCGGCACGCGGAGTACAACCTCCGTCAATTGCGGACGGCCCGGCGAAAGCAGCCAATCACCAGCGATATACACCAAGCAAAGCGCCAGCAAGATCGTTGTGACCGTTGAATAAAGCGACTTTCTCGTAGTTCCTGAACCTGGCATACCTGATTCCTTTCTTGATCCAATATTGGTCCACTGGATCGTCACCGAAAGGCGCATCCCCCCACCAACGACCAAACTCGGGTTTATCCGTACCCGCCCTGGTTTGAGCAAGTCCCGCTGCACGTAAAAGCACTTCTTCGCTGAAACCCGCGGCAATCCCCACGGCGACATAGTGAAAGTTTCCAAACGCTTCATATTCTTTGGAAATTTGCTTGTAGTCCCACGGGCCGCGATTGCGGACCTGAGTATAAAACCAAGAGTACATAAACGCTGAACCGGCTTTCAGTACATTCTTTTTATGAAAAGCGGTGGCCATATTTTCGTCAACCGATACACCAGGCGGGGGCATAGGGTTCGCCATTGCATGCTTCCTCTGCATTAGGTTTTTGAGCGGCAGAACCTAACACCGGATAGCCAAGATGATGAGCGAGGAGAAGAGCAAAAGAGGATTCGTACGAAGGAGTAAGGCATGCCTTACACCACAGCCTCAAAGCAAGATACTTCCAAGTGCAATGAGGTTGCGGCAGCGTCAGTTCTGGCCTCATCGGGGGCAAGCCCCCTCCCACACTGATCCTGCGTCAGACACATAATGTATAAGCGCCGCTGAGCCAATGTGGGAGGGGGCTTGCTCCCGATGGCGGCCCTCCAGACACATCCTGCCAAAAGCCTGCCGCTCAACCTCCTGCTCTCCAATCTAGCCTCTCTAAGCACATCTAAAGAGGGCCAGGGAATGGCAGATCTACCCGCTTCACACCGCCTGCGCATCGGCCGCTTCAGCGAGCAAGGCCGCATCTACCTCATCACCACCAACACTCACGAACGCACACCGCTATTCAGCCATTTCCACCTCGGTCGCCTGGTGGTCTGGCAATTTCGGTTAGCCCAGTACCAAGGGCTGGCCAACTCTCTGGCATGGGTGATCATGCCGGACCATTTTCATTGGCTGATCGAGCTACGCAAAGGCTCGCTGGCGGACCTGATGCGGCAGGTGAAGTCCAAGAGCACGCGATCCGTCAATGGTGTGAGTGGTCGCAAGGGCCGGCTGTGGCAGCAGAGCTTTCATGACCGGGCCCTGCGCGAGGAAGATGATTTGGTGAAAATGGCTCGGTATGTGGTGGCTAATCCATTGCGTGCGGGTTTGGTCGAACGGATTGGCGACTACCCACTCTGGGATGCCATCTGGGTTTAACGTCAAACACCGCCCAAATGTGGGAGGGAGCAAGCGCCCTCCCATATTGTTAATCACACGTTCAGGCGGCGAGTGCAGCAGAGGCCGCCACCATCGCACGCAACAACACCGCACACCCCGCCGCCAGGTCATCCGGCGCGGCGTTTTCGATTTCGTTGTGGCTGATGCCGCCTTCACACGGCACAAAGATCATGCCCGCCGGCCCCAACTCCGCGACGAAGATTGCGTCGTGCCCCGCCCCGCTGACGATGTCCATGTTCGACAGACCCAGGCCGTTCGCCGCGTTACGCACCGCCTCGACGCAGCCTTTGTCGAAGTACAACGGCGGGAAATCGGCGGTGGGTTCCATCTCGAAACTCAATCCGTGTTTGGCACAGGTGTCTTCGATCACTTGGCGCACCTGGGCAATCATCGAATCCAAGCGCGCCGGTTCCAGGTGCCGGAAGTCCAGGGTCATGCGCACTTCGCCGGGGATGACGTTGCGTGAGCCCGGATAGGCCTGCAGGCAACCGACCGTGCCGCAGGCGTGGGGTTGATGCCCCAGCGCCGCCGTATTCACCGCTGCCACGACCGCCGCCGCGCCGACCAGGGCGTCCTTGCGCAGGTGCATCGGCGTCGGCCCGGCATGGGCTTCGACGCCACGCAGTTTCAGGTCGAACCACTTTTGCCCCAACGCGCCGAGCACCACGCCAATGGTTTTTTTCTCATCCTCCAGAATTGGCCCTTGTTCGATATGCGCCTCGAAATACGCACCGACCCTATGCCCACTTTCAGGCCGGGTTCCCGCGTAGCCAATTGCATTCAACGCATCGCCCACGCTGACCCCGTCCGCATCGACCTTGGCCAGGGTATCGGCGAGGGTGAATTTCTCGGCGAACACCCCGGAGCCCATCATGCACGGCGGAAAACGCGAGCCCTCCTCGTTGGTCCACACCACCACTTCCAGGGGGGCCTCGGTTTCGATTTTGAGGTCGTTCAGCGTACGCAGCACTTCCACGCCGGCCAGCACACCGAAGCAGCCATCGAACTTGCCGCCGGTGGGCTGGGTATCAATGTGGCTGCCGGTCATCACCGGCGGCAGGTCGGGGTTGCGCCCGGCGCGGCGGGCAAAAATGTTGCCGATGCCGTCGACGCTCACCGTACAGCCAGCCTCTTCACACCACTGCACGAACAGATCGCGAGCCTTGCGATCGAGGTCGGTAAGGGCCAGCCGACACACGCCGCCCTTGGGCGTGGCACCGAGTTTTGCCAGGTCCATCAGCGACTGCCACAAGCGGTCGCGGTTGATGTGCGGGTGGCTCGATTGCAGAACGTCGAGGGCAGCGTTCATGGGGGTCTCCTCAGGCTTGTATTTCTTATGAATTGACAACGATCGGGCTGGCTGCGCGCCTGGCGTTCAGGCCGTAATACAACAGCCCGCCCAACGCCGAACCGGTAAACCAGCCGTAACTGTAAAACCAGCTGAACGCATCGCTGCCCAGGGACAGCAAGGTCAGCACCACCGGCACACCAAAGGCGATAAACCCGCTCCAGTTCCACGCCGGGTAGACGTCGTCGCGGTACAGGCCGGCCAGGTCCAGCTGCTGCCTGCGGGTGATGAAGTAGTCCACCACCATGATTCCGGCGATCGGCCCCAACAGGCTCGAATAGCCCAGCAGCCAATTGGAATACACCGTCTCCAGGCTCACATCCGAGACAATCAGGCCGAGTTTCTTGAGCAGTTCATGCGCCATCAGCGCCAGCCCCACCAGGCCGGTGAGGATCACTGCGGTGGTGCGGTTGATCAGCTTGGGCGCGATGTTCTGGAAGTCGTTGGTGGGCGAGACAATATTGGCCGCCGTGTTGGTGGAGAGCGTGGCGATGATGATCAGCGCCATCGCGACGGCCACCCATACCGGGCTTTGGATATGGCCGATGAGGGTGACGGGGTCGGACACGCTCACACCCACCAGTTTTACCGAGGCGGCGGTCATGATCACGCCGAGGGCGGCGAACAGAAACATGGTCAGCGGCAGGCCGAAAATCTGCCCGAGGATCTGGTCCTTCTGGCTCCTGGCGTAGCGGCTGAAGTCGGGAATGTTCAGCGACAAGGTGGCCCAGAAACCGACCATGGCGGTCAGGCCCGCCATGAAATAACCGGTGAGGCTCGCGCCTTCGGGCCGCTTGGGCGGGATCGCCATCAGCTCGCTGATCGACACATTCGGCATCGCCCACACCAGCAGACCGATGCCCACCGCCACCAGCAAGGGTGCCGACAAGGTTTCCAGGCGCTTGATCGACTCGGCGCCGCGCAGCACGACCCACAAATTCAGGCACCAGAAAATCATGAACCCGATCACCTCGCCGGTGCCGCCCAGGGACTTCCAGCCTTCGAAAATCGAGCCCAAAAACAGGTGGATCGCCAGCCCGCCGAACATCGTCTGGATGCCGAACCAGCCGCACGCCACCAGGGCGCGAATCAGGCACGGCACGTTGGAACCGAGAATACCGAACGAGGAGCGCAGCAGCACCGGAAACGGAATACCGTACTTCGTGCCGGGAAACGCGTTGAGGGTCAGCGGCAGCAACACCACGATATTGGCCAGCAGAATCGCAATCAGCGCCTCCCCCACCGACAAGCCGAAATACGCGGTAAGCACACCGCCCAGCGTATAGGTGGGCACACAGATCGACATGCCGACCCACAGCGCGGTGATATGCCATTTGTTCCAGGTTCGTTCATGCACCTTGGTCGGTGCCATGTCGTGGTTGTAGCGAGGGCTGTCGAGGACGTCGGGGCCGGCGTCGAGTTCGTACAGGCCGTTGCGCTCAATGACTTGCGATCTGTTCTGTTGCATGGCCGCTCCACGGTTTTTTCGAATTATTGTTGCTCACCCCCTGCAACGCAGGAGATGGCCGGAGTACCTCATAAACAACATGACATCACAGGCCCGGCCAGCCGCCACTGCACTCAATATTCGTGCCGTTAACCGCCGCCATGCCCTCACCGCTTATATAACTTGCTGATGTTAATCAACTTTCAGATTGAATCCGGGTTACTTGTTGCTGGGTTCAGCCGGGGCATTAAGCAAGTTGCCTGAACCGGTCGGACTCAATCTGGTGCAACACAATTATTTTCATTTTTCACTCCCGTCAAGCGACATATCTCAAGCACCTGATTTGCAATAAGAAATGTTGCTCAATTTGCAAACCTGTCAAGTGCGTCAAAATGGTGAACGCCCGCTACATTTTGGTGATTCCAACATTTTTTAGTTTATTTTCAATAGGTTATATCTTGAATAAGCTTGTAAAAAATACGCTTGCCCAATCGGAAAACTCGGGCTAGTTTCTATTCCTGTCACCGATGTCAGGAATAAACCTGAGATGGGAACGCAGCATTACAACACTTAGAACTGGCACAAGCCGGTCAAGCCTGTGAGGAATTCGACATGTCGCTGTTGATCCGTGGCGCCACCGTAATTACCCATGATGAAAGTTACCGCGCCGATGTTTTATGCGCAGGCGGTCTAGTTCGCGCTATTGGCATGGACCTGGACATTCCTGTCGGCACCGAAGTGCTCGACGGCAGTGGCCAATACTTGATGCCCGGCGGCATCGACCCCCACACCCATATGCAACTGCCCTTCATGGGCACCGTGGCCAGCGAAGATTTTTTCAGCGGCACGGCGGCGGGTTTGGCCGGCGGCACCACATCGATCATCGATTTCGTGATTCCCAACCCGCAGCAGTCGTTACTGGAAGCCTTCCATCAGTGGCGCGGCTGGGCGGAAAAATCGGCGGCCGACTACGGTTTCCATGTCGCGATCACCTGGTGGAGCGAACAGGTGCGCGAGGAAATGGCCGAGCTGGTCAGCCACCACGGTATCAACAGCTTCAAGCACTTCATGGCCTACAAGAACGCGATCATGGCGGCGGACGACACCCTGGTCGCCAGCTTCGAACGCTGCCTGGAACTGGGCGCGGTGCCCACCGTGCATGCGGAAAACGGCGAGCTGGTGTACCACCTGCAACGCAAGCTGATGGCCCAGGGCATCACCGGCCCGGAAGCGCACCCGCTGTCGCGGCCGTCCCAGGTGGAAGGCGAAGCGGCCAGCCGGGCGATCCGGATCGCCGAAACCATCGGCACGCCACTGTACCTGGTGCATGTGTCCACCCGAGAAGCCCTGGATGAGATCACCTATGCCCGTGGCAAGGGCCAGCCGGTGTACGGCGAAGTGCTCGCCGGCCATCTGCTGCTGGACGACAGCGTCTATCAGCACCCCGACTGGCAGACTGCAGCCGGCTATGTGATGAGCCCACCGTTCCGTCCGCGCGGGCACCAGGAGGCGCTTTGGCACGGCCTGCAATCGGGTAACCTGCACACCACCGCCACCGACCACTGCTGCTTCTGCGCCGAGCAAAAAGCCGCCGGGCGCGACGACTTCAGCAAGATCCCCAACGGCACCGCCGGGATCGAAGACCGCATGGCACTGCTATGGGATGAAGGGGTCAACACCGGCCGCTTATCCATGCAGGACTTCGTTGCGCTGACCTCCACCAACACCGCGAAGATCTTCAACCTCTACCCCCGCAAAGGTGCGATCCGCGTGGGTGCCGATGCCGACCTGGTGCTGTGGGACCCGCAGGGCACACGCACCATTTCCGCCAAGACCCACCACCAGCAGGTCGACTTCAACATCTTCGAAGGCAAGACCGTGCGCGGCGTGCCGAGCCACACCATCAGCCAGGGCAAGCTGGTCTGGGCCGATGGCGACCTGCGCGCCGAGCGCGGGGCCGGGCGCTATGTGGAGCGGCCGGCGTATCCGGCGGTGTTCGAGCAGTTGAGCAAGCGGGCCGAGCATTCCAGGCCAATTGCTGTGAAGCGCTGAACATACAGCGCACATGATCGTTCTCACGCTCTGCGTGGGAATGCAGCCAGGGACGCTCCGCGTTCCAAGAGCGGACGCAGAGCGTCCAGTGAGGCATTCCCACGCAGAGCATGGGAACGATCGCCCATCAGAGGCAGAACCTCAATAACCGTGAGGCCACCACCGTGATCCAGACCCTGACCCACCTCCCCCATCCCGTAGAAGATGGCGCAACCCTCGCCAGCCATTTCACCGACCTGGCACCGCCTCTCAACGCCCGCCAGGCCCAACTGGAAGCCTCACGCTGCCTGTATTGCTACGACGCGCCGTGCGTGAATGCATGCCCCAGCGAGATCGATATCCCCTCGTTCATCCGCAATATCCACACCGATAACGTGCAGGGCGCCGCGCAGAAAATCCTCTCGGCCAACATCCTCGGCGGCAGCTGTGCGCGGGTCTGCCCCACCGAAATCCTGTGCCAGCAGGCCTGTGTCCGTAATAACGCCGAAGAATGTGCGCCAGTTCTGATTGGCCTGTTGCAGCGCTATGCGGTCGACAATGCCCACTTCAGCGAACACCCGTTCCAACGCGCCGCGCCCACCGGCAAACGCATCGCCGTGGTCGGCGCCGGGCCCGCCGGCCTGGCCTGCGCCCATCGCGCGGCCTTGCACGGCCACGACGTGGTGATTTTCGAAGCGCGGGAAAAGGCCGGCGGCCTGAATGAATACGGGATCGCCAAATACAAACTGGTGGATGACTTCGCCCAGAAGGAGCTGGAGTTCCTGCTGCAGATCGGCGGCATCGACATCCGCCACGGCCAGCGCCTGGGCGACAACCTGACCCTGAGCGAACTGCACCAGCAATTCGATTCAGTATTTCTCGGCCTGGGCCTGGCCGCCAGCAAGCAACTCGGTCTACCCCATGAGGACGCCCCCGGCCTGCTCGCCGCCACCGACTATATCCGCGAACTGCGCCAGGCCGATGACCTGACCCAACTGCCGCTGGCCGACCGCTGCATCGTGCTCGGCGCCGGCAACACCGCCATCGACATGGCCGTGCAGATGGCCCGCCTCGGTGCCCGCGATGTCAACCTCGTCTACCGCCGTGGCCTGGCCGATATGGGCGCCACCCACCATGAGCAGGACATCGCCAAGGCCAACCAGGTACGTCTGCTGACCTGGGCTCAGCCTGAAGAGGTGTTGCTCGACGATAAGGGCCACGTTCGCGGCATGCGCTTTGCTCGCACACGCATGGAAAACGGACGTCTGAGTGCCACGGGAGAAACCTTCGAACTGGCCGCCGATGCGATATTCAAGGCCATTGGCCAAGGCTTCGATAACGAGGCGTTGCACGACCCACTGGCCCAGCAACTGCACCGCGTGGGCGAGCGGATTTTCGTCGACGAGCACCTGCGCACCAGCATTCCAGGCGTCTATGCCGGCGGCGACTGCGTCAGCCTCGGCCAGGACCTTACCGTGCAGGCGGTACAACATGGCAAGCGGGCCGCCGAGGCCATGCACGCCCAACTCATGCTGAATGTGGAGGCTGCGTAATGGCCGATCTCTCGATTGTCTTCGCCGGTATCAAAGCCCCCAACCCGTTCTGGCTGGCCTCCGCGCCGCCCACCGACAAGGCCTACAACGTGGTCCGGGCTTTTGAAGCCGGCTGGGGCGGCGTGGTGTGGAAAACCCTCGGCGAGGACCCGGCGGCGGTCAACGTATCCTCGCGTTACTCGGCGCACTATGGCGCCAACCGTGAAGTGCTGGGCATCAACAACATCGAGCTGATCACCGACCGCTCCCTGGAGATCAACCTGCGGGAAATCACCCAGGTGAAAAAGGACTGGCCCGACCGCGCGCTGATCGTGTCGCTGATGGTGCCTTGCGTTGAAGAGTCGTGGAAAAACATCCTGCCCCTGGTGGAAGCCACCGGCTGCGACGGTATCGAGCTCAACTTCGGCTGCCCCCACGGCATGCCAGAACGCGGCATGGGCGCGGCGGTGGGCCAGGTGCCGGAGTACGTGGAACAGGTGACGCGCTGGTGCAAGACCTATTGCTCGCTGCCGGTGATCGTCAAGCTCACGCCGAATATCACCGACATCCGCGTGGCGGCACGCGCGGCGTATCGGGGCGGGGCGGATGCGGTGTCGCTGATCAACACCATCAACTCCATCACCAGCGTCGACCTGGAGCGTATGGTCGCGCTGCCGACGGTTGGCACCCAGAGCACCCACGGCGGTTATTGCGGTTCGGCGGTCAAGCCGATCGCCCTGAACATGGTCGCTGAAATTGCCCGCGACCCGCAGACCCAAGGCTTGCCGATCTGCGGGATCGGCGGCATCGGCACCTGGCGCGACGCCGCCGAATTCGTCGCCCTCGGTTGCGGCGCGGTGCAGGTGTGCACGGCGGCGATGCTGCATGGGTTTCGCATCGTCGAAGAGATGAAGGACGGGCTGTCGCGCTGGATGGACAGTCATGGCTACCAGAGCCTGCAAGCGTTTTCCGGCCGCGCGGTGGGCAATACCACGGACTGGAAGTATCTGGACGTCAACTACCAGGTGATCGCCAAGATCGACCAAGAGGCGTGCATTGGCTGTGGGCGTTGCCATATTGCCTGTGAGGATACCTCGCACCAGGCCATCGCCAGCCTGAAACAAGCGGACGGCACGCATAAATACGAAGTGATCGATGATGAATGCGTGGGCTGCAACCTGTGCCAGATCACCTGCCCGGTGGCCGATTGCATCGAGATGGTGCCCATCGACACGGGCAAGCCGTTTTTGAATTGGACGCAGGATCCGAGGAATCCGTGCAGGGAGGCGGTGTAGCCCTTCAGGCCTCATCGGGGGCAGCCCCCTTCCACATTCGACCGAGTCTGTCTGAATGAATGCGGTCAAGTGTGGGAGGGCTTGCCCCCGATGAGGCCCCAAGCCCCACCACGATACTCAAGGCTCCAACCCAATCCCCCGCAGAATCACACTGGTCACCGTCTGGATCGCCTTCTCGAACTGCATATCCGACAACGGCTGGTGATCATTCAAAATCGTCACCTGGTGATCAAAGTCGGCGTAGTGCTGGGTCGATGCCCAGATCATATACAGCAGGCTCGACGGTTCCACCGGCAGGATGCGTTTGTCTTCCACCCACTGGCGAATTTTCGCTTCCTTCATCTTGGCCCAGTCGTACAGGCTTTCGTCGAGCGCCTCACCCAGGGTCGGCGCGCCGTGGATGATTTCGTTGGCCCAGACTTTCGAGCCGTACGGCCGTGTGCGTGAACGCTGCATCTTGGCGCGGATGTAGCTGCTGAGCACCACCCGTGGGTCATCGTAGGTTTCAAAACTCAGGGCATCCTGTTTCCACAGGTCCAGCAGATCGAACAGCACCGCGCTGTACAGCTCGCTCTTGGTGGTGAAGTAGTAATGCAGGTTGGAGCGCGGCAGTTGCGCTTGTTCGGCGATGTCGGCCATGGCGGTGCTGCCATAGCCTTTCTCGGCGAAGACTTTCTCCGCCGCCAGCAGGATTTTTTCGACGTTGGCTCGGCGAATGCCACTCTTGTGATTGCCCATATGGGCTCCCTGACAAAGACATAAACCAAAGACTACCACCGCTCTAGATCGGGGCGACAGGCACAGTCGAAACTTCGTACACTGCCCGCTCTTCCCCATTGATTGGTATTGCACAATGTTGATCAAGCAAGCCCTGACCACCGTTGCCCTGCTCGCGTCCCTGCTGGGCGCTTCGGCGGCATTTGCCCATGCCCACCTGAAAAGCGCCACCCCGGCGCAGGACAGTACCGTCACCGCGCCCAAAGACCTGCGTCTGACTTTCAGCGAAGGCGTCGAGGCCACCTTCACCAAGGTGTCCCTGAGCAAGGACGGCACCGAAGTCGCTATCAAAGGCCTGGAAACCCCGGACGCCGACAAAAAAGTCCTGGTGGTCACACCGGCCGCGCCGCTGGCAGCCGGCACTTACACCGTCGAGTGGCATGCGGTCTCCGTCGACACCCACAAAAGCGAAGGCACTTATCGCTTCAAGGTCGGCCAATAAGCGATGGCAACCCTGCTGGTGCTGTGCCGCTTCGTGCATTTTATCGTCGTGCTGCTGATGTTCGGAGCCTGGGCCTTCAGGCCCTGGCTGCTGGGCGGCGATACACAGCCGGCGTTGGACCGCACCTTGCTGCGCCTCACCCGTGGGCTGGCCTGGATCGGCCTGGCGTCCGGCGCGGCCTGGTTGCTGCTGATCACCGCGAGCATGGCCGGCGGCTGGGACGCAGCACTGCAGCCGAACACCGTACGCCTGGTGTTGAGTAAGACGTTCTTCGGCCAGGTGTGGGTCTGGCACCTGTTACTGAACCTGCTGCTGGTGATCGCCCTGGTCAAACCCTGGCCGGCGCTGCGCCTGCCGCTGCTGGCACTGTTGCTGGCCACTCTGGCCCCGGTGGGGCACGGCGCTATGCTGGACGGGATGAGCGGACGCCTGCTGATCCTCAACCAAATGGTACACCTGGTGTGTGTCGGCGCGTGGCTGGGCGGGTTGCTGTTGCTGGTGCTGATCTTCAGGCAAGCGCCGCGTTACCGGCTGGAGCCGGTCCTCAGGCGTTTCAGCGGCGTCGGCTATGGCCTGGTTGCGGCGTTGCTGGTGAGCGGGTTGATCAACGTGCGTGTCCTCACCGGGCAACTGTGGCCCACGCCGTTGTTCAGTGGTTTTGCCTTGATTCTATTGATCAAGGTGATGCTGGTGCTGGGCATGTTGGGCTTGGCCCTGCTGAACCGGCTGCGCCTGGATAGCGACGAACAGCGCTTGGCCAGTTTGAAAGGCAGCGTAATGCTGGAGTGGCTGCTCGGTGTTTGTGCGGTAGCGGCCGTTTCGGTGCTGGGCACCTTGCCTCCGATGGTCCTGGCTGGCTGAAATGTGGGAGGGGCGGTGCGACGATTCGACTTGCCTGCGATAGCCATAGGTATCTACACAGGTCTTAGAGGCCGACACATAACTCTGTGGGGAGCAGGCCTGCCCTGTGGTGAGCTGGCTCACCACAGGAGCCTCAAGGGATGTTTTCACTGATACCCGTGCCGCCCCTCCCACAGTAACCTCGCGCACCTTAGTCATCGTATGACTTCTGCTTGACACTCCGAGAATTTCTCGCAAATATCCGCACCAATGTTGTACGACGACGTATGACATCTAATAAAAACAACAAAAGAATGGAGCGTCACTGTGAGTCAACTCGCCCGCAATTCCTGCGCACGCCTGGGCCTGGTCGGCCTCGGCAGCCTGGCCATCACCCTGCCCTTCGCCGCGCATGCCGACGGCTTTGTCGACGACGCCAAGGCCACCCTCAACCTGCGCAACGCCTATTTCAACCGTAACTTCACTAACCCAGGCAACGCCCAGGGCAAGGCTGAAGAGTGGACGCAGAACTTCATTCTCGACGCCAAGTCCGGTTACACCCAAGGCACCGTTGGCTTCGGAATTGACGTGCTGGGGCTGTACTCGCAGAAACTCGATGGCGGTAAAGGCACCGGCGGCACCCAGTTGTTGCCGATCCACGACGACGGCCGCCCCGCCGACAACTTCGGACGCCTGGGCGTGGCGCTGAAAACCAAGTTGTCGAAGACTGAATTGAAAGTCGGCGAATGGATGCCGGTGCTGCCGATCCTGCGCTCCGACGATGGCCGCTCACTGCCGCAAACCTTCCGCGGCGGCCAGGTCACGTCCAATGAAATCGCGGGCCTGACCCTCTACGGCGGGCAATTTCGCGGCAACAGCCCGCGCAACGACGCGAGCATGGAAGACATGTTCATGAACGGCAAAACCGCGTTCAAGTCCGACCGTTTCAACTTCGGCGGCGGTGAATACACCTTCAATGACAAACGCACCCAGGTCGGCCTGTGGTACGCCGAGCTCAGAGATATCTACCAGCAGCAGTACGTCAACCTCATCCACAGCCAACCGCTGGGCGACTGGACCCTGGGCGCCAACCTCGGTTTTTTCAACGGCAAAGAGGACGGCAGCGCACTGGCCGGCGACCTCGATAACAAAACCGCGTTTGCCCTGCTCTCGGCCAAGTACGGCGGCAACACGTTTTACGTGGGCCTGCAGAAACTCAGCGGCGACAGCGTGTGGATGCGCGTCAACGGCACCAGCGGCGGCACCCTGGCCAACGACAGCTACAACTCCAGCTACGACAACGCCAAGGAAAAATCCTGGCAACTGCGTCACGACTTCAACTTCGCGGTGCTCGGCGTACCCGGCCTGACCTTGATGAACCGCTACATCAGCGGCAGCAACGTGCACACCGGAACGATCACTGACGGCAAGGAATGGGGCCGCGAATCGGAACTGGCCTACACCGTGCAGAGCGGCGCGCTGAAAAACCTCAACGTGAAATGGCGCAACTCAACGATGCGTCGGGATTTCAGCACCAACGAGTTCGATGAGAACCGGATATTCATCAGCTACCCGATCTCGCTGCTCTAAAGATTGCACAACCTGAAACTGACGCCCAACTCATGTGGGAGGGGGCTTGCCGCCGATGAGGCCGGGTCAGCCGATGTTTCCTTAGCTGACCCACCGCTGTCGCGGCGAGCCGAATCGACGTTGACAACCCGGAGCTCCGTAACAATACTTCGCCATACTCATACGACAACCTACAACAAAAATCTGGAATGCTCATGACCACCATCACCCCAACTCCCTTCCATCGCCTGCTGCTCACCGGGGCCGCCGGCGGCCTGGGCAAAGTCCTGCGCGAACGCCTGCGCCCCTACGCCCACGTACTGCGCCTGTCGGATATCGCCGAGATGGCCCCCGCCGCCAACGCCCAGGAAGAAGTGCAGCCGTGCGATCTTTCGGACAAACAAGCCGTGCATCACCTGGTGGAAGGCGTCGACGCAATTTTGCACTTTGGCGGCGTGTCGGTGGAGCGACCGTTCGAGGAGATTCTCGGCGCGAATATCTGCGGGGTTTTCCATATCTACGAAGCCGCGCGCCGCCATGGCGTCAAACGGGTGATCTTCGCCAGCTCCAACCATGTGATCGGCTTCTACAAGCAGGACGAAAAAGTAGACGCCCGCTCCCCGCGCCGCCCGGACAGCTACTATGGTCTGTCCAAGTCCTACGGCGAAGACATGGCGAGTTTCTACTTCGATCGCTACGGCATCGAGACCGTCAGCATCCGCATCGGCTCCTCGTTCCCCGAGCCGCAGAATCGCCGGATGATGCACACCTGGTTGAGCTTCGATGACCTGACCCAACTACTCGAACGCGCCCTGTACACGCCCAACGTCGGCCACACCGTGGTCTACGGTATGTCGGACAACCTCGACACCTGGTGGGATAACCGCTACGCCGCGCACCTGGGCTTCGTGCCCAAGGACAACTCCGAAGTGTTCCGCGCCCAGGTAGAAACCCAGCCGCCGGTGGCTGACAACGACCCGGCCAAGGTGTATCAGGGCGGCGCGTTCTGCGCGGCCGGGCCGTTTGGCGATTGAGCGTTCACCAACCCAGGAAGTGGCCATGACTGCTGAATTGATCGTCGACGCCCGCAACGCCGTGGGCGAATGCCCGGTGTGGGTACCCGAGGAAAACGCCCTATATTGGGTGGATATCCCCAACGGCGGCCTGCAGCGCTGGAGCGCCGCCACCGGCCACCTGGCTGCGT
The DNA here is from genome assembly GCF_030209095.1 of Pseudomonas sp. lyk4-R2A-8. Lineage (NCBI taxonomy): Bacteria > Pseudomonadati > Pseudomonadota > Gammaproteobacteria > Pseudomonadales > Pseudomonadaceae > Pseudomonas > Pseudomonas sp. lyk4-R2A-8. The sequence continues at coordinate 95,176 of NZ_JARVSS010000010.1, forward strand.
GGAAAGCCCCGCAGATGCTCGCCTGCATCGCCCGCACCGACGCGGGCAATTGGGTCGCCGGCATGGAAACCGGGTTTTTCCAACTCACCCCGCATAACGACGCAAGCCTCGACGCCACGCTCCTGGCCCGTGTCGAGCACCCGCGCACGGACATGCGCCTGAACGATGGCCGCTGTGATCGCCAGGGGCGCTTCTGGGCCGGCAGCATGGTACTGGACATGGGCCTGAATGCGGCCGAGGGCATCCTTTACCGCTATGCGTCAGGTTCCGCGCCGCATGCTCAGCTGGAAGGCTTTATCACGCTGAACGGCCTGGCCTTCAGCCCCGACGGCCGCACGATGTACGTCTCGGATTCGCACCCGTTGGTGCAACGGATCTGGGCTTTTGATTACGACCTCGACACCGGCACACCGTCCAACCGCCGCGAGTTCGTCGACATGCACAACCACCTCGGCCGTCCCGACGGCGCCGCCGTGGACACCGACGGCTGTTACTGGATCTGCGCCAACGACGCCGGGCTGATCCACCGTTTCACCCCCGAAGGTCGCCTCGATCGCTCCTTGAGCGTACCGGTGAAAAAGCCCAGCATGTGCGCGTTTGGCGGCAGTCGCCTGGACACCTTGTTCGTCACCTCGATCCGTGATGACCAGGGCCCGCAGTCGCTCGCCGGGGGCGTGTTCGCCCTCAACCCCGGGGTGACCGGCCTGCCGGAGCCCACCTTCACCCTCTGACTGATTCTTCCTGCGCGCCTGTGTGGGCATGCATCCTGTGACGCTGCGCGTCAAGATCCAACAGCATCCAAGGCAGCGCTTCCACGTAGAGCGTGGGAGCGCTCAGCGGAGTGATCATGCTTGAACTTGAAGACCATGTGACTCACCTCACTCTGAACCCTGCCGTGGGCGGCAGCCTCGTCAACTGGTGCGTGCGCGCCACCGGCCAGCCGCTGTTACGGCATAGCGACCAGCAGGCACTGAACACCGGGCTGCCCGGCAAGCTTGGCTGCTACCCGCTGGTGCCGTGGTCCAACCGCATCGCCGAAGGCGGTTTTGAGAACCCCGACGGCTGGCTGGCCCTGACGCCCAACAGCCTTACCGACCCCTTTGCGATTCATGGTTCGGCCTGGCAGCAGGCGTGGCAAGTGGTCAGCCAAACGACGACTGAGGCAGTGTTGGAGGTGTTGTGCCAAACGCCCTTCGCCTATCGCGCCGAGCAACGGTTTCGCTTGAATAACGGCGAACTGAGCATTCAATTGTGCGTGACCCATCTGGCCGAAAAGGCGGCGTGGCATGGGTTTGGGTTGCACCCCTACTTTCCGCGCCGGGCCGGCACGCAATTGCAGGCCAGGGCGGCGCAGGTATGGCTGAGCGACGCGAGCAAGTTACCGACAGCGTTGGCGGCGATTCCGGATGCCTGGGATTTCCACATATTGAAAAACCTGCCGGATGGCCTCGTGGACAATGGCTTCTGCCAGTGGGATGGGGCCTGCCGGATCGAACAGCCGGAGCTGGGCTATGCCCTGGAGTGCCGGGCCATCGGCGCCGATTACTTCCTGCTGTACTGCCCGCCGGGGCTCGGCTTCTTTTGCATCGAACCGGTAAGCCATCCGGTCAATGCCCATCACCTGCCGGGCAGGCCGGGGCTGAAGCTGCTGGAACAGGGCCAATCAACCCACCTCGATTTCACCCTGAAATACCTCCCGCATTGACCGCAATCCTTCAGGGCGGGCTGTTTTTCAGGCGGCCGGCGGTGTCGATACTCACCACCACCGACAACCCCGGCCGCAACCGTTCGCTCTCGGCCTGATCCGGGTCGACGGTAATCCGCACCGGCACGCGCTGGGCAATCTTCACAAAATTGCCGGTGGCATTGTCGGCCTGCAACAGGCTGAACTCGGAACCGGTGGCTGGGGAAATATGCTGCACCGTGCCGTGAAACCTGCGGTGGTTCAGCGCATCCACGGTAAAGGTCACCGGCTGGCCGACCTGCACATTGTCCATCTGGGTTTCTTTCATATTGGCGATCACCCACAACTGCTTCGGCACCAGCGCCATCAACTGCGCGCCGGAGTTGACGTAGGCGCCCAGGCGCACGCCGATCTGCCCTAATTGGCCGTCACGCGGTGCGGTAATGCGGGTATTGGACAGGTCGATCCGCGCCAGCTCCACCGCCGCCTCGGCACTGGCCACCGCGGCCTCAAGGGAGCCGCGGTTGACGATCACCGTTTGCAGATCCTGCCGGGCGATTTCCAGGCTGGCCTGGGCCTGGGCCACTGCCGCCTGGGTCTGGGCATTTGCTGCGCGGGTGACGTCCAGCTCGCGCTTGGACACCGAGCCATCGCTGATCAGCTCCTGATTACGCCGCAGATCGGCGGTGCTTTTGCGCGCCTGGGCCTGGCTGTCCGCCAAGGCTGCCTGACGCAGTTTGATCGTGGCTTCGGCGCTGTTGCGCTGCTGCACTACATTGGCCAGCGCGGCCTTCTGCACCGCCAGTTGCGCCAGCGCCTGATCGAGGCGCTGCTTATAAATGCGGTCGTCCAGGCGCACCAGCAGATCGCCGGCCTTGACGTACTGAAAGTCCTGCACCGGCACCTCGAACACATAGCCGCTGAGCTGCGGGCCAATGATCGTGACCTGGCCGCGTACCAGGGCATTTTCAGTGGTTTCCACCGCGCTGCTGAACGGCGGCAATTGCCAGGCGTACAGCACAATCAACACACCGACGATGGCAATCGCGGCAAAGCCCAGGGATGACAGGATGCGCACCCGCAGCGAGCGCGGTTCATTCACGGTCGCACCCGAGGGCGTGGTGCCTTCGGGGGTGGAGGCGATGGCGTTGGTGGTAGTCGTTGTTTCAGTCATGAAGTAACGCCGCTGGATTGAACGGGAGGGGTTGCTGCCTTGGTTGTACTCATCAGCCACAGGCTGCGGATGAAGATCCACAACATGGTCAGGATGGCGATGATCGCGATCAGCATGAACACATCGTTGTAGGCCATCACATTCGCCTCACGGGTGGCCGCCGTGGCCAGGCTGCGAATGCCCATGAGGTTGCGCAGTTCCGGGTCGGCGACCAGCCCGCCATAGGCCGAACCGCCGCTCTGCACGCGCGCTGCCACACGAGGGTCGAGCAGGGTCAGGTGCTCGACGATCATGCTGGAGTGATACTTCTCGCGCACCACCTGGAAAGTGCCAAGCAACGCCGCGCCAATCAGGCCGCCGAGGTTTTGGCAGATGCCGAACATTACCGAAAAACTCACCAGGTTGCGCGGGTTGGTCAGCACGTTCCTGGTCCCCAGCACCATGGTCGGCCCCAGAAAGAACGTACCGCCAAAGCCGAGCAGGAACTGGCTGACATACAGGTTCTGCGGCCGGGTCAGGTTGTTGGAAAAGCTGTCCATCACCGACCCCGTAGCCATCAGCGCCAGGGAGATGATCAGCGGCATCAACAGATGCGCCGGATTGATCGTCAACGCACTGACCACCAGCCCGCTGATCGCCCCGGCCAGCATCACCACATACAGGGTGTGCATCTGCTCGTAGCTCATATTGAGCACCTGCATAAAACCCACCGCGCCGGTGGACTGCTCGGACAACACCATGCGAATCAACACCACCGCCAGCGCCAGGCGGATCATCACACCGCTGCCCAGCCAGCGCGTCATCAGCAGCGGGTTGGCGCGATTATGTTCGATGGCCAGGCCGGCCATGATCAGCACGAGCGAGCAAGCCGAGGCGATGCCGATCCACGGCGCTTCCAGCCACCAGTCGATACGCCCCAGGGACAGCACCGCACACAGCAGCGCTACGCCGCTGGCGAGGATCGCAAAGGTGAGGAAATCGAGTTTTTCAAAGGTCTTGAAACGGTCACCGGGTGGCAGTTTGAGCAGAAACACGCAACCCAGGCAGATCAGCGCCAGGCCCAATTCGAACAGATACAAGCCGCGCCATTCAGCGATCTGCAGCAAATCCTCGGAGAACAATCGCGCCAGCGGCAGCGCCAATTGCGCGGTGCCCAACCCCAGCACCAGGGCTTTCATACGCCACTTGGCCGGGAACGCCTGGATCATGTAGTACAACCCCAATGAACTCAGCGCCGCGCCGACCATGCCATGCGCCGCCCGCACGGCGATGGCCGAGTTAAGGTCGTTGACGAACAGATGGCCGAAGGTCACCAGCGCGTACAGCACCAGGAATACTTCGGTAAAGGCACGCAGACCGAACTGCTGGCGAAACTTCACCAGCAGCAGGTTCATGCACACGTTGGTCATCACATAGGCGGCAGGCAGCCAGGCCATTTCCGCGGTGGTCGCACCGAGTGCGCCTTGCAGGTATTGCAGGTTGGCGATCACCAACGAATTGCCCAGCCCACCGGTGATCGCCACCAGCACGCCGACCATCGCGAACAGCCAGCGCTTATAGGTGGGGTGCAATGGCGTCGACGGCGAACCGGGCAGGCTCGGGCGTTCGTGGGGTTGCCAGGCGCGGGGGGTGTATTTGTCCATTCAATGACCTAGATGACCGACGGGGGCGTCGGTGATACCTCTACTCAGAGAACAGTAAACCTGAGCGGAGTTCATCTTGCCATCTTGGGGTGGAATGGATGTCAGAAGTGGGTAGGGTCAGAAAGTGGGAGGGGCAAGCCCCCTCCCCCATTGGATCTCAGGTGCAGCCAGAGGTAAACGTCAAATCAAATCCAACCGAGCCAACTCCAGTAAGTCGCCGCCAGCACCCACATCAACCCATACCCGATCAACGTCACCAGAATCCCCACCTTGGCAAACTGTCGCGCGGTAAACGTTCCGGTGCCCAGGCACACCATGTTCTGCGGCGCGTTGATCGGCAGGATAAACCCGTAGCTCATCACAAACCCAAGCAACAGGGTCATGCCCAAGCGGTTGAATTCGCCGGGCAGGGTCTGCAGCACCGCAATCAGGATCGGCAACAGCGCCGAGGTCAACGCCGTGGCGCTGGCAAACCCCAGGTGAATCAGGATCAGGAACGCACCCAGTATCGCGAACACCCCCAGCGGCCCGACCTGATCCAATCCTGTGTGGGCCACCACCGCAGCCCCCAGCCACTGCCCGGCCTGGGTGGTCAGCAGCGCCGTACCCAGGCTGATACCCACGCCGAACACGATCACCGTGCCCCACGGAATGCGCGACTGCACATCTTTCCAGGTCATCACGCCGATGCCCGGCAGCAGCAGGAACACCAACCCGGCGTAGGTGGTCGAGGTGGTGTCGAAAGGATGCAGGCGCCCTTCCGTGGCCCATGCCAACAGCAGCAGCACCGACACCGCCAGCAAGCGTTTCTGTGGGCCGGTCGTGGGGCCGATGTCCACCAGGGACTGGGCCACCGCTTCCTTGCCGCCGGGGATGCTGTCGGTTTCCGGCGGCAGCAGCTTGAGCACCAGCAACAGCAACACTGCCGACATGATCAGCGCCCACGGCGCGCCGGCGATCAGCCAGTCAAGCCACGACACGCGCTGGCCGAGCATCTTGTCCATAAAGCCGACGGTGAGCAGGTTCTGTGCTGCGGCGGTCTGAATGCCGACGTTCCAGATGCTGGTGCCCTGGGCCACCACAATCATGATCCCGGCGGCGATATTCGAGCGCTTGTCCACGCCGAAGGCGGCGATCACGCCCATCATGATCGGCACCACACAGGCACTGCGCGCCGTGGCGCTGGGCACCACCAGGCTGAGCAGGATCGTCACCGCAATCGCCCCCAGCAGGATGCGCCGGGTGCTGGTACCGATGCGGCTCAACGTCACCAGGGCGATGCGCCGGTCCAGGCCGGTGTGGGTCATGGCCGCCGCGATGAACAAGGCCCCCGCCACCAGCGCCAGCGCCGGGTTGGCGAAGCCGGTGAGCGCCATGCCGATGGCCGGGCTGGAGCCAATCAGGTGCGCGGGGTCCTGCAGCGAGGGTGCCGTGCCGAGCAGAAATGCCATGAGCGAAGTGATCATGATCGCGCTGGCTTCATAGGACACCGCCTCGGTGATCCACACCACCACGGCAAACGCAAGGATCGCCAACATACGCTGGCCGGCCACCGGCAGGTCGGCGGGCAGCGGCAACAGCAGCACGCCGGCCAGCGCCAGCACGGCGACCACCAGGCCCATGGGCAGTTTGAAAGGTGCGGCGTTCATGGCGTACTCCAGGACTCCGGGTCAGGCCTTAAGCTTGCCGCAACGCCGGCTGCGACGTGTTGACAGGTATCAAGCTTCTAAGCCAGCAACTGGCTGAGCACGGCACGCAGCTTCCCAGGCTTGACCGGTTTGTTCAGCAGCGGCGCATCCAGCCTGCGCAGCGCGCGGCGGCATTGGTCGGTGCGGTCGGCGGTGATGATCACGGCGGGGATCTTGTGACCGAAATGCTCGCGCAGTTGCTTGACCACCAGGCAGCCCACCACCCCGTGGTCGAGGTGATAGTCGGCCAGGATCAACTCCGGCGCCCTGCCCTGCAGCGCCAGCACTGCGCCGGCCTGGTCGGTGGCGGTGACCACGTCGCAGCCCCATTGGCCCAGCAGCGCGCGCATGCTGTCGAGGATACTGATCTCGTTGTCGATCACCAGCAAACGCCGCCCCGGCAGCGGGTTGCCGGTGCTGGGCAGGGTCGGCAACTGGCTGATCGCGGGCGGCATCTCTGCGCTGATGGGCACCTCGATGCTGAACATCGAGCCGCGCCCCGGCCATGAACGCACGGCCACCGGGTAGCCGAGGATCTCGGCGATACGCTCGACAATCGCCAACCCCAGGCCCACGCCCTTGCGCTCCGACGCGCGGCCGACGTCGAGCTGGTTGAACTCCAGGAAGATCGCCTCCAGCCGGTCGGCGGCGATCCCGCGCCCGGTGTCCCACACTTCCAGGCGCAGGCAATCGCCACGGCGGCGGGCGCCGAGCAGAATGCAACCTTCATCGGTGTAGCGGCAGGCGTTGCTGAGGAAGTTACGCAGGATCCGCGTCAGCAGGCGCAGGTCGGTATGAATCGCATAACCGCCGGTGCGCGCACGCAAGTTCAGCCCCGCCGCCTGGGCCACCGACTGGAACTCCGAGACCAGCGGCGCAAACAGTTCCTCCAGGCGATACACCGCCACGTCCGGCTTGACCGCCGCCTGGTCGAGTCGCGAGATATCGAGCAGATCCGTGAGTAAGTCCTCGGCGCCTTCCAAGGCCTGATGGGTGCGCTCCACCAGTACCTGCTCGACACTGGGCAATGCCCGCTCGCGCAGGGTGGCGATCAGCAGGCGCGCGGCGTTCAGCGGTTGCAGCAGGTCGTGGCTGGCGGCGGCGAGGTATTTGTCCTTGCTGCGGTTGGCGGCCTCGGCGGCGTCGCGGGCGTCGCGCAGTTGCCGTTCCACCTGTTCACGCTGGGCGATCTGCTGTTGCAGATTGCGGTTGGCCTCCAGCAACTCATCGGTACGCGCCGCCACCCGCTGTTCCAGTTCATCGTTGAGACGGATATAGCGCCGCCGCTCGGCTTCCAGTTCGTCCAGGCGCGCTGTCAATTCGGGGTAATGGCTCTTGCGCGCCGACTGGTCGCCCAGCCCGAGCAACCCGGCAAGAGCGCGCTGCTGGTCGTTAGAGAGCTTCGCCATACACAACCTCAACGTCACGCTGGCTCGACTCGCGCGGGTTGGTGAGGATGCACGGGTCGTGCATCGCATGCTGGGACAGGAATGGAATATCCGCCACCCGCACACCGTGCAGGCCGAGGGTTTCGTGAAAGCCGATGGCGTGCTTGAGCGCAATCAGGTGTTCCACCAGCCGCGCGCAGATCTGCCGATGGTTCAGGCCTCGGCAGTCGATGCCGAAGGTCTCGGCAATCACCTTGAAGCGCTCCGGCGCCGAGTTGTAGTTGAACGCCACCACATGCTCGACCAGCACCGCGTTGCACAGGCCATGGGGCAGGTCGAGAAAGCCGCCGAGGCTGTGGGACATGGCATGCACCGCGCCAAGGATCGCATTGGAAAACGCCAGCCCGGCCTGCATGCTGCCGAGCATGATCTTTTCGCGCAGGGCAATGTCGGCCGGATTGGCGATCATCTGCACCAGGTTGCCGTTGATCAATCGCATGGCCTCCAACGCATGGGGGTCGGTGAGCGGGCCATGGCCGGTGGACACAAACGCCTCGATGGCATGCACCAATGCGTCGATGCCGGTGCAGGCGGACAGGAACGGGTCCATGCTGGCGGTGGTTTCCGGGTCGATCAGCGACACATCCGGCACCACCGCCTTGCTGACGATGGAGAACTTCATGCGTTCCTGCTGGTTGGAAATAATCACGAACTGCGACACATCCGCCGAGGTACCGGCGGTGGTCGGGATCAGGATCAGCGGCGGGCTGGGCACGCGGATGGTGTCCACGCCTTCGAAGTCCAGAATGCTGCGCCCATGGGCCACCACAATGCCGATGGCCTTGCCGCAGTCCATGGGGCTGCCACCGCCGATGGCGACGATCACATCACAATGGTTTTCCCGGTACACCTCGGCGCCGAGCATCACCTCCTCCACGCGCGGATTGGGCGACACCGCGCTGTACAGGCAGTAGTCGATGCCGATGGCCTGCAGGCTGGCTTCCACGTCGGCGACCCAACCGGCGGCGATCACACCGGGGTCGCTGACCACCAGTACTTTGCGCGCACCGAAGGTTTTGGCGTAGTTGCCGACGTTATGCCGGCAACCGGCACCGAAGATGATTTCAGGCGAGACGAATTTACGCAGGAGGCTCAGGTTGGGGCTCATTGGAAAGCCTGTTCTTATTATTTTTGGAAGATGCGCTCCACACTAACCGATCCGCAGGCGTTTGCAATCAGACCAAAGGGTCATTCCCAATAGCGCACCGGCCAGCACTGGGCTGGCCGGGTTTGAATCAACGGCTGGCGAAGTACATGGTCACTTCAAAGCCGATACGCAGGTCGGTGAAGGCGGGTTTGGTCCACATGGGAGAGTCCTCTTGTTGTGCCGGAAGATTCCGGTAAACGCATTAATGCATGGGGGGATGGGGGTGCGAATGCTACTTTCGAAGTAAATACCGCAGTGCATTGGTCGCGAATGTACAGGGAGCAAAACTATGGTATGGCGCTTGCCCCAATGCCGGTCAGTTAAGAGACGGAACGGGCAACCAGTACCCTGTGGCGAGCGGGCTTGCCCCGCGTTGGGCTGCGAAGCAGCCCCAAAACATAGTCCCGGAGCTGCCTGGCATACTGCGACGCTCCTATTGGGGGCTGCTGCGCAGCCCAACGCGGGGCAAGCCCGCTCACCACAGTTCCAGTGTTCCTCCTTAACTGACTGGCATCGGGGCTTGCCCCCGATGGCGGTGTGTCAGTCACAACTGTTTAAGCTGACACTCCCTCATCGGGGGCAAGCCCCCTCCCACACTGGGTCGCATTGCAATTAGAAAATCAGAAGAACCCCAACGGGTTGATGTCGTAGCTCACCAGCAGGTTCTTGGTCTGCTGGTAGTGGTCCAGCATCATCTTGTGGTTCTCACGCCCCACACCTTGTAGCCGCCGTAGCCGCGAATGTACAGGTAGCAAAACTGTGGGAGGGGGCTTGCCCCCGATGGCGGTGTGTCAGTCACAGCTGTTTAAGCTGACACTCCCTCATCGGGGGCAAGCCCCCTCCCATACTGGGTCTAATTGCAATTAGAAAATCAGAAGAACCCCAACGGATTGATGTCGTAGCTCACCAGCAGGTTCTTGGTCTGCTGGTAGTGGTCCAGCATCATCTTGTGGTTCTCACGCCCCACACCTTGTAGCCGCCGTAGCCGCGAATGTACAGGTAGCAAAACTGTGGGAGGGGGCTTGCCCCCGATGGCGGTGTGTCAGTCACAGCTGTTTAAGCTGACACTCCCTCATCGGGGGCAAGCCCCCTCCCATACTGGGTCTAATTGCAATTAGAAAATCAGAAGAACCCCAACGGATTGATGTCGTAGCTCACCAGCAGGTTCTTGGTCTGCTGGTAGTGGTCCAACATCATCTTGTGGTTCTCACGTCCCACGCCCGACTTCTTGTAGCCGCCGAACGCCGCATGCGCCGGGTACAGGTGATAGCAGTTGGTCCACACCCGACCGGCCTTGATCGCCCGGCCCATGCGGTACGCACGGTTGATGTCGCGGGTCCACAGCCCGGCGCCCAGGCCGAATTCGCTGTCGTTGGCGATGGCCAGGGCCTCGGCTTCGTCCTTGAACGTGGTGATGCCCACCACCGGGCCGAAGATTTCCTCCTGGAACACGCGCATCTTGTTATGGCCCTTGAGCAGGGTCGGCTGGATGTAGTAACCGCTGGACAGGTCGCCCTCCAGGTGCTCGGCCGCGCCGCCGGTGAGCAGCTCGGCGCCCTCCTCCTGGGCAATCTTGAGGTAGGACAGGATCTTGTCGTATTGCTGCTCGGACGCCTGGGCGCCCACCATGGTCTCGGTGTCCAGTGGATTGCCACGCTTGATCTTGACGATCTTCTTCATCACCTCGGCCATGAACGGCTCGTAGATCGACTCCTGCACCAGCGCCCGCGACGGGCAGGTGCACACTTCGCCCTGATTGAAGAACGCCAGCACCAGGCCCTCGGCGGCTTTTTCGATGAACTGGGGTTCGGCACGCATGATGTCTTCAAAGAAGATATTCGGCGACTTGCCACCCAGCTCCACGGTGGACGGGATGATGTTCTCGGCGGCCGCATGCATGATGTGCGCGCCAATCGGCGTGGAGCCGGTAAAGGCGATCTTGGCGATGCGCTTGCTGGTGGCCAGCGCCTCCCCGGCTTCGCGGCCAAAGCCCTGGACGATGTTCAGCACGCCCGGTGGCAGCAGGTCATTGATCAACTCGGCAAACACCATGATCGACAGCGGCGTCTGCTCGGCCGGCTTGAGCACGATGCAGTTACCGGCGGCCAGGGCCGGGGCGAGTTTCCACGCGGCCATCAGCAGCGGGAAGTTCCACGGAATGATCTGGCCGACCACGCCCAGTGGTTCGTGGAAGTGGTAAGCGGCGGTGTGTTCGTTGATCTCGGCGGCGCCGCCTTCCTGGGCGCGGATGCAGCCGGCGAAATAGCGGAAATGGTCGGCGGCCAGCGGCACGTCGGCGTTGAGGGTTTCGCGCACGGCCTTGCCGTTGTCCCAGGTTTCGGCCACGGCCAGCACTTCGAGGTTGTGCTCGATACGGTCGGCGATTTTCAGCAGCACCAGGGCGCGGTCCTGGGCCGAGGTCTTGCCCCAGGCATCGGCGGCGGCATGGGCGGCGTCCAGGGCCTTGTCGATATCGGCGGCGCTGGAGCGCGGGAATTCGGCGATCACTTCACCGGTGACGGGCGACGTGTTGGTGAAGTACTCGCCGTTGAGCGGTGCGACGAACTCGCCGCCGATGTAATTACCATAGCGCTGCTTGAAGCTGACGATGGCGCCAGGGGTGCCAGGTTGTGCGTAGATCATGTTGAAACCTCTGTCTGGGTCCGGGCCTGTCGATCAACAGGCGATCACCCGATAGTAAGGTGCCCCCACGGCAGGGCGAATGCGCCGTTGGCAGGGGGGTGTTGCTCATTTGGTCGTAGACCTAGTGCTTGGCCACCAGGTCTTTGGGCAACTTGAAGGTCCAGAGCATGCCGCCCTGGTTGAAGTCCTTGATGCGCTTGGCCACTTCACCGCCCCACAGCGGCACCGCGCCGCCCCACCCGGAGACCACCGAGACATACTGCTCGCCGTCCATGTCCCAGGTAATCGGCGAGCCGAGCACGCCGGAGCCGGTCTGGAATTCCCAGACTTTCTCGCCGGTCTTGGCTTTGAAGGCCTGCAGGAAACCTTCCGGCGTGCCGGTGAACACCAGGTTGCCCTTGGTCGTGAGCACGCCACCCCACAGCGGCGCGAAGTTTTTATGCCGCCAGACTTCCTTGCCGCTCACCGGATCAATGGCGCGCAGCACGCCGATGTAGTCTTCGTTCAACGGTTTGATGGTGAACCCGGCGCCGAGGAACGCCGCGCCTTTTTTGTAGGCGATGCCTTCGTTCCACATGTCCATGCCCCACTCGTTGGACGGCACATAGAACAGGCCGGTGTCGCGGTTGTAGGCCATCGGCATCCAGTTTTTCGCGCCGAGGAAGGCCGGCGCAACGAACACCGACGTGCCCTTGGCTTCGCTGCCCGGAGCGCCGGGGCGGCTGGCTTCGTTGTAGATCGGCCGGCCGTTCTTATCCAGGCCGGTGGCCCAGGTGATCTTGTCGACAAACGGGAAACCGCGGATGAACTTGCCGTTGGTGCGGTCCAGCACATAGAAGAAACCGTTGCGGTCCGCCGTGGCCGCTGCTTTGATTTCTTTGCCGCCTTCGGTGTAGTTGAAGGAGATCAGCTCGTTGACGCCGTCATAGTCCCAGCCGTCGTGGGGCGTGCTCTGGAAGTGCCATTTGATGCTGCCGTCGTCCGGGTTCAGCGCCAGGCGCGACGAGGAGTAGAGGTTGTCGCCGGGGCGCAGGTGCGAGTTCCATGGCGCCGGGTTACCGGTGCCGAACAACAGCAGGTTGGTTTCCGGGTCGTAGTAGCCGCCCAGCCACGGCGCCGCGCCGCCGGTCTTCCACAGATCGCCCGGCCAGGTCTTGCCCGCTTCGCCGCCGGAGATACCGTTTTCCACGGCCTTGCCGTCCTTGTACACATAGCCCATGTGGCCTTCGACAGTCGGCCGGGTCCACAGCAGGTCACCGTTTTTCGGGTCGTAGGCTTCGATCTTGCCCACCACGCCGAATTCGCCGCCGGCCACGCCGGTGATCAGCTTGCCGTTGACCACCAGCGGCGCGGCGCTGATGGAATAGCCTTCCTTGTGGTCGGCCACGCGTTTGCTCCACACCACCTTGCCGGTGTCTTTGTTCAAGGCCACCAGTTTGGCGTCCAGGGTGCCGAAGAACACCAGGTCGCCGTACAGCGCCACCCCTCGGTTGATCACGTCGCAGCAGGGGCGGATGTCATCCGGCAGACGCGCATCGTACTGCCAGAGCTTCTTGCCGGTGCGCGCATCCACCGCGAACACCCGCGAATAGGAGCCGGTGAGGTACATCACCCCGTCCTTGACCATCGGCTGCGCCTGCTGCCCACGCTGTTTCTCGCCGCCAAAGGAGAATGCCCAGACCGGGCGCAGGTCCTTGACGTTGTCCACGTTCAGAGTGTCCAACGGACTGTAGCGCTGGCCTTGCACACCCAGACCGTTGGTGACGATCTGCCCGGGGTTTTTCGGGTCCTGGAGAATGTCCTGATCGCTCACGGCGGCCATGGCCTGGCCGGATAACAGGATGGCACCGAGCAACACACTCAAGGCGAAGGGTTGGCGGCGGGCGGGTTGGGTCATGACGGCTACCTCTGCGGTTTTTTGTTATACCCGGGAAATTTTCCCGGTCTGGTGCCGATTCTTGGGCGCAGGGGCAGTTGTCACAATTGACCGCAGTATCGAGATTGCTAGTTCCTTAGTAGCGGGTATCGACCCGTTGCATCTGCGCGCGTTCGTAGCGCGGGTACAGGTGGCTGACGCTGCGGATCAGTTCGTAGCGGCTCAGGCTGATCGCGGCGAAACGCTCAGGGATTGGGCTGCGGATCATCTCGGCCATGGCGCTGCCCTGAGCCGCGCCGTCGCGCAAGAGTTGGTCGAGCCAGGTGAGGTAGTCGCGCATCTGTGCGAAGGGCTGTGCATCGTCGGCCACCGGACCGTGGCCGGGCACGATCAGGCGCCAGGGCAAGGCTTGCAGGGTGTCGAGGTCGGCCAGCCACACCGCCAGCCCTGGGCTGTGCGGCGTGGTGAGGGCGCGCTGGTAGAACACCAGGTCACCGGCAAACAGCACGCCGGTACGCTGGTCGAGAATGGCCAGATCGGCGCCGGTATGCCCGGCCAGCGCAAGCAAACGCAGGTCATGCTGGCCCACGCTCAATACACCGGGTTGCAGCACCTGGGTCGGCAGCACCACCTCGGTGCCGCGCATCCAGTCGCCGACCATGCGGTAGAGGTTCTCGGCCATGCTGTCGCCCTGCTCCTGCAGCAGTCGCGCGGTGTCGGCCAGGGCACCGATGGGCACGTCCTTGAACGCCTGGTTACCCAGGGCGTGGTCGGGGTGATGATGCGTGATCAGCACCTGGATTACCGGCTTGGAGGTGACCTGGGCGATGGCCTGGCGCAGGGCTTCGCCGTAGCGGCGCGACGGCCCGGTGTCGATCACCACCACGCCGGCCTCGGTGACGATAAAGGCAGTGTTGACGATATTGCCGCCATTGGCTTTGGCGAAGTTGTCGGTGCTGCCTTCAAGCAGCCAGGTGTCTTCGGCGATCAGCCGGGGCTTGAGGGTGTAGTCCAGGTCCGCCAGGGCCGGCAGGCTCAGGCCCAGGCATAACAGGAAAATCCAGCGCATGGCGCGCTCCTTCTGGTCAGGGGATGGCCGCGTCGAACTCATTGCCGCTGTTGTCGCGCAGCACCAGGCGAGTGGGTCCCGGCGCGTCGATATCGAAGGCCAGGTTGGGGTTCTCACTGACCGCCGGGAACAACTCCAGCTCGGCCAGCACCTGATCGTCCTGACCACGCAGTTGCGCATGATTGATAAAAAATTCGGGGATACCGCTGACCATGCCGTTGTCCATCGGGTGCGCCACCTGCACGCGCACGCGGCTGAATTCGCCACGGGGGTAGCGCCCGCCGAGCACCTCGCCGATGTGCTCTTCCCAACCCGGCTGGGTGCGTACCACGCTGGGCGCGGTGCAGCCGCCACCGGCCGCGTCAATCAGAGTCGAGCCCACATGCCACAGGCCGTCGTCGGTAAGCACTGCGGCGCGCAACGGCGTGGCCTGTTCGACACGAATGCGCAGCGACAACCACGGCAGCACGCCGGCCCTGGGTTGGAAGTCGACGATTTTCGGCAGTGGGTTGAGCTCGGCCCAGGCGAGGATTTTCACCACATGGCCGTTGAAGGCGCGCGCATCGATTTCCAGCGGCACCTGGCGCGCATCTTCGGCGAATGGCGGCGCCAGCAGCTTGACTCGGTCGTCGAACACGAACGGTGCCTGCGCCAGGAACTGCTTGTGATAGAAGTCCCACATCACCGACGGCACCGGGTCGACCTCCACGGCGTGGGCCGCCAGCGGCAGCCAGCAAGCCAGGATGCAGCTCAGTCGCCAGTTCATCGCCTGCTCCTATTGATACATCTCGGGCACTTCGTAGCGCAGGCCGTAATGGGCATAGATGGCGTGCACCACGCCGTCACGGATCAGGCTTTCCAGCGCTTCTTCCACCGCATAGGCCAACTGGCGATTGCTCTCGTGCACCGCCATGCCGATCTCCCAGCGTTGCTTGCCCAGGTTCGGGTAGGCGTTTTCAGCCAGGGCCAATTGCGGGTCATGGGCCTCGTGCACCTGCCAGTCAACTTCGCCGCGCATCGCCATCACGGCGTCGACCTCACCGGCCTTCATCGCCGCAAAGGCCTGGGGCACGTCGGGGTAGTGATGGGTCCTGGCGGCGAGCATGCCGTTGAACACCGAGGTGAGGTAGAACGACGGTACGCTGTCGACCTCGACGCCGATCGGGTGCCGTTCGAATACCGCCACGCTGGCGACGCTGTCCAGGCGCCGCCGGTCATAAGCCACCTGCCATTGCTCATTCTGGTACGGCCCGAACATCACCACATGGGCATTTTCCAGCTCGCCCTGATCGTTGCGCTTTTGCGCGTAATCGTGATCGTAGGGGGCACGCATCATCAGGTCGGCCAGTTGCTGGTTGTGCAACGGGCTGCCGCGCCAGATGTAGTCGCGCAGGTCGTCGTCGAGCTTCTCCCCGGCTGGCACCCAGATCAACTTGAGCTGCACCCCCAACGCCTTGGCCAGGGCCCGGGCCAGCTCCACGTCGACCCCGCGCGGGGTGCCACCGTCCTGGAAACTGTAGGGGGCAAAGTCCTGGTACACCGCCACGTTGATTTCGCCGGCGGCGATCATCTGGTCATAGCTGCGCACCTGCGCCTGTGCCGGCTGGCAGCACAGCAGGGCCAGGCCAAGCACATAAGCGAACAGGCGCATGGCTTACTCCTCGACGTGCAAGCTGTCCAGGTAGGTGCGCACCGCCCACAAGG
This sequence comes from Pseudomonas sp. lyk4-R2A-8, assembly GCF_030209095.1. Classification (NCBI taxonomy): domain Bacteria; kingdom Pseudomonadati; phylum Pseudomonadota; class Gammaproteobacteria; order Pseudomonadales; family Pseudomonadaceae; genus Pseudomonas; species Pseudomonas sp. lyk4-R2A-8. Next base: position 111,252 of record NZ_JARVSS010000010.1, read on the forward strand.
CTTCCTGGCTCAAGTAATCGGCCATTTTCGGCATGTACACGCGGCCGTCGCGCACGGCGCCATGGCGCACGCGCTCGACGAACCACTCATCACCGGCTTCGCCCACATCGAGCATGCGCAGGTCGGGGGCGATCCCGCCGGACTTGGCCTCCAGGCCGTGGCAGGCGGCGCAGTTCTGGTTATAGGCCGACGCACCGATTTCCACGGCGCGGTCGTGTTCAGGCGAGGTGCGGTACGGATTGACCGCCGCCCAGCCGTCTTCGTTGACCGCTACGCCGGCGTCTTTGATCGAGGTCAGGCCCTTGGTTTCCACCGCTTGCGGGACCACGTTGCCATGGGCCCAGGCGGAGCCGGCAGCGATCACACCGGCCAGCAGCCCGGCCACGAGCAAGGCGTTGTGTTTTGTTGTCATTATTTTTGCCCTCAGGATTGCACGCAAAACCTCATTGCAGAGGCTATGGCAACCATCTTAGAAACCCCGGCGCATGGGCCGTATGCTGCTTTGGTGGGCGCGCTCTCCTCCCTTGGTAGTAGGGCTTGTGGGGCAGGCCTAAAACAGCGGCGCCTCGGGAAATCTTCCCGGCCACGGCGGGACTTTACAGTGCAGGCTGGCGGGGTCGCGCCCGGCGGTGTCGCCCAGTCAGGCCACCACCGCCGCGGCCGATTGCAATTCGCGCTCCACGTCCGCCAAGGCTTGGTGCAGCAGCAGTGCCATACACGCGCCGGTCACCAAGGTGAAGAAGCTGCACACCCACAGGTTGATGCGCCACAGGGCCGACAGCCCAGGCCAGGCGGTGAAGACGCGCATGCTCGTGTCACTCCTGTGAATGAGGCCAGGTGGTCCATGCTAAGACCGTCGCTCGCCGCCGCTACTACCTTGGTACTGCCTCAGCGCTACTTTCTGCATATTTGCAGCGGGCACCGGGCTTCCTATGCTGGCGCTACCTGTCATGGAGTGCCTTATGCGCCAGCTCGCCCCTTATGCCGTGATCTGCCTGCTGACAATGGCCTGGGCTAGCCACGGCCAGGCCGCTGAAGCGCCCTTGCAGGTGCAGATCGGCTACCTGGGCTATCGACCCGACCCAGGGCCGCTGCTGTCGAATGTGATTCCCGAACCCGCCGATGCCGGGCAGCGCGGCGCCGAGCTGGCGATCATCGACAGCAACAGCACCGGCGCGTTTCTCAACCAGCGCTACAGCTTGACCAGCGCCAGCGTGGACAGCCCCGAAGCGCTGCTCACTGCGGCCCAAGCCCAGCACGCTCAGGGCCTGCGCCTGTTCGTGGTGAATGCCCCGGCCGCCAGCCTGCGTCAACTCAGTGCCGCCCTGCCCGACAGCCTGCTGTTCAACGCCGGGAGCCCGGACGACCGCCTGCGCAGCACCGACTGTTTGGCCAATGTGCTGCATACCCTGCCCAGCCGCGCGATGCTCGCCGATGCGTTGGCGCAGTTTCTGGTGCTGCGCAAATGGCAGAAGGCGTTGCTGATTGTCGGCCCCACCGAAGACGATCAGGCCTACGCCGCCGCCCTGCGCCGTGCCGCCAAACGCTTCGGCGTGCAGTTGGTCGCGGAAAAAGCCTGGCGTTTCGATAACGACCAACGCCGCAGCGCCCAGGCCGATATGCCGCTGTTTACCCAGACCGCCGACTACGACGTGGTGCTGGTGGCCGACGAACGCGGTGACTTCGGCGAGTATGTTCCCTATCAAACCTGGTACCCGCGCCCCGTCGCCGGCACCCAGGGCCTTACACCCACCGGCTGGCACAAGACCGTGGAAACCTACGGCGCCGCCCAATTGCAAAAGCGCTTCGAAGCCCTGGCCGGACGCTGGATGAACGACCGCGATTTCGCCGCCTGGATGGCCGTGCGCAGCGTTGCCAGCGCGGTCAACAAACTGCGCCAGGTCGACCCTCAGGCGATTCGTCAACTGGAGCTGAGCGAGCAGTTGCCCCTGGATGGTTTCAAGGGCCGCAAGCTCAGCTACCGCGCCTGGAACGGCCAACTGCGCCAGCCGATTCCCATCGTGCAGCCGCGCGCGCTGGTCAGCACGTCGCCCCAGGACGGTTTCCTGCACCCCACCAATGAAATGGACAGCCTGGGTTATGACCAACCCGAGGTGACCTGCCGCTTTCCCTGATCGCTCACAATAATAAGGAACTCGCCATGCGCCGCACCCTGCTCTCATGCGCCCTGCTGCTTGCCGCCGGGCATGCCATGGCCAGCACCGCCTGGGTCTCCAACGAGAAAGACAACAGCCTGAGCCTGATCGACATGCAGACACTGCAAGTCACCGACACCCTCAAGGTCGGCCAGCGCCCACGGGGCCTGCTGTTGTCCCATGACAATAAGCTGCTGTACATCTGCGCCAGCGACTCGGACCGTGTGCAGGTGATGGACGTGGCCACGCGCAGAATCGTCAAGGAGCTGCCTTCCGGCAAAGACCCCGAGCAGTTTGCCCTGCACCCCAATAACCGCTGGTTGTATGTGTCCAACGAAGACGATGCGCTGGTCACCGTGATCGACACAGAGACCGCCAAGGTGCTCGGCCAGATCAGCGTCGGCGTGGAACCCGAGGGTATGGCCGTGAGCCCGGACGGCAAGTGGGCGGTCAATACCAGCGAAACCACCAACATGCTGCACTGGATCGACACCAGCACCCAGACCCTGGCCGACAGCACCCTGGTGGATCAGCGCCCGCGCTTCGTCGAGTTCAACCATGATGGCTCGCAGCTGTGGGCCTCGGCGGAAATCGGCGGCACCGTGACCATTCTCGATGTGGCCAGCCGCAAGGTGCTCAAGACCCTGACATTCGCCATCAAGGGCGTGCACCCGGATAAGGTGCAGCCGGTCGGTATCAAACTCAGCGCCGATGGCAAATACGGGTTTGTCGCGCTCGGCCCGGCCAACCATGTGGCGGTGGTCGACGCCAAGACCTTCGAGGTGCTCGATTACCTGCTGGTGGGCCGCCGCGTATGGCAGCTGGCATTCACCCCGGATCAGAAGCAACTGCTGGCCACCAACGGCGTCAGCGGCGATGTGTCGGTGATCGATGTGGACAGCCTGAAGGTGATCAAGTCGGTGAAGGTGGGGCGCTATCCGTGGGGCGTGGTGGTCACGCCATGAACGCTCTTGAGGTGCGCGACCTGCACTTTGCCTATGGCGCTCGACAGGCGTTGTGCGAGGTGAGTTTCAGCCTGGCGCCGGGGCGCTTTAGCGCATTGCTGGGGCCCAACGGTGCCGGCAAATCCACCCTGATCGCGCTGCTGACGCGGCTGTATGACCTGCAACGCGGCGAGATCCACGTCGGCGGCCACTCCCTGCGCGACGCACCGCGGGCGGCCCTCACTCGACTGGGGGTGGTGTTCCAGCAAAGCACCCTGGACCTGGACCTGAACGTGGAACAGAACCTGCGCTATCACGCCGCCCTGCATGGCTTGTCACGCCGGCAAACCGACCTGCGCGTCGAGGCCGAGCTGGCGCGCCAGGGGCTCGGCGAACGGCGGCGCGAAAAGGTCCGCGCCCTGAACGGCGGGCACCGGCGCCGCGTGGAAATCGCCCGCGCCCTGCTGCATGAACCGCGCCTGCTGTTGCTGGACGAGGCCAGCGTGGGCCTTGACCCGGCCAGCCGCCTGGGGCTGAACCAGCATGTGCGCCGGCTGTGCCGGGAGCACGATCTGAGCGTGCTGTGGACCACGCACCTGCTCGATGAAGTGCACACCGATGACGCGCTGATGATCCTGCATCAGGGCCGGTTGGTGGCCAGCGGACAAGTCGACACGCTGGTGCAGGACCACGACGGCGACCTGGGCCGCCTGTTCGCGGGCCTGACCCGCCCCACCGCAACGGGAGCGCCGGCATGAACGCGTATTGGCAGTGCCTGCGTGGCATCGTGCTGCGCGAATGGCTGCGCTTTGTGTTGCAGCGCACACGGTTTCTCAGCGCCCTGGTGCGGCCGCTGTTGTGGCTGGTGGTGTTCGCCGCCGGGTTTCGCGCCGCGTTGGGCATCTCGGTAATCGAGCCCTACGACACCTACATCCCCTATGAGGTGTACATCATTCCGGGGCTGGCCTGCATGATCCTGCTGTTCAACGGCATGCAGGGCTCGCTGGCGATGGTCTACGACCGTGAGATGGGCAGCATGCGCGTGCTGCTGACCAGCCCGCTGCCGCGCACGTTTTTGCTGTGCAGCAAATTGCTGGCCACGGCGTTGATTTCGCTGCTGCAGGTGTACGGGTTCCTGGCCATTGCCTGGGTCTACGGCGTGCAGCCGCCGGCCATGGGTCTGTTGCTCGCCTTGCCCGCGTTGCTGCTGGTGGCGTTGATGCTCAGTGCGTTGGGGCTGTTGCTGTCCAACGCGATTCGTCAGTTGGAGAATTTCGCCGGGGTGATGAATTTCGTGATTTTCCCGCTGTTTTTCCTGTCATCGGCGCTGTACCCGCTGTGGAAGATGCGCGATGCCAGCCAGTGGTTGTACTGGTTGTGCGCGGTCAACCCGTTCACCCACGCGGTGGAGCTGGTGCGCTTTGCCCTGTATGAACGCCTGGCCGGCCTGGCCCTGGTGATCTGCCTGGGCCTGACCGGGTTGTTCACCCTGCTGGCGGTGCTGACCTTCAACCCGCAGCACGCGGCCTTGCGCAAACCGGGCTGAGGGCGCAAAAACTACTACTTTGGTACTGGTTTTGCTGTCTATCGTCGCATTCCCAAGGGCGCGGGACTCACGTGTAATGGGCGCATAACGATAAGGATCGCCCTGCCATGCTGCCCGCCCGACTGCCCCTGCTGGCGTTGCTGTGCCTGCTCACCGCCCAGGTCCAGGCCGACACGCCGCTGTTTTCCACCGACGGCTATCGCATCAGCCTGTACCGCAGCCCTACCCCCGACCATGTGCCGGGGGCGACCATCGTCGACACCCCGGCCCTGCAAGCCTTGCTCGGCCAGGTGCCCGCACCGGTGCTGATCGACGTTTACCGTCGCCAATGGCTGCAAGGTCGTTTCATCCAAGACCAGCCCCACGCCAACCTGCCCGGCAGCTATTGGCTGGCCAATACCGGCGACGGCGACCTGACGCCGGAGTGGCAAGGTTACTTCGCGCGGCACCTGTACAAGTACACCGGCGGCGACCTGTCGCGACCGCTGGTGTTCTACTGCCGCTCCGATTGCTGGCTGAGTTGGAACGCGGTAAAACGTGCCGCCAACCTGGGCTATACCTCTGTGTATTGGTACCGCGACGGCTTGGATGCATGGGAAGCGGCAAACCTGCCAGTGACGGCTGCGACACCCGAGCCTTTTCAATAACCACAACAAGAAGGTGAACGGCCATGTACAAAATCCTGATTGCCGACGATCACCCGCTGTTTCGCGAGGCGATCCATAACGTCATCAGCGACGGCTTCCCCGGCAGCGAAGTGATGGAAACCGCCGACCTGCACAGCGCCCTCGCCCTGACCCAGGAACACGACGACCTCGACCTGATCCTGCTCGACCTGAATATGCCGGGCATGCACGGGCTCAACGGCCTGATCAACCTGCGCAATGAGTCGCCGACCATCCCGGTGGTGATCGTTTCCGCCGAGCAGGACAAGCAGATTGTGCTGCAAGCCATCACCTATGGCGCGGTGGGGTTTATCACCAAGTCCTCGCCGCGCCTGCAAATGACCGAGGCGATCCAGCAGATTCTCAACGGCAACGTGTACCTGCCGCCGGACATCATCCGCACCCAGAAACCCGGGGGCCAGCGCCGCCTCAACGAAAACCCCGGCTTCGCCCCCGAACTGCTGCAAGCCCTGACGCGCAAGCAATTGCTGGTGCTGGAACGCATGACCAAGGGCGAGTCGAACAAACAGATCGCCTACACCCTGGAAATCGCCGAGACCACAGTGAAGGCCCACGTGTCGGCGATCCTGCGTAAGTTGAACGTGCATAACCGGGTGCAGGCGATCCTCAGTGCCGGGGATATCGATTTCGGCTCATACCTGCGCCGCTGACCCGTCTGGCACAACACAAATCAAATGTGCTGATCGTTCCCACGCTCCGCGTCACCCCCGTTAAAAGCGGACGCAGAGCGTCCAGTGCGGCATTCCCACGCAGAGCGTGGGAACGATCAGTTGTCAGGGCCGACCGAGCAGGTGGCTCATGGCGGCCTTGAGTTTCATTGGGCGTACCGGCTTGTGCATCAAGGTATGCCCCAACTCACGGATCTGCAGTTTCAGCTCGTTGCTGTAGTTGGCGGTGATCATCAGCGCCGGTATCGGGCGGCTGCGGCGGGCGTTGATGTGGGCCACGGCGTCGACGCCGTTCTGGTCGTTATCCAGGTGGTAATCGGCGATCAGCAGGTCGGCCTCGGCGTGGTAATTGTCCACCTGGCCGGCCAGGTCCTGCTCCGATAAGGCGGTGATCACCTCGCAGCCCCACCCTTCGAGTAACGTGCGCATACCCGCGCAGATCGCCGCGTCGTTATCCAGCACCCACACCCGCGCGCCCTGTAAACGCTCCAGCATCGGTTCGCTCATGCTGGGCGCAGGCAGGTTTTTTGGTGCGGTGGCGCTCAAGGGCACTTCCACGGCAAACATCGAGCCCTTGCCGGGTACGGATTTGACGCTGATGCGATGGCCAAGAATGCCGGCGATTTTCTCCACGATCGCCAGGCCCAACCCCAGCCCGCGATCCTGATCGCGGCGCTGCACATCGCCGCGTTTGAACTCCTGGAATATCTCCTCCAGGCGCTCCTCGGCGATGCCCATGCCGCTGTCCCACACCTGGATCGACAGGCGCTGATGCTGGCGACGACAGCCCAGCACCACGCGACCGCTGTAGGTGTAGCGAATCGCATTGCTCAGCAGGTTGCGCAGAATCCGCGCCAGCAGTTGGATGTCGCTGCGCACCAGTGCCGAACAACCGATGAAGCGCAGCTCCAAGCCTTCGCTGCGGGCCAGTTGGGTGTATTCGACGGCCAGGTTATCGAGCAGTTCGCTCAAGGCGAACGGCGCGATATCGGCCTTGATCACCCCGGCATCCAGCTTGGAAATATCCACCAGGGTGCCCAACAGGTTTTCCACGTCTTCCAGGGAATTGCTCACGTTGCGCACCAGCTTTTCGCTCGGGCGCTCCAGCAAAGCGCTGGTGAACAGACGCGCGGCATTCAGCGGTTGCAGCAGGTCGTGGCTGACGGCCGCGAGGAATTTGGTTTTCGACAGGTTGGCCTGTTCCGCCTCCAGCTTGGCCTCGCGCAGGCGGGTTTCCATGCGCCGGCGCTCATCGATTTCCTTGAGCAACTGGCCGTTGAGCGCAGTGAGTTCCGAGGTGCGCTGGGCCACGCGTTGCTCCAGGTGCTGATAGGCCTGGTGCAACGCTTCGGCGGTGCGGCGGCGTTCGGTGATGTCGCGGATCAACACAAAGATCCCTACCACTTCGCCACTGGCCAGCATATTCGGCACATAGGAGCGCAGCATGTAGCGCTCCTGGTTATTGATGTTGGTCTCGGCGAACTCGAAGGTCACGCTCTCCCCGGCCAGGGCGCGGGCGACATAGGCGTCCAGGCGCTGGCAATGCTGCTCGCTGTGGACTTCGCGCAGGCTCAGGCCGAGCATCATGCCGCGCGGCCAGCAGTACCATTGTTCATAGACCTTATTGGTGAATTCGTAGACCAGGTCGGCATTCAAGTAGCCGATCAGGGCCGGAACGTTATCGGTGATCAGGCGAATCCAGCGTTCACTTTCCTGGGCCTTTTGCGCCGCCGCCTGTTCACCGCGCAGGGTCTCGGCGCGCAGCCTTGCGTTGATCAGCAAGTGGTTGCTGGCCTTGAGTTCGGCCATTGCCTGGTTCAAGGCATCGGTGCGTTCGCGCACTTGCTCGGCCAGTACCACCGAATGCTGAAAGGTGGTGTACGGGTTATTACCCTGGGCCATGCCGGACTCGATACGCTCGATCAGCGCCGCATTGATCCGCGCCAGCTTGTGGTTGTCCTGTTGCAGTCGGGCCACCTGGGCGAGCAGTTCAGCGCCGGCCTCGGGCAATGGCGACCCCGGTGAAGGTCTGGTTGATGTGCATGCCATTGAACTGTTCTCCGTAGGTGTTGAACCCCATCACCCGTTTGGCTTGCAGGAAGCTGCCGATCTGTTCCAGGCCCCCGGCGTCTTCCAGCTCCAGGCGGCGCAGGAAGCAGTCGCAGCCGACAGTCAGCAACAAATCGCCGAGGCGAGAGTGCAGGCCGTCGAACAGGCTTTCCAGGTTGGGCAGAATCGGGCCGGGTTTCATCACGGTCAGTACGATGCCGTTTTCCACGGCGCAGTAGAAACTCAGGCTCAGGTCTTCGTGCACCTGTTGGATGGCGCGCACGTAGTACTGATCATGGATACGCACCGCCAGCGGGTGGGCGGCAAAGACGCGGTGGTCGAGGTCGGCCACCGCCACGCCGATATGCCGCGCGTACTCCTCGGCGGCGGGTTCGGCATTGAGCTCGTACACCCGTCGTGACGGGCTGTCGGCGCCGGTCACCACCAGTTTTTCCGCACGCGGCAGGATGTGGTGGGTGGTGAACACTTCGAAATCCAACCAGGTATTGACCAGCACCACCACCGCCGCGCCGCTGTGGAACGCGCCATTGAAGTACACGTGGGTGTGGGTGAGGAAGTTGTCGTCACCGGCCGAACCGCCGAAGTGCGGGATATCGCCAAGGGCGGCGCTGAGGGCGGCGAGTACCATTTCTTCGCGGCTGGAGAGGCCATCGAGCAGGGTCAGGGCGAAGGTGTTGCCCTTGATCGGCGCCAGGGTATTGCTGCGACAGCCGCCGACCAGGCGTTCGACCATGTGCTGGGCGTCGATCAGGCTGAAGTGTTCCACTTGGTCGATCAGCTCGGTGGCGATAGAAAAATGCGCGTGATTAAAGCCCATCGCCGTAATGCAATTGCGGCCGTAGCCTTGGGGCGTGATCTCGCCGGCGCTGGTACAGCCCACCACGCGCACGTTGCCCAGGCACGCTTGCAACGCTTGGCCCAGGGCCTGCAGGTCGTAAGAGGCCGAGCAGAAAAACAGCACGAAGCCCAGGTACGGATGCAACAGTTGCTGCGCCAACTCCTCGGCGGCCTGCCCTTCATCGGTGGCCTGGGACATGGCACTGACTACGCCTTCACTGTTATGCATCGTTGCCTCCCCCTCTGATGCATGAGTGTACGAAGGGCGGGGGATGCGACCTATGCTACTTGGGTACTGGGTGGGGGGATGCGATGGGATGAAGGCGCTTGATCGTTCCCACGCTCTGAACTGACCCCACAAAGTTGGACGATTTTCTATCTATGCCTGAGCGGCCTGAAT
>NZ_JARVSS010000019.1:0-115502 GCF_030209095.1 Pseudomonas sp. lyk4-R2A-8
ATTCAGGCCGCTCAGGCATAGATAGAAAATCGTCCAACTTTGTGGGGTCAGTTCACCCGCGTGGGAATGCAGCCCGTGACGCTCCGCGTCACCTGTGCGCAGTAGCCAAAACCTGCGGCGCTTGGCGGGGACTCTCACATGTTTAACGGCGTTCGTCCTGTTGCTCCTGCTTTGGCTCGCGAATCTTGTACCACGCCACATACAACGCCGGCAGGAACAGCAGCGTGAGCAAGGTGGCGATGATGATGCCGCCAATCATCGCGTACGCCATCGGCCCCCAGAACACTTCGCGGGCAATCGGGATCATGCCCAGGCTCGCCGCAGCGGCCGTGAGCAGGATCGGCCGTCGACGGTGCTCGGTGGCTTCCACCACGGCATCCCACGGCGTGTAGCCGTCGCGTTCGTAGGCATCGATCTGCGTCACCAGGATCACCGAGTTACGGATGATGATGCCGATCAACGCCAGGATGCCGAGGATCGCCACAAAGCCCATGGGCGTACCGGTGGGGATCAGCGCCAGCACCACGCCGATCAGCCCCAGCGGCGCGACACTGGCGACCAGGAACATCTTCTGCACGCTGTGCAACTGGATCATCAGGAACGTCGCCATCAAAAACAGCATCAGCGGCACCACGCTGGCGATCGGGCCCTGGGCCTTGCCGCTCTCTTCCACAGTGCCGCCGGTGGCGACCTTGTAGCCTACCGGCAGGCCGGCGCTGAACTTGTCGATCTCGGGCTTGAGCTGCTTGACCAGGTCGGTCGGCTGCATTTCGTCGCGCACCGAGGCCTTGATGGTGATGGTCGGCAAACGGTCGCGACGCCACACCAAAGGCTGCTCCAGTTCATAGCGCACGGTGGCGAAGGCCAGCAGTGGGATCGACGTGCCGTTGGGCGTGACAATCTGCAGGTTCTGCAGGGTTTCCGGCGTGCCGCGCTCGGCGTCTTCGGCGCGGCCGACCACGTTGATCAGGTAGATATCGTCATGCACCTGGGTCACCGAAGCACCGCTGACCACGCTGTTCATCAGCTGCGCGACGTCTTCGGAGGACAGGCCCAACTGCCGTGCCTTGTCCTGGGCGATGTCCACGCGCAGGACTTTGCCCGGCTCGTTCCAGTCGTAAATGATCTCGCCCAGGTGGGTGTTTTGATCCAGCAGGGTCGCCAGTTCGATGGCGTGCTTGCGAACCTGGTCGGTGTCTTTGCCGGATACGCGATACTGGATAGGCCGTCCTACGGGCGGGCCCATTTCCAGCGGCTGTACATAACTGCCGATACCGACAAAGTCGTCGCGCAGACGCTTTTGCAGGCGCGCGATCAATGCGCCACGTTCCTCCAGGCCTTTGCTGACGATCACCAACTGCGCGTAGTAGGGGTTTTCCAGTTGCTGGTCGAGGGGCAGGTAGAAACGAATCGCACCCTGGCCGATGTAAGTGCTCCAACGGGCGATGTCGGGGTCGTCCTTGATAATGGCTTCCAGACGGTCGACGGTTTTGCGTGTTTCGTTGATCGAGGCGTTCTGCGGCAGGTTGAGGTCGACCAGGATTTCCGGGCGATCCGACGAGGGGAAGAACTGGTTCTGCACGAACTGCATGGAGAACACCGACGCCACGAACAACCCCACGGTGATGCCAACGGCCCACCAGCGGTTGCGCATGGCCCACAGCATGCCGCGATTGAACCCCCGGCCGATGCGCCCAGGCTCGGCGTTATGAGGCTTAACGTTGGCGCTGAGGATATGCACGCCGATCACCGGCGCAAACAATACCGCCACCACCCACGACACCAGCATCGCCACGGCGATCACCGCGAACAGCGTGAAGGTGTACTCACCGGCCGAACTGGCGTTGAGGCCGATCGGCACAAAGCCTGCCACTGTGACCAGCGTACCGGTCAGCATCGGGAACGCGGTCGACGTGTAGGCGTAAGTGGCCGCCTGCTCCTTGGTTTCACCTTTTTCCAGGCGCGTGATCATCATCTCCACGGTGATCATCGCGTCATCTACCAACAGGCCGAGGGCAATAATCAACGCGCCCAGCGAGACGCGCTGCATGGTGATGCCGCTGTATTCCATGAACACGAACACCAGCGCCAGCACCAGCGGAATCGAACACGCCACCACCAGCCCGGCACGCAGACCGAGGCTGATAAAGCTCACCACCAGCACGATGATCACCGCCTCGAACAACGCACTGGTAAAGCCGCCCACGGCTTCTTCCACCACTTCGGCCTGGTCCGACACCTTGTGCACGCCGACACCCACCGGCAGGTCGGCGGTCAGTTCGTCCATGCGCGTGTGCAGGGCCTTGCCGAACGACTGGATATTGCCGCCCTTCTGCATGGCGATGGCCAAACCGATGGCAGGCTTGCCGTTGAAGCGAAACATCGGCCGCGCCGGGTCGACGTAGCCTCGGCTGATCTCGGCAATGTCCGCGAGGCGATAGAAACGGTCATTGAGGCGCAGATTGACGTTGGCCAGGTCTTTTTCCGAGGCGAACTGCCCCGAAGTTCGCACCGAAATCCGCTCCGGCCCGGCTTCGATCACACCGGCAGGCGTCACGGCGTTCTGCGATTGCAGGCTTTGCACGACCTGGCGCTGGTCGACGCCCAGCGCCGCCAGTTTGCGCGTGGAGAAGTTCAGGTAAATCACTTCATCCTGTTGGCCGATCATCTCCACCTTGCCCAGCCCCGGCACCGAACGGATCTCGGCGCGTACCTGCTCGACGTAGTCACGCAACTGGCGCATCGACAGGCCGTCGCCGGTAAAGGCGTACACCGAGCCGAACACGTCACCGAACTCATCGTTGAACGACGGCCCTTGCAGGCCTTGGGGGAAGGTGCCGCGAATATCGTCGATCTTCTTGCGCACCTGGTACCAGATTTCGGGGATGGCCTTGGCGCTGGTGGTGTCCTTGAGGAATACGAACACGGTGGACTCGCCCGGTCGGGTATAGCTCTTCACATAGTCGAGGGAGTCGAGTTCTTCGAGTTTTTTCTCAATGCGGTCGGTGACCTGCTTGAGGGTTTCTTCCTGGGTCGCGCCCGGCCAGCGGGTCTGGATCACCATAGTCTTGATGGTGAACGACGGGTCTTCTTCGCGGCCCAGGTTCATGTAGGAGAACACGCCCATCAGCAGCGCGACGAACATCAGGTACCAGACGAAGGACTGATGCTTGAGGGCCCAGTCGGATAAGTTGAAGCTGCCTTTCATCGCGGGCTGTCCTCGTCGATTTTGACTTTCTGCCCGGGCTTCAGGCTGTTCACGCCGGCGGTGACGATGCGCTCGCCGGCTTTGACGCCGCCGTTGACCAGGGCGCTGCCGCCCTCCCGGCTGATCACCGTGACATCTCGCGGTTGTACGGTCTGGGTCTGGGTGTCGAGCAGCCAGATGCGGGTCTTGCCGTCAACGTCCTGCAAGGCGCTCACCGGCAGCTCGATGCGCGGGGTGATGGCGGTGCTCAGGGTGACGCTGATGGCCGTGCCGAGGCGGAACGCGGGCGGCGTCTCGGCCAGAGTCAGGCGTGCGCGACGGGTGCGCGTGGCGCTCTGGGCCTGTGGCTCGATTTCGCGCACGGTGGCGGTGGTGTGAACGCTGGGGTCCAGTTGCCCGGCGACCAGGAACACCCCATCCGGAGGCAGGCGCTCGGCCAGGCTGGCGGGAAGATCGATCACCGCTTCCTTGATGTCCGGGCGTGCCAGGGTCACCACTTGCTGGCCGGCGCTGACCACCTGGCCGGCCTCGGCGTTCCAGGCGGTGACGATGCCGGCATGGTCGGTGCGCAGTTCGGCGTAGTTGAGCTGGTCCTTGGCCTGGTTGACCGAGGCCTTGGCCTGATCGAGGCTGGCCTGGGTGGTTTTCAGGTCGGTCAGCGCCACGTCCAGCTGGGCCTGGGCGCCGACGCCACGGTTGAACAGCTCCTGCTGGCGGCGGGCATTGGCCTGGGCATTGATGAACTGCGCCTGCACCCGCGCCAGGTCGCCCTGGGCTGCGCGCAACTGGTTCTGCTGGTCGGTGGGATCGAGCACGGCCAGCAAGGCGCCCTTCTCCACTTCGGCGCCGACGTCCACGAGGCGACGGGCGATACGGCCGGGCACGCGAAAGCCCAGGTTACTTTCGTAACGGGCCTGGATGGTGCCGGCGAAGCGGCCGAGGTTTTCCTGGTCTTCAGCCTTCACTTGCATCGACAGCACCGGGCGCACCGGGTCGGGCGCGGGTTCTTCCTTGGAGCACGCCGCCAGTGCCAGGCCGGCGGCGAGCATGACGATCAGGCGCTTCATGGCTGGGCTCCTGGCTGGGCAATCTCGACCTGCATACCGGGGTGCAGCAACTGGCCGCCGGCCACCACGACTTTTTCGCCGCCCTTGAGGCCATCGCCGATGATGACTTTGCCAGTGAGGTAGCGGGCCACGGAGACTTTATGCAACTGCGCCTTGCCCTCGCCGTCCACCAGCCACACGGCGGGTTCGCTGAGATCTTTGGTGAGAGCCGACCACGGCAGTTCGACGCTGGCCCTGGCCGGGCCATTGGCGGTGGCGCTGACCACCGAGCCCAGCTCCATGCCTTTGGGCAGTGACTGCAGGGCAATCTTTACTTGCACGGTGCCGGTGTTGGCGGCCACCGCCGGGGTAATTTCGCGCACATTGCCTTGCACCTGAATGCTCGGGTTGTCCAGCAGGCTGACGGTGATCGGCGCGTCGGACGGTGGCTCTACCAGCAGCGATTCATACACGTTGAACACCGCATCGCGCTCGCCGTCGCGGGCCAGGCTGAAAATCGGCACAGTGGCCTGCACCACTTGGCCCACCTCGGCCTGGCGCGCCGTGATCACGCCCGGCGCATCGGCGACCAGTGCGGTGTAGCCCAGTTGCTCACGGGCATTGGCCAGTTGTGCCTGGGCCGCGGCCAGGGCGCTTTGGCTGCTGCGCAAGGCGGCCTGGGCCGAGTCGTATTCGCTGCGGCTGGTGTAGCCTTTGGGCAGGAGCTTTTCCTGGCGCACAAACGCCGCCGCTGTCTGCTTGACCCGCGCCTGTTCGGCCACGACCTGGGCCTGGGCCGAATCGACGTTGGTCTGCAGGTCTTTGGGATCGAGCCTGGCCAGCACTTGCCTGGCGCTTACGCGATCGCCCACATCCACCAGGCGCTGGATGATCTTGCCGCCCACGCGAAAGGACAGATCGGTTTGCACCCGCGCCTGGATATCCCCGGTCAGGGTGACTGCCGCGGCGAAATCCGCCGACTGCACGGTCTGCACAAACACCCGGGAATGAGCCTTGGGCTCGGTGTTTTCCTGACCGCAACCGCTCAAGAGCGCCAGCAGGCCAAGTCCGAATATGAAAGTGGAAATACGACCGCCCATGCAGTCTCCTTTTGCGTGATGCCGACGTGCCAGTGTGTATGCGACTGTCAGCTTAGATCAGGGTTCCTTATCTGCATGGGGAAGAGAGTATTGAGGTGATTTCACCGGCCTCATCGGGGCAAGCCCCCTCTCACACATTTGATGTGTGAATACATTCAAATGCGGGAGGGGGCTTGCCCCGATAGCGATACAACAGTCAGCGCAGAACTAGCCCTGCCATTTGCCGCCTTCGACAATCACGCTCTCAGGCTGGGTGTCATCACTGAGTTCTTTACGCACGTATTGGTCGTACAGTTTGAGCAGAAATTTCTCCTCGCCCAACTTCGCCAGTTCGGTATTTACCCAATCGCGCAGTTCGGTGTTGCCCTTCTTGACCGCCGGGGCGATGGGGGCTTCGTCGCCGAGTTTCTGTTCCAGCACGCGGTAGCCGGGGTTTTGCTTGGCCCAGCTGAACAGCACCAGGTTGTCCTGGGCATAGGCATCGCCGCGACCGGCTGACAGCGCCTGCAGGGATTCGGAGTTTTTCTCGAACTTGAGCAGTTTCCAGTCCGGATGGTTTTTGGTCAGCCAGATATCGGCGGTGGTGCCGGTGGTGACGATGATGGTGCGGGTCGCCAGGTCATCCAGGCGCTTGACCGGGCTGTCGTTGGGCACCAGGGCCTGCACCGCGACTTTCAGGTTGGGATGGGTGAAGTCCACCGCTTCCTTGCGCTCCGGGGTCACGGTCATGTTGGCCAGGATCAGGTCGACCTTGTCGCTTTGCAGGAATGGAATGCGGCTGGCCGGCTCCACGGCGACGAATTCGACTTTGTTCTCGTCGCCCAGCAGATCCTTGGCGAATCGGCGGCCGATGTCTGTATCGAAGCCGACATAGCGCCCGGCCTCGTCCACAAAGCCGAACGGTGGTTTGTCGGTGAAGACGCCGACAATCAACTTGTCGCGCGCTTTGATCTTGTCGATGTAACTCACGGCAGCCGTGGGTTTGGCAGGCTCTTCGGCCTTTTTATCGCAACCGGCCAGCAGCGCGACGGCTAACAGGGGCAGTAGTAGTTTTTTCATAGCGGTTCCAGTTCCTTGATTTTCTTGGGCAGTGTTGAAACAAAGGAGAACTTCTCCAGGAACTGCTGCGCGCGTGCGGTTTGCGGGTTCGTAAAGAATGCCTCGGGGGTGTTGTGTTCGAGAATGCGGCCGGCCTCCATGAACACCACGCGGTCGGCGACGGCGCGAGCGAAGGCCATTTCATGGGTCACGATCAGTAATGTCATGCCATCGCGGGCCAGGCCCTGGATCACCTCCAGCACTTCCTTGACCATCTCCGGATCGAGGGCTGCAGTGACTTCGTCGAACAGCATGACTTGTGGGTTCATGCACAGCGAACGGACGATGGCGATGCGTTGCTGCTGGCCGCCGGAGAGCTGGCGCGGGAACGCGTCGCGCTTGTCCGCCAGGCCGACCCGCGCCAACAGCTGTTCAGCCTGCTCGCGGGCTTGGCGCGGCTCGCGCTTTTGCACTTTCAGCGGCCCGAGCAGGATGTTGTCGAGTACGCTCATATGTGGAAACAGATGGTAGCTCTGGAACACCATGCCTACGTCCTGGCGCACCTGGCGCCAGTCGGTGTGTTTATCCAGCAGCTCCTTGCCGGCAAATCGCAGGCTGCCACCATGGGCCACTTCCAGGCCGTTGAGGCAACGCAGCAAGGTGCTTTTGCCGCAGCCGCTGGGGCCGAGGATCACCACCACTTCGCCGCTGTGCACGCTCAGGTCGATGCCCTTGAGCACCTGCTGCTCGCCGAAGAATTTGTTGAAACCCTGGAACTCGATCAATGCGCTCATGCTTGGGCCCAGCGCCGTTCCAGCACCTTGGAGGCGGCCGACAACGGGTAGCAGATAAAGAAAAAGAACAGGAACAGCGCGCCGTAGATCAACACCGACTCATAAGTGCGCTCGATGATTTGCTGACCGACCTTGATCACGTCCACCACGCCGATCAGCACCGCCAGGGAACTGGTCTTGATGATGCGCGTGTAGACGTTGATCGTGGGTGGCGTCATGCGCTTGAGGGCCTGGGGCAGCAACACGTAGCCGTACAACTGCGGGTCGGACAAGCCAATCGACAGGCCGGCCTCGCGCTGGCCACGGGGCAGCGAATGCAACGCGCCACGTACCACTTCGCCGACCTCGCTGGCGCCCCACAACGACAACACCAGCACCGCGCACCAGAAACTGGGGAGGCTCAGGCCAAAAAAAATCGGTAGGCCAAAGAACAGCAGGTACAACCACACCAGCACCGGGATCGCCCGGAACAACTCCAGGTAAACCCGCAGCACGGCGTTGATCAGCCGGTTGTTCAAGGTGCGCAGCACGCCATACAGCACGCCGCCTACCGTACTGAAGGCGATGCTCATAAACGAAATCGACAAGGTCTGCGCGGCACCCTTGCCCAGTTGCGGCAGCGACACCCACAACAACTCAAGACCCGAACTGGCCATGCTGGAGCCTCCTTTCCAAGCGGCTGAGCAGCAGCGACAGCGGCAAGAACAACAGCACGCAAATCAGCGTCAGCACGGCGAGCATTTCGTAGGTCTTGTAGTAGAGGGCGATGTAGCTCTTGGTGGTGTAGAGAATCTCCGGCACGGCCACGGCGGAGACCACGGTGGTCTCTTTGAGCAGGAAGATGAAATTAGCGAACAAGGCCGGCAGGCTGAGGATGCCGGCCTGGGGCAGGATCACGTGGCGCAGCAGTTGCCAGTCCGACAGGCCAATGGACTTGCCCGATTCGACCTGCGCCTGCGGCACCGCCTCCACACCGGCGCGCAGCACTTCGGTGAGGTAAGCACCGCCCAGAAAGGTCATGGTGATGATCGCCGCCCAGAACCCGGAGACATTCAAGCCCAGGGCGGGCAAGGCGAAGTACACGAAAAACAGCTGGATCAGCAGCGGTGTATTGCGCGCCAGCTCCACATACATCGCCACCAGGCGCGACAGGTACGGCGTGCGAAACACCAGCAGCGCCGCGTTGATCAGCGCTACAAGCAAGGAGGTGGCGATGGCGATCAGGCCGACTTGCAGCGTGACACCCACGGCCTTCAAAAACGCCGGCAGGGTGCTGAGGATAAAAGCGAAATCGAGGGTCATTTGCAGTCCATGACGCCGCAGGGTAGAGCGGCGCGTGTTATCCAAGCCGACGTGGGTAACGTCGGGTAGCGCGAACTTTAAAGGTATAAAAAGTAAATTTTAAATACCAAAATAGCATATTGATATCACCCAAAAAGATAACCTCCGGATTCGCGGGGTTGGCGGGTGGCAGCTATGGTTGAGGGGTCTGTGTTTCGAGGGAATGAACAATGAACAAAGCGAAACCGATTGATCCGCAGGAGTTGGTGAAATGGTTGGTGGCGTTGCGCAGGGCGATCAATAGCCGCGCGCTCTGACACGCTGAATGTCCACTGTGAGATGAAGATCAAATGTGTGAGAGAGCAAGCCCCCTCACACATTTTGATTGCATTGCGAATTCCACACATAAAAAAACGCCGACGCTATGTGAGCCGCCGGCGTTGAAACCTTGAAGGGGTGTTGGCTTACATCAGAACGCCGGCACAACCGCGCCGTTGTACTTCTTCTCGATGAAGGCTTTGACTTCCGGGCTGGTCAGGGCCTTGGACAGTTTCTGGATAGCGTCGCTGTCCTTGTTGTCCGGGCGAGCCACCAGGAAGTTTACGTAAGGCGACTTGGCGTCTTCGATGATCAGCGCATCCTTGGCCGGGTTCAGGCCGGCTTCCAGCGCGTAGTTGGTGTTGATCAGGTCCAGGTCGACCTGGTCCAGCACGCGGGGCAGCAGCGCCGACTCCAGCTCTTTGAATTTGAGGTGTTTCGGGTTGCTGGCGATGTCTTTGGGCGTAGCCAGGGCGTTGGTCGGGTCTTTGAGGGTGATCACACCGGCTTTCTGCAGCAGCAACAGGGCGCGGCCGCTGTTGGAGCCTTCGTTCGGGATGGCCACGGTGGCGCCGTCTTTCAGGTCTTCAATTTTCTTGATTTTTTTCGAATAACCGCCGAACGGTTCAACGTGCACGCCCACCACGGTCACCAGGTTGGTGCCCTTGCCCTTGTTGAAGTTTTCCAGGTACGGCAGGGTCTGGAAGTAGTTGGCGTCCAGGCGCTTTTCAGCGACTTGCACGTTGGGCTGCACATAGTCGGTGAATACTTTGATTTCCAGGTCCACGCCTTCTTTGGCCAGGGTTGGCTTGACCAGCTCGAGGATCTCGGCATGCGGGATCGGGGTGGCGGCCACCACCAGTTTCTCGTTGGCCTGGGCGAAGCTGGCAGTCAGGGCAGCGGCCAATGCGGTAAACAACAGAACCTTTTTCATGCAGTGTCCTTATCGACAGTCCGGGGCGTCTCTGACGACCGTGTGTAGGGTGGTGTGCCAGCGAAGTGCTATCGCGGCATGCAGGGGACAATACCTAGATTTTTTATTCCCGAACAATATCTTTTATTCACGTTGATATTCCATTTTGTTCATGTAGGAATCGGCGCAACGTTTCCTGGTCGGCCGGGCTGGCCTGGGCGTAAATCCTCCGCACCTGTTCCAGCGGCGAACCCGCCGCCGGCAGGTTCAGGTGCTCCGGCAGAATTTCGTCGCCGCTGCTCACCAGGAGCGCAAAGTGAATAACGTTTTCCAGCTCACGGGTATTGCCCGGCCAGCTGTGGCTTTCCAGCACGCGCTGGGCGGCCTCGCTGATCAGCGGCACCGGCAGGTCAAGACGCTGACTGTAGATGCCCAGGAAGTACTCGGCCAACGACAGAATATCGCCCACCCGCTCGCGCAATGCGGGTAGGTCCAACCGGCCTTCGCTCAGGTAGTGAAACAGTCGCTCATGAAATTTGCCGGCGGCCACGGCCTGCGCCAGGTCGATGCTGGTGGCGGCCACCAGACGCACGTCCACCGGGCTCGGCTGCTGGGCGCCGACGCGGGTGACTTCATGGTTTTCCAGGGCGGCGAGTAATTTGACCTGGATCGGCAGCGGCAGGTCGCCGATCTCATCCAGGTACAAGGTGCCGCCATTGGCCGAACCAAACCAGCCGGCGCGGCTGCTGGCGGTGCCGCTGTGGCTGCCGGCGGCGTAGCCGAACAATTCGGCGTCGGCGTAGGTGGGGCTGATGGCGCCGCAATTGACCGAGACGAACAAGCCCGTACGGTCACTTCCGCGGTGGATATGCCGCGCCAACAGCTCTTTACCGCTGCCGGTCTCGCCGCGAATCAGCACGGGCAAAGCGCGCGGCGCGAGGGTTTCCAGCTCTTCGCGCAGCTTGCGCGAGCGCGGGTCGACAAACACCAGCGCCTTGGCGCGGATGCTCAGCGGGCTTTTTTCCGCGTCGGGGAAGGTCAGCAGCGGCTGACCGAAGGTTTCATGCAGACTCATGGCAAGCTCCCGCCCCACGTCCGCCAGGGACGGGGCGTTGAAAAAAATCAGGCGGTGCGCCGGGCGTGCTGCTCGAGGCGGCTTTGCAGGCGATAGAGGTAGGCGAAGCCTTGCTCCCAGCGCTGATGACCGGACTTCACGTTGATATGCCCTGCCCCCGAAAGAATGCCGGCTTCGGCCCCCCAGTTGCGCGCCAACTCCAGGGCCCGAGGGGCGCTGACGGCGCTGTCGTTGTCGGAACTGACCACCTGGCTCGGGAACGGCAACAGGTCGGTGGGGATCGGCGCGAAATTGCGCAAGACCGGCGAGCAGGCCGGACGCTCCACATCCGCCGGCGCCACCAGCAAGGCGCCGCGCACCTGCCGCAGGAACTGCACGGGTGCGGTGGCCGCCCAATGGGCCACGGTGATGCAGCCCAGGCTATGGGCGATGAGAATCACCGGCGTGCTGTCGGCGGCGATCGCCTCGGCCAGCGCGGCAACCCAGTCTTCACGTCGCGGCGTCAGCCAATCGGCCTGCTCCACACGCGCGCTGTTGGGCAGGCTGTGTTGCCAATGACTTTGCCAATGATTGTCCGGCGATCCTTGCCAGCCCGGCACGATCAGATAACGAATCGACTCGCTGTGCATGGGTGTGCCCTCCTGCAGCGTTTAACGTGCTGAGCAGTATAGGGACGCGGTTTATATTCGTTAAGGAATAAGAAGCTATTTATTAATAACCAAAAATACAAGCTGTGGTCCGGCCGTCTCCACCTCACTTCGCGCACAAATCGAACAACTGAGCCTGTAAGCACTGCCCCGCCGCACTCAGGCCATGGCGGGCATACAACGCCAGGCGCACGCCTTGCACTTCGGGCAGACCGCTGTCAGGCCCCAATTCCACATGCCCTGGCTGCACCACCCGGCGCGGCAACAGGCTCACCCCCAGCCCAGCCGCCACCGCCGAACACACGCTGGCCAAACTCGCGCTTGAGTAACCGATACGCCAGCGCCAGCCGCCCACTTCCAGGTGCTGCAGCATTTCATTGCGGTACAGGCCGCCCACCGGGAAGGCCACCAACGGCAACGGGTCGCGCCCCACGGATGGTGTGGTGCGGCTGTCCACCCAGCACAGCGGCTCGGGCCACGAGGCCAGGCAGTCGGCGCTGTCGCCCATTTGCTTGACCAGCAGCACATCGAATTCGCCGGCCCGGTATTGACGTTGCAACTCGGGGCCCAAACCACTGGTGACCTCCAGACGCACCCGTGGATAAGCCTGCACGAATGACGACAACAGCGGCATCAGGCGCTCGGCGGCAAAATCTTCCGGCACCCCCAGGCGCAGCACGCCGTCGCTCTGTTGGCTGATCAGCACTTCAGCTGCCTCTTCATGCAGCGCCAGGATGCGCCTGGCGTACGCCAGCAAGCGCTCGCCTTCGGTGGTGGCGACCACGCGGCGCTGGTCGCGGTCGAGCAACTGACACGTCACCGCGTCCTCCAGACGGCGGATCTGCTGGCTCACGGTGGACTGGGTCAGGTGCAGGCGCTCGGCGGCGCGAGTGAAATTGCCGCAGTCCACCACGGCGACAAAGCTGCGCAATAACACGGGGTCGAACATCTACGTCACCATTGTGTTTGCCACTGATTGGCATGGTTATATTTAATTTCAGAATACTCCCAGGGCTGCCCATACTTCACCTCCCATCGTGCCCGGAGCGGCCTGCATGACCTTGAACAAATCCCTCGCCGGCTGGGCACTATTGCTGGTGCTGGGCCTGAACCTGCGGCCGATCCTCAGCTCCATCAGCCCGCTACTGGGCGAAATCCGGCAGGCCACCGGTTTGAGTTTCCAGAGCAGCGCCCTGCTGACCAGCCTGCCGGTAGTGTGCATGGGCCTGGTGGCGCTGATCGGCGTGCGGGTGGAAGCACGCCTGGGCGAGCGGCGGGGCATCGCCCTGGGGCTGATGATGATCCTGCTGGCCTGCCTGGCGCGTTGGTTGATGGGGCAGGCGTCGGCGCTGCTGGTCACGGCATTGCTCGGCGGGGCCGGCGTGGCGCTGATCCAGGCGCTGGTACCAGCGATGATCAAGCGCGAGTTTCGTCATCGTGTGCCGGTGGCGATGGGGGTGTATTCGGCTTCATTGATGGCCGGTGGCGGGCTCGCGGCATTGCTCAGCCCGGTAGTGGCTACGCACTTTGCTCAGTGGCAGGCGGGGCTCGGGATCTGGCTGTTGCCGGCACTCGGCGCGTTGCTGCTGTGGGCCTGGCTGCCGTTGGGCGCGGCGCGCAACTCGCAGGTGGCGCCCGCATTGAAGGGCCTGCGCAATCGGCGTGCGTGGTTATTGGCGTTGTATTTCGGCCTGGTGAACTGCGGCTACATGAGCCTGGTGGCCTGGCTGCCGGCTTATTACCAGCAACTGGGCTGGGGCGTGCTGCCCAGCGGCTCGCTGCTGGCGTACATGACCATTTTCCAAGTGATCGCCGCGCTGCTGATGCCGGTGCTGGCACAACGCGGTGTCGACCGTCGTCCGTTGCTGGTCATCAGCCTGTTGGCACAAACCGTCGGTTACCTCGGACTGATCTTCGCGCCGTTGGACTACCCCCACCTGTGGGTGGCCTTGTGCGGCTTCGGCCTGGGCGCCTGCTTTGCCCTGAGCCTGCTGCTGACCCTCGACCACCACCGCGACCCTCGCCATGCCGGGCAACTGGCGGCCTTTGTGCAAGGCGTGGGCTTTTTGATCAACGCCATTTCACCGTGGATGACCGGTTGGCTGCGCCAGCTCACCGGCGACTTCGTCAGCGCCTGGTGGGTGCTGACCGCCACGGTGCTGGCGATGCTGGTGGTGACGCGGGTGTTCAGCCCGGCGAGCTATCGCGTCGAACCGGACGTCGTGGCGCCGGGTCAGCGCTTTACACACTAGCGACACAAAACAATGCCAGGTTTGAACCATCGAAGTTCACCGGGCACGCTGCCCGCCCCTTTGACGAAAACGAGGACGTCGTCTGATGGACTGTATCTTCTGCAACATCGCTCGCGGCACCGCCCCTGCCCACTTGTTATGGGAAGACCAGAGCCACATGGCTTTCCTCTCCATCTTCCCCAACACCCCAGGGTTCAGTGTGGTGATTCCCAAGGCTCATTACGGCAGCTATGGGTTTGCCCAGTCGGACGAGGTGCTGTGCGAATTGGTGGTTGCGGCCAAGAAGACCGCACTGCTGATTGACCAGGCGCTTGCGGGCGTGGCGAGGACCGGCATGATTCTGGAGGGTTACGGCGTCGATCATTTGCACGCCAAGCTGTTCCCGATGCACGGAACGGGCGAAGACAGCGCATTCAAAAAAATCAGCTCTCGCATGGATAAGTTTTTTGATCGCTATGAGGGCTATCTCTCGTCCCATGACTGCACCAGGGCCGACGATTCGGCGTTGGCCGAGTTGGCCGCGCATATCCGTGCCGTCAACGACTGAGCACGGGCGGCCAGACTCGCCACCTCAACCGGCCACCGCACCTCAGCGCAACGCCGTTTCCGCCGGCTTGAGGCCGGCATTGGCTGCCGCCATGGGCTCCAGCCGATTGGCCCGCGCAAACGTGCCCAAATCATTAAAGCGCACACCCATTTCAGCCATCACTTTATGCGCCACCTTGGCCGTCATCTGGCGGATATAGAACGGTTCCTTCACCACAAAATGATGAATCCCGTGGGTGCTGCCGAAGTTGAAGCAGAACGCCTGCAACGGCCACATCCACCACGGGTTCAGCACCTGGGTCTGCTGGATCACATTGCCCGGTTCCACATCGCCGTAGTAGTGCATGTTGGAGCTGACAAAGTGCAGGCAGAACGTGCGCAGTACATTGGGGCCGATGATCACCACGGCGGCGATATCGATCACGTGCATCATCTGCAAAGTGCCTTCCGACCAGGCGATGGGCGCGCCGAGCAGGCTGGCGATGCCGTTGGCGGCGTGGAACCCTAGAAACACGTACCACGCGCCCCAATGCAGCAGCGCCAGCGGCGCATAAACCAGCAGCGCGCGCTTGAGAATCTTGAATTTATGGCTCCAGGTCTTGGCCCGCAGCATGCGGATAAAGGCCGACATCACGTTATCGCCCACCATCAACAAGCGCGCCAGGCCCCACGGCTCGCCGTTGGTGATTGCGCGCTCCTCCATGTCGGCCTCGGTGCCGGAGACCTTGTGATGGTTCAGGTGCAGGTGGCGACGGATCCACGGGTTGATGGTGCTCGGCCGCGCCAGCCATACCAGGCCCATCATCAGGTTGTGCGGCACACGCTGCTTGCGAAAGTACATGCTATGGATCAGGTCGTGTTCCAGCTCGTGGGTCAGTGAAGCGAAAAATGCGTTGAGCAGCAGGCACACCCACCAGGCCATATGCCCGCTGATGTACAGCGCCGCCGAGCCAAGCATGCCCAACAGCGCAAAGGCCAGGATGCCGGCACCCAGAGCGTCCTGATGCTGCAGCCACGGGTGTTGCTGGCGCAGGCGCACGCCTTCGGCGAGTACGACTTCGCGAATGTGCGCCGAACGTTGTTGTGCATTCAGCGATTGGGGACTTGCAGAAGTACCGTCCATGCTCCCATCCTCTTGTTTATCGAGGCTTACATCCTGCACCAGGCGCTCGCGCAGGACGCAAGCCCCACACGCCAACCTGTTGACCGCACACGCCAATCATCATGACCGAACCCACCTCCCTCGCCAGCTGGACCCGCGCCCTGCGCAAACAGCTCGATGCCCTGGGCCTGGACAGCGCCGCGCTGTGCCGCGAGGCCGGGCTCGATCCGCAGTTGATGGACGACCCCAACGCGCGCTACCCGCTGTCGGCCACCACGCGCCTGTGGGAACTGGCGGTGCACGTCAGCGGCGATCCGGCGATCGGTTTGCGGGTGTCGCGGTTTGTCAGCCCCACCACGTTTCACGCGCTGGGCTATGCGCTGGTCGCCAGCGGCAGTTTGCGCGAGGTATTCGAACGCATCGTGCGTTACCACCAGGTGGTCAGTGATGCCTTGACCCTGGAGTTGAGCCGCGACGGCGAGCGCTACCGGTTTCGCCTGCTGCAACCGCCAGGCAACCCGGCGCCGGCGTTCGAGGCGATCGATGCGTTCGCGGCGATTTACGTGCGCACCTGCCGCAATCGCCTGGGTCGGGATTACGCGCCGTTGGCCGTGTACCTGCGCCGCCCGCCGCCGGCCGATCCGACGCCGTGGCACACGGTGTTCCGCGCGCCGGTGTTTTTCGCCGCCGACGAAGACCGCCTGGAATTCGCCGCGCGCGACTTCGACAGCCATCTGGACGACGCCAACCCGGAGCTGGCCGAACACAACGAAACGGTGCTCAAACGCACCCTCGCCCAACTGCAACCGCTGACCTGGGAGCGCAAGGTGCGTGCGGCCATCGAAGCGCAATTACCCGACGGCGAGCCCAGCGCCGAACGCGTTGCCCAGGCCCTGCACCTGAGCCTGCGCAGCCTGCAACGGCATCTGGCGGACGAAGGCTGTCGGTTCGATGCGTTGCTCAATCAATGCCGGCAGAACCTGGCGTTACTGCACCTGCGTGATCCGCACTGTTCGTTGGCCGAGATCAGCCACCTGTTGGGGTTTGCCGATACCAGCAGCTTCAACCGTGCGTTCAAGCGCTGGACGGGGATGACGCCGGGGCAGTTCAGAGAAGGCTTGGGTTAGCGCCCACGTTCGCGCCGCAGCAGTTTCTTGACTCGCGCGACCAGCGCCTTGTCATCAAACGGTTTGAGCAGGTAGTCATCCTCATGCAGCTCCAAACCGCGCAGACGGTCTTCGATCCCGCCCGGCGTGGTCAGGAACAACAACGGCGTGTCGCCTCGCTGACGGATCGCCTGCTGCAGCTTCCACGCATTCAGGCCCGGCAACATCACGTCCAGGATCACCAGGTCGTACACGCAGCTTTCCACAAAGCGCTGCGCGGCCATGCCGTTGGCCGCGACTTCCACAGCGAAACCCGCCTCGCTCAAGCCTTGGGCCATGCGTTGCGCCAGCTGCGGCTGGTCTTCCACTAACAACACCTGCATGCCTTACCTCTGGGATTAATGACAAACCTGTCATCCAATTGTGCGGTTTCTGACCCCGTTCACTGGCTACCGTGGGTGCCTGTTCAACGGAGCCTTCACCATGTATCGCACTGCTTTGTTTTTGAGCCTGGCGCTGACCAGCGCCGCCCAGGCCGCGCCGCAATTGCCGCGCCATGCCGATCTGGACCTGCGTACCGCGCGCCAATTGGCCGACGCCAGCCTGGCCCACTGCAACGCCGCGCTGACCGTGCTCGATCGCGGCGGCAACCCGTTGCTGGCCCTGCGCGCCGATGGGGTCGGACCGCACAACAGCCTCGCCAGCCAGCGCAAGGCCTACACCGCGCTGTCGAGCAAGACCGCCACCCGGCTGTTTGCCGAGCGCGCCCGCAACAACCCGGAAGCGGCCAACCTTAACACCTTGCCTGAATTGCTGTTGCTCGGTGGCGGCGTGCCGTTGTTTGCCGACGCCGAACTGGTCGGCGCCCTGGGCATTGCCGGTGCCGGTGGCGCGGCGCAGGACGAAGCCTGTGCCGTCCAGGCCGCCGAGCAGCTGGGCCTGAAAACTTCCTTGTAACTGACCCTCGAAAGGACCTCTCGATGAAAACCCTGAGCATTACCCTCGCCGCCCTCAGCCTGAGCGGCCTGTGCAACCTGGCCCTGGCCGACGGCAACCCGCTGAGCGTCCACGTCCTTAACCTGGAAAACGGCCTGCCGTCGGCGGGTGTGAGTGTGACCCTGGAGCAGCAGGTGGGCGATCACTGGCAAGCGCTGTCCGAGGGCGTGACCAACCAGCAGGGGCGCATTGCCGAACTGTTCCCCGCCGATCGCAGCATGAAACCCGGCGAGTACCGGGTGGTGTTCAAGACCGGCGACTACTACAAGAAGGCCAACCGCGAGACCTTTTTCCCGGAAGTACCGGTGATTTTCCAGGTCAAGCAGGCCGACCAGCACTACCACATCCCGCTGCTGCTCAGCCCGTACGGGTTCTCCACGTACCGCGGCTCCTAGTTTGAGGCGCCTGCGGCGTGCCGCAGGCCTGGCAGGTCGAGCACTTTGATCGCGCCATAACTCAAGCCGATAATGCCCTGCTGCTCCAGGCTCTTGAGCAGGCTGTTGATGGTCTGGCGCGACAGGCCCAACATCGCCGCCAAGTCTTCCTGGGGCAGTTGCAGCTCGCGGCGCGCCTGCTCGATTTCACCGTAGCCTTCGGCAATCATCAGCAACCGATGGGCCAGGCGCGCCGACGCGGGCATCAGGCTCATCTGTTCGATATTGATCAATGACAGCCGCAGTTTATGGCTCATCAGCAGGGCTATTTCCCGCCAATACACCGGCTGGTGCTCAAGCAGCGCGAGCATCGCCGCCTGCGGCACGTGCAGCAACGTACACGGCCCCATCGCCAGCGCATCGTGGGTGCGCGGCAGGCCGTCGAACAGGCAGATCTCGCCGAACCAGTAGGGCGTTTCCACCAGGCTCAACACCGCTTCCTTGCCTTGGGCATTGACCGCGCTGATGCGCACCGCACCGTCGAGCACCGCATACAGGCCACAGGGCGGATCGCCGCGTTTGAACAGCCACTGCCCCGCCGCCAGCGTACGCAAGCGAGCGGCCGTCAGCAGGCTGCGCTGCAGGTCGCCCGGCAAGTGCCTGAACCAATGGCCGGTGACCAATTGGCGGTGCCAGTTCTCTGGGTTCATGAGCGCTCCGAAGATTGTCGTCCAGCCGACAGTCAGGCGTGGTCCGACAGGGCATCATCAAACATCCTACAGGAGGAACAACAATGAAAAGCCTCGTCGACCACCTCAGTCAATACGCCGCCTACCACCGCGACCCGCGCAATATCGCCAGCCATTTTGTCGGCATCCCAATGATTGTGGTTGCGGTGGCCGTTCTGCTGTCGCGCCCGGAATGGACGGTGGGTGGGTTGTGGCTTTCACCGGCGGTGATCGTGGCGCTGTTTTCGGCGTGGTTTTACCTGCGCCTCGAGCTGGCCCTGGGCGTCTTGATGACGGTATTGATGGGCTTGTCGGTGTGGGCCGGGCATGCGTTGGCGGCGCAGAGCACGATGGTGTGGCTCAGCAGTGGGGTGGGGATGTTTGTGGTGGGTTGGGTGATTCAGTTTGTCGGGCATTACTACGAAGGCAAGAAACCGGCGTTTGTGGATGACGTGTCGGGGTTGATTGTGGGGCCGTTGTTTGTGGTGGCGGAGGTGGCGTTTTTGCTGGGGTTGCGGCATGGCTTGAAGCAACAGATCGAAGAGCGCTCGGGGCCAATGGCTCGCCGCGATGATCGTTCCCATGCTCCGCGTGGGAATGCAGCCCAGGACGCTCCGCGTCCCAAAGCGTGACGCAGAGCGTCACAAAAGGCGCTCCCACGCGGAGCGTGGGAACGATCAGGGGCTCAGGTTTTTTGCCAGACCTTGGGCTTGAAGAACAGGGTTTCGCCACGGGCCAAACCGGTCAGGCTGTCGTGGTCTTTCACCACTTCGGCTTCGATCAGTTCGGGCTGGCCCTCCACCTTGAGCGTCACTCGCGTGGTCGCGCCCAGCGGGCGGATATCGCGCACTTCGGCGGCGTGGTGGTCTTCCAGTGCATGGCGCGACAGCGACACTTCATGAGGGCGGAACAGCACGTGCCGGTCTTCGCCCAGGTGCAGACGATTGGAGTCGCCGAGGAAGTGGTACACAAAATCGCTGGCCGGGTTCTCGTAGACGTCACCCGGTGAGCCGATCTGTTCGATCACGCCCTTGTTCATCACCACGATGCGGTCGGCGACTTCCATGGCCTCTTCCTGATCGTGGGTCACGAAAACCGACGTGAGGTTGATGTCTTCATGCAGGCGCGCCAGCCAGCGGCGCAGTTCTTTACGCACCTTGGCGTCGAGGGCGCCGAAAGGTTCGTCCAGCAGCAGCACCTTGGGTTCCACCGCCAGGGCGCGGGCCAGGGCGATGCGCTGGCGTTGGCCGCCGGAGAGTTGTTCCGGGTAGCGGTCGGACAGCCAGTCCAGTTGCACCATGTTCAGCAGCTCATGGACCTTCGCCGCGATCTGACTTTCGCTGGGCCGCTGGTTTTTCGGCTTCATGCGCAGGCCGAAGGCGACGTTATCGAACACGGTCATGTGGCGAAACAACGCATAGTGCTGAAACACAAACCCGACGTTGCGATCACGCACGTCGTGGCCCGACACGTCCTCGCCGTGGAACACAATGCTGCCGTCATCGGGCGTTTCCAGGCCGGCGATGATGCGCAGCAACGTGGTCTTGCCGCAGCCGGAAGGGCCGAGCAACGCCACCAGCTCGCCACTCTGGATATCCAGATTGATGCTGTTCAGGGCCTTGAAGGCGTTGAAGTTCTTGCTGACATTACGGACTTCGATCGACATGACTTATTCCTCTGCCGCACTGGCGCGCAGGCGATTGATACGGTTCTCGCTCCACTGCTTGAGCAGCAGGATGAAGAGCGCCAGGATCAGCAACAGACTCGCCACCGCGAACGCGGCAACGTGGTTGTATTCGTTGTAGAGAATCTCGACGTGCAGCGGCAAGGTGTTGGTCACGCCGCGAATGTGGCCGGACACCACCGACACCGCGCCGAACTCCCCCATGGCCCGCGCGGTACAAAGCACCACGCCGTAGATCAGGCCCCATTTAATGTTCGGCACGGTCACATGCCAGAACATCTGCCAGCCATTGGCGCCGAGCAGGCGCGCCGCCTCTTCTTCCTGGGTGCCCTGCTCCTGCATCAGCGGGATCAGCTCACGGGCCACGAAGGGCACGGTGACGAAAATCGTCGCCAGCACGATACCCGGCAGGGCGAACACGATCTGGATGTCGTGCGCTTGCAACCACGGCCCGAAAAAGCCCTGGGCGCCGAACATCAGCACATACACCAGGCCGGCGATCACCGGCGACACCGAGAACGGCAGGTCGATCAGCGTCACCAGAATGCTTTTGCCACGGAACGAGTACTTGCTCACGCACCACGCCGCGCTGACGCCGAACACCAGGTTGAGCGGTACCGAAATCAACACGGCGATCACCGTGAGCTTCAGTGCGGACAACGCGTCCGGTTCAAGGATCGCGGTGAAAAACGCGCCGAGGCCGTTCTTCAAGCCCTGGGACACCACGATAAACAGCGGCAACAGCAGAAACAGCGCGAACACCAGCCAGCCGAAGCCGATCAGGATGCGTCGCGACGCGGCACTGCCACGCCGGGCTGCGTTGGCCGAGGACGCAGCGGAAATAGACGATTGGGACATGTTCCGCGCCTCCTTATGGACGTTCGATGCGCCGCTGCAACAAGTTGATCAGCAGCAGCAAAACAAAGGAAACCACCAGCATCAACACGCCAATGGAGGTGGCGCCGCGGTAGTCGTACTGGTCGAGCTTGACCATGATCAGCAGCGGCAGGATCTCGGTTTTCATCGGCATGTTACCGGCGATGAAAATCACCGAACCGTACTCACCCACGCCTCGAGCGAACGCCAGGGCAAAACCGGTCAGCCAGGCCGGCAGCAGCGCCGGCACGAGGATGTAGCGGAACACCTGCAACGGCTTGGCGCCCAGGCAGGCGGCGGCTTCTTCGACTTCGCGCGGGATATCGGCCAATACCGGCTGCACCGTGCGCACCACGAACGGCAGGGTCACGAAGGTCAACGCCAGGGTGATGCCCAGCGGCGTGTAGGCGATCTTGAAACCCAGGTCGGCGGCGAACTGGCCGACCAGGCCGGTCGGTGTGTACAGCGCGGTCAGCGCAATACCGGCCACGGCGGTGGGCAGGGCGAACGGCAGGTCGATCATCGCGTCGATGATCTTGCGTCCGGGGAAGGTGTAACGCACCAGCACCCAGGCCAGCAGCGTGCCGATCACACCGTTGATCAGCGCGGCGTACAGCGCGGTGCTGAAGCTCAGCTTCAAGGCCGCCAGCACGCGCGGTGCGGAAATGATGTTCCAGAACTGATCCCAGGTGAGTTGAGCGGCGTGAACGAACATCGCCGCGAGGGGGATGAGCACGATCAGGCTGAGGTACACCACGGTGTAGCCCAGCGTCAGCCCGAAGCCGGGTATGACGGGGGAGATACGACGCGACATAAGAGTCCTTGGTTAGCGTAACTGACACACAAAGCCCGCAGCTGAATGCGGGCTCTGTGGGCGGGTTGTTGCTTGGCTTACTGCGCCGTGTAGATCTGGTCGAACACGCCACCGTCGTTAAAGAATTTCGGTTGGGCAGTTTTCCAGCCGCCGAAGTCTTTGTCGATAGTCACCAGGTCCAGTTTCGGGAACTGCCGGGCGTATTTGGCGGCAACCTTTTCATCGCGTGGGCGGTAGAAGTTTTTCGCCGCAATCTCCTGGCCGGCCGGGCTGTACAGGTGCTTGAGGTATTCGGTGGCGATTTCGGTGTTGCCCTTTTTCTCGGCGTTTTTGTCGACCACCGCCACCGGTGGCTCGGCAAGGATCGACAGCGACGGTACGACGATATCGAACTTGTCTTTGCCGCCGTCTTCCTTGAGCGCCAGGAACGCCTCGTTTTCCCAGGCGAGCAATACGTCACCCTGACCGTTATTGACGAAGGTGATGGTCGAACCGCGCGCACCGGTGTCCAGCACCGGTACGTGCTTGAACAGTTCCTTCACGTATTCCTGAGCCTTGGCTTCGCTGCCCCCAGCCTTGAGGCCATAAGCCCAGGCGGCGAGGAAGTTCCA
Source organism: Pseudomonas sp. lyk4-R2A-8 (assembly GCF_030209095.1). NCBI lineage: Bacteria > Pseudomonadati > Pseudomonadota > Gammaproteobacteria > Pseudomonadales > Pseudomonadaceae > Pseudomonas > Pseudomonas sp. lyk4-R2A-8. Next base: position 22,510 of record NZ_JARVSS010000019.1, read on the forward strand.
GCGCGCACCGCCTGAGGTTTTCGGATTCGGCGTGATCACCGACACGTCTTGCTTGATCAGGTCGCCCCAGTCCTTGATGCCTTTGGGGTTGCCCTTGCGCACCAGGAACACGATGGTCGAGGTGTACGGAGTGCTGGCGTCCGGCAGCCGGGTCTGCCAGTTTTCCGGGAGGGTTTTGCCCAGCTTGGCGATTTCGTCGATGTCGCCGGCCAGGGCCAGGGTCACCACGTCGGCGCGCAGGCCGTCGATCACCGCACGGCCTTGCTTGCCCGAGCCACCGTGGGATTGCTGGATCTTGACGGTGTCGCCGGGGTGGGCCTGTTTCCAGAAGCTGGTGAATTCCGCGTTGTAGTCCTGGTACAGCTCACGGGTCGGATCGTACGAGACGTTGAGCAACTCGTAGTCCTTGGCAACCGCGGAACCGGCAAACACGGCGCTGGCCAGGGCGGCCAGGGCATAACGGCGAATCGACGACATAGAGGCTCCTGAAATTCTGGGGTGTTGGCTTTTTCTTATAATTGCGGGTCTATCGCCGTCAGCGCTTAGCTCGGTTTATTACCGGGGTTTTGCAGACGGAATTTTTCCTTGCGCTCGATCTGCACCACCTGGGCGTTATGCACGGTGATTTCCACCGCGCCAAAACGCAGATCGCGCAGGGCGCTCTGGATCTCACGCAAGATGGTTGCTTCGTCCTGGCCGTCGACGCTACGTAGAGATGCGCTCATGGTCTCGCTCCTGAAATGAATAGTGCCTGGCAGTGGCGGCACTGCTTGCGGCGTGAGAGCGATAGTAGATAAGCGCGGATATTCTTAAAAATACTATTTAAGAATGTTTATATAACCAGAAAGAATTTTCTGACAGGACGTGGGGTTAGTCATGGAATCAGCCCGGCGAAGACCTGAATGGGGGAGCAGACAAGCCCCGCCCCCATCTGGAATGCATTCAAGTGTGGAGGTTGGGCGCGCAGTCCCAATCGATCTCATGGGCTGGCATCGGCCTGCCGAACCAATACCCCTGGCCCAGATCGCAACCCTGCTCCAACAGAAACCGCGCCTGCTCCACCTGTTCGATGCCCTCTGCGTGCACCTGCATGCCCATGCTTTTAGCCAGGGCGATGACCACACGCACAATTGCTACGTCATCTTCGTCATAGGGCAGGCCGGCGACGAAGCCTTGATCGATCTTGAGCTTCTGCACCGGCAGCCGCTTGAGACGCAGCAACGACGAATAACCGGTGCCAAAATCGTCGATGGCCAGGCGCAGGCCGAGTTCGCGCAGGCGGTGCAGTTGCTCAAGGGCCACTTCGGGATCGTCCATCACCGCGCTTTCGGTGACTTCCAATTCCAGATAGGCCGGCTCCAGGCCCGTGTCATGCAGCACCTGAGCGACCTGCTCGTAGAGTTCGCGCCGTGCAAACAGGCGGCTGGAGACGTTGACCGCGATAAAACTCAGCGCGGCGCCCTCGGCCAGCCACTGGCACATTTGGCGACAGGCCTGGTGCATGACCCAGGCGTCGATCTCGGCAATCAGGCCGGTGCGCTCGGCGACCGGGATAAATTCGACGGGAGGCACCAGGCCACGCTCCGGGTGCTGCCAGCGCACCAACGCTTCGACGCCGATGAGGCGGCTGTCGGTGAGGTCGTGCACCGGTTGGTAATACACGCGCAATTCCTGCCGTTCGAGGGCACGGCGCAGTTCGCTGGCGATTTCCACCCGATTCTGCGCATGGGCGGTGAGTTCTTCGGTGTACAGCGCGTAGCTTTCACGGCCGACGCTCTTGGCCTTGAACAAGGCTGAATCGGCATTACGCAGCAGTTGTTCGGCGCTCAGGGCGTCGTTGGGGAACAGGCTGATGCCAATGCTGGCGCTGATAAACAGCTGATGGCCATCGAAGATGAACGGTTGTTTCATCGCATCGAGCATGCGTTGGGCCAGTGCCGCGGCCTGCACCACCTGTGGACAACTTTCGGCCAGCACCGCGAACTCGTCACCCCCCAGGCGCGCCAGGGTCATGCCTGGGCCGAACAGGCTCTGCAGCCGTTCCCCCACCAGCTTGAGCAACTGATCGCCGACATTGTGCCCGAGGCTGTCGTTGATGATTTTGAAATGGTCCAGGTCCAGCAACAGCAAGGCGCAGCCACGCTTGTGCAGCTGCGCCGAGGTCAGCGCCTGCTCGGTACGGTCGGTGAACAGCAGCCGGTTAGGCAGGTCGGTCAGCGGGTCGTGATGGGCGAGCCGGGCCAGCTCATGCTCGGAATGCTTGATGGCGGTGATATCGGAAAACACCGCCACGTAGTGACTGACGCGGCCATCGTCATCGTGAATCACCCGAATGGTTTGCCACTGTGGATAAATTTCCCCGCTTCTGCGCCGATTCCAGATTTCACCGCTCCACTCGCCGGTACGCGCCAGGGTCTGGAACATCTGTTGGTAAAAAAGCGACGAATGGCGCCCGGATTTGAACAGGCTGGGCGCCTGACCCATGACCTCGTCGCGCCCGTAGCCTGTGATCTCCATGAAAGCCCGGTTCACATGCACGATCAGACCTTGAGCGTCCGTGACCAGTACGCCTTCGCGAGTGCAATCGAACACCGCCGCTGCCTGGCGCAGGCGCTCGCGGTTCTCTTTGACGGGTTGTTGCTGCAGGTTGGCGCGCATGAAACGCACGCACAACAGGCCAATCACCAAGGCGGTCAGCGCCACCCACACATAGCCGCGCGCCTGCATCCAACGGCTGATATCGCTCGGATCATCGAGAAACTCGATAAATGCCCGTTGTGTCAGCCCGATCCAGGCGATCGAAACCAGCAGGTATACCAGCCCAACACGTAGGGCACTTCGGTATGAAAGCAGCATAGGTTTAGTAATCCTTACCAAAAAAACAGAATCGCCCTACAAAGGCTGCGGATTATAGAATAAGAAACATCCAGTCACTTCTATCTGAAAGGCCGGCTGGTTTTCTCTGTAGGCTTAGTGATAATGCGTGAGCTGTTCTTTTCTTTATCTGAGGGCCATACAGCCTATGTGGTACAACGGTTTTCTTGACTTGTCAGCCTGGCAACTGGTGGCAGTCACTCTGTTGATGACCCACGTGACCATTATTGCGGTCACCGTCTATCTGCACCGCTATTCCGCCCATCGCTCCCTGGAGCTCAATGCCGGTCTCAAACACTTCTTCCGTCTCTGGCTGTGGCTGACCACGGCGCAGAACACCCGCGAGTGGACTGCCATCCACCGTAAGCACCATGCCAAATGCGAAACCGTCGACGACCCGCACAGCCCGGTCATCAAGGGGCTTTCCACAGTGATGCGCAAAGGCGCCGAACTGTACCGCGCCGAGGCGGAAAACCCCGAGACGCTGCGCATCTACGGCAAGAACTGCCCCGACGACTGGCTCGAGCGCAAAATCTATACGCCTTACCCGCTGCTGGGCGTGGCGATCATGGGCGTGATCGACCTGCTGCTGTTCGGCACCATCGGCATCACCATCTGGGCAATCCAGATGATGTGGATTCCGTTCTGGGCCGCCGGCGTGATCAACGGCCTGGGCCATGCCGTGGGCTACCGCAACTTCGAATGCCGTGACGCGGCCACCAACCTGGTGCCGTGGGGCATCATCGTCGGCGGCGAAGAACTGCACAACAATCACCACACCTACCCCAACTCCGCCAAGCTGTCGGTGAAGAAATGGGAGTTCGACCTGGGCTGGGCGTGGATCAAGGTGTTCAGCTTCCTGCGCCTGGCCAAGGTGCAGCGCGTGGCGCCGATTGCCCATCGCGTCGAGGGCAAGGGCCACCTGGACATGGACACCGCCATGGCGATCCTCAATAACCGTTTCCAGATCATGGCCCAGTACCGCAAGTTGGTGATCGGCCCGCTGGTCAAGCAGGAGCTGGAAAAAGTCGATCACTCGGTGCGCCACCAGTTCCATCGCGCCAAGCGCCTGCTGTCGCGGGAAACCAGCCTGCTGGATGACCGTCATCACCTGCGTATCCAGAGCATGCTGGAGCATAGCCAGGCGCTCAAGGTGATCTACGAGAAGCGCCTGGCGCTGCAGCAGATCTGGGTCAAGACCAGCGCTAACGGTCATGACATGCTGGCGGCAATCAAGGAATGGGTACACGAAGCCGAGGCCAGCGGTATCCAATCCCTGCGTGATTTTGCACACCAATTGAAGACCTATTCGTTGCGCCCTACAGCCGCGTAACCTCGCTGCGGGAGGGCCTTCCCTCCCGCGCGACCTGTTTTTGGCGTCATTTACCGGGCGCCGCCATTCGACACCGTTGACGGAACTTCACCGCAATTAGCCTCTCTCAAAGAACACTTCGCCATCATGGTGGCCCCTTGTTGTGACCGCTGCTCCACCTTGCGGCGCGCCCAGAGAGAGATGTGCCGATGGTTCAAGAAAAGCCCCACTTACCCGACCCGCCCGCAGTTGAACAACCGCGTCCGGCCGCGGCTTCGACCCTGCTGGCGCTGGTGCATGCCCAGGGTGAGGTCGAGCGGCTGAGTGAGCGCGAGCAACTTCTAAGCTCGCTGCTGGTGAGTGTGAATGCCGTGCTGTGGGCCGTGGAGTGGGAGACTCGCCGCGTGCTGTACGTCAGCCCGGCCTACGAACGAGTATTCGGCCGCCCCGCCAGCCTGCTGCTCGCCGATCACCGCGAATGGCGCAACAGCATTCACCCCGAAGACCTCGATTACGCCGAACACAGCATGGCCCGCGTGCTGGACCAGGGCGCCGTGGAAGACCGCGAGTACCGCATCATCACTGCCGAGGGCAAGATTCGCTGGCTGAGCGACAAGTGCTACATCAACCAGCAGGTCGAGCCCGGCGAGCCGGTAATCGTGGTAGGCATGGCCGAGGACATCACTGAAAAAAAGCAGATGGAGCTGGAGCTGCACCGTCTGGCTACCACCGACGTGCTGACCCAGAGCAGCAACCGCCGGCACTTCTTCGAGTGCGCCAACCAAGCCTTCGACACCGCCAGCGTGCAAGGCGCGCCGCTGGCCTTTCTGTTGCTGGACATTGATGATTTCAAGGACATCAACGACACCTACGGCCACCTTGAAGGCGACCAGGTGTTGCGGCGTATCGCTGAAAGCGGCCGAGGAGTACTGCGCCGTGGCGATCTGTTCGGGCGCATCGGCGGTGAAGAATTTGCCGCCGTACTGCCCGGTTGCGCGCCGGAGATGGCACTGCAGGTGGCAGAGCGCCTGGGCAAGGAGATCCAAGCGCTGAATTTCAGCTACGAAGGCCAGGCGTTTGGCGTGACGGTCAGCCAAGGCCTGGCCAATCTCAGTGAGGAAGATTCAACCCTGGACAACCTGTTCGCCCGCGCCGACGCGGCCATGTACGAAGCCAAGCGCCAAGGCAAGAACCGTATTATCGTCGCCACCGCCGACTGCTAGCGCGCCCGACGCCGGGCTGCGAAGCAGCCCCACGGCGCGCACAAAAAAACCGCCGAGGCGGTTTTTTGTGCGCGGTGGTTATCAGAGTTCGGAGAAGCACTCTTCGATAATCGCCAAGCCTTTGTCCAACTGCTCGTCCGGCGAGGTCAGCGGTACCAGCACGCGCAGTACGTTGCCGTACGTGCCGCAGGACAGCAGGATCAGGCCCTTGTCGCGCGCTTTGGCCACCACGGCGGCTACGGCGGCGGCGTTCGGCTTGTGGCTGTCGCCGTCTTCGAACAGCTCGACTGCGATCATCGCGCCCAGTGCCCGCACTTCGCCGATAACCGGGTACTTGGCCTGGATGGCTTTCAGACCAGACACCAGGCGCTCGCCGACGGCTTTGCAGCGGTCCAGCAGGTGCTCTTCTTCAAATACTTCCATTACGGCCAGTGCCGCGGCGCAGGCGATCGGGCTACCGGCGTAGGTGCCGCCCAGGCCACCTGGGGCGATGGCGTCCATGTACTCGGCCTTGCCACACACACCGGCCAACGGGAAGCCGCCGGCAATGGATTTGGCGAAGGTGGTCAGGTCGGCGGCCACACCCATCTGTTCCATGGCGAAGAACGTACCGGTACGGCCGGCGCCGGTTTGCACTTCGTCGGCGATCAACAGGATGCCGTGCTTGTCGCACAGTTCGCGCAGGCGCTGCATGAAGGCTTTCGGCGCAACGTAGAAACCGCCTTCACCCTGCACCGGCTCGATGATGATCGCGGCGATATCGCGCGGTTCGGCATCGTTCTTGAAGATGCGTTCGATGCTGGCGATCGAATCGTCGATGCTCACACCATGCAGTTCGTTCGGGTACAGCGCGCGGAAGATGCCGCCGGGCATCAGGCCCATGCCGGCCGAGTAAGGCACGACCTTACCGGTCAGGCCCAGGGTCATCATGGTACGGCCGTGGTAGGCACCGGTGAACGCGATCACGCCGGCACGGCCCGTGGCGGCGCGGGCGATTTTCACGGCGTTTTCGACGGCTTCGGAACCGGTGGTGACCAACAGGGTTTTCTTGGCGAAATCACCTGGAACCTTGGCGTTGATTTTTTCGCACAGCTCCACGTAAGGCTCGTAGGCCAGGACCTGGAAGCAGGTGTGGGTCAGCTTGTTCAGCTGTTCGGTCACGGCGGCGATGATTTTGGGATGCACGTGGCCGGTGTTCAGCACGGCGATGCCGCCGGCGAAGTCGATGAACTCGCGACCTTCAACGTCGGTCACGGTGGCGTTTTTCGCCGATTCGGCGAAGATCGGGTGAATCTGGCCAACCCCGCGCGGTACAGCGGCTTCGCGGCGTTTCATCAGGGATGCGTTGGTCTTGCTCATAAAGTCCTCATTCGCCACTCATCGGGTGGCGTGGTCCAAGGAATACGTGGCGGGGAGGCAACTACGGCAGCATGCGATGATCGACTGCCACAGCTTTCCCGGCCACTACGAATAACGATGTGAAACACGCAAAGGGTCAGCGCTCTCGTGCCCTCTGCGTTTACTGCAATCTCCTGCAGGGCTTAGATGCCCAGGCAGAGGTATTTGATTTCCAGGTAATCCTCGATCCCGTACTTGGACCCTTCACGGCCCAGGCCCGAGGCCTTGATGCCGCCGAACGGCGCCACTTCATTGGAGATCAACCCGGTGTTGACGCCGACCATGCCGTATTCCAGGGCTTCGGCCACGCGGAACACACGGCCCAGGTCGCGGGCGTAGAAGTAGGAAGCCAGGCCGAACTCGGTGTCGTTGGACATGGCGATCACTTCGGCTTCGTCTTTGAAGCGGAACAGCGGCGCCAGCGGGCCGAAGGTTTCTTCCTTGGCCACGGCAGCGTCTTTGGGCACGTCGACCAGGATCGTCGGTTCAAAGAAGTTACCTTCCATGACCTTGCCACCGGCCAGCAGCCTGGCGCCTTTGCTCAGGGCATCGGCGATGTGTTCCTGCACCTTGGCCACGGCTTTTTCGTCGATCAGCGGGCCGGTGGTGGTGCCTTCCTCCAGACCGTTGCCGATCTTGAGCTTGGCCACCGCCACCTTGAGTTTTTCGGCGAACGCGTCGTACACCGAATCCTGGATGTACAGGCGGTTAGCGCAGACGCAGGTCTGGCCGTTGTTGCGGTACTTGGAGATGATCGCGCCTTCGACGGCCTTATCCAGGTCAGCGTCGTCGAACACGATGAACGGCGCGTTGCCGCCCAGTTCCAGGGAGACTTTCTTGATGTCCTTGGCGCATTCGGCCATCAATTGGCGACCGATTTCGGTCGAACCGGTGAAGGACAACTTGCGCACGATCGGGTTGCTGGTCAGCTCGCCGCCGATGTCGCCGGCGCTGCCGGTGACCACGCTCAGCACGCCTTTGGGGATACCGGCACGGTGCGCCAGCTCAACCAGGGCCAGGGCCGAGAATGGGGTTTGCGACGCTGGCTTGATGACCATGGTGCAGCCGGCGGCCAGGGCCGGGCCGGCTTTACGGGTGATCATCGCGGCCGGGAAGTTCCACGGGGTAATGGCGGCGGTCACGCCGATCGGCTGCTTGATTACGATCAGGCGCTTGTCGGGCTGGTGGCCGGGGATCACGTCACCGTAGATGCGCTTGGCTTCTTCGGCGAACCACTCGATAAAGGACGCGGCGTAGACGATTTCGCCCTTGGCTTCGGCCAGCGGCTTGCCTTGTTCGAGGGTCATCAGGCGACCGAGGTCTTCCTGGTTTTCGATCAGCAGTTCGAACCAACGGCGCAGCTTGTTGGCGCGCTCCTTGGCGGTCAGTGCACGCCAGGCCGGCAGCGCCTTGTCGGCGGCTTCGATGGCGCGGCGGGTTTCCGCGGCGCCCATCTTTGGCACGGTGCCGAGAATCTCACCGGTGGCCGGGTTGTTGACCTTGATGGTCTGGCCGTTGTCCGCATCGACCCAAGCGCCATCGATAAAGGCTTGCTGGCGGAACAACTGGGCATCTTTAAGCTGCATGTCGGGTTTCCTTAACAGCACCGCGCGCACGCGGAGCGAATTAGAGTTGTTGAAAGGCGCCTTGTGGGCTGCCGTCAGGGAAATCAGCCCCTGCGCGCGATTGAAGCGAAAAAGCGCACGGGAGACAGAGCGTTTGAAATCTCAAACGAATCCTAGGATCAATGGGGGTACAGGGCAATAGGATGTTCGAAAAAAAGAACGAAAACGGCGAATTCGCCGACGTTATCTGACCAGCGTAGGCACTGCCGCAGGCTTGGCCATGCCCGTACTGCGCACGTAACGTGCCGGCGATGCCCCCAGGGTTTTTCGGAACATACTGATAAAAGAGCTCACCGACTCATAACCCAGTATTTCGGCCGTGCGCTGCACGGATTCCCCTTCCGCCAGACTCTGCAACGCCACAATCAACTGCCATTGCCTGCGCCACTGGCCAAAGGTCAGGCCCGTTTCGCTTTTCACCAGTCGCGCCAACGAACGCTCGCTCATGGCGACCTCACGCGCCCAATCGCCAATGGTCGAGCGGTTCGAAGGGTCTTGTGCCAGCGCCCTGGCGATAGCACGCAATGGGGCAGCCGCCGGAAGGGGCAAATACAGCTGCTCGCAACGCGCCATTTCCAGTTGTTCGAGCAATACGCCGGTCAAGCGTGCCGTGGGTGAGTCAGGCGGGTACGCCGGGTCCTGCTCACTGAGATGAAAGATCAGTTCGAGAATCAACGGCGACAGCACCAACGTGCAGCATTGCTTCGGAAGCACAGCCACCTCCGGCTCAACCAGCAGAAAACACACTTGCCCATTCGCTGTGACCCGGTTGCTGTGCGCAACGCCAGCGGGGATCCACACGCCGAATCCCGACGGCACCATCCACACCCCATCTTCCACGGTACACACGATGCCGCCGCGACACGCCACGACCAACTGGCCCTTGCGGTGCTTATGGACGGGAAACTCCTTGTCGTTCTGCTGTGTCGTGAGCATCAGCGCCACGGCGGGCTGACAAAGGTCGTCCAGTTCGAACTGCTCCTGTGACTGGCGCTGAACGTCCTGCATTGGCATCTCTCACATTGGCTGGATTTGATTATTAATTGGCAGTGTAGTCGATATCGGCACATCAGGTTGTTGCGTAGCATTCTCATCAAGTACCGCCCGCGCCCTGCGGGCCTATCGATATCCGGTGATGAAGATGCTGAGTGAACTGTCCATTGCGAATCTCTACATCCCTCCGTTGCTGGCCTATCTGGTCGCGTCGGCACTGGCCTACCAAGCGTTGAAACATTGGGTCGGTGGTCCCTTGGCGTGGACCTGGCATCCCAGCCTGTCGCGCTTTTTTGTGCTGCTGATCATTTTGGCCACGCTGTTTCTGACGGTTTAAGTGAGGCCGCCTATGTCTGCCGTCAAATACCTGAAGACCTGCGCGACCCTGGCTTTGGGCCTTGTCGCCCTGGCCTTGTGCATGCAGCTGTGGCGTGCCTACGTGCTGGCGCCCTGGACCCGCGATGGGCGAGTCAGCGCTCAAGTTATCCGCATAGCCCCGGAGGTGTCCGGCCAGGTCGAACATCTGGCGGTGGCTGATAATCAATGGGTGTCCAGAGGCGATCTGCTCTACCGCATCGACCAGCGCGACTATTTGCTGGCCCAGCGCCAACGGGCGGCGGAGCTGGCCGAAGCGCAAAGTGTGTTTGAGCAACGCAACGAACAATTCAAACGTCGCACTCGCCTAGGTGACGCCATTGCCCGTGAGGAAATCGACAACGCCGCCCGCGTACTGAATGTCGCCAAGGCTCGCCTCGATGCCGCACAGGGCCAATTGGCCAGGGCCCGGCTGGATCTGGACCGCACCACGATACGTTCGCCGGTGGACGGCTACGTGACTCAACTTCGTTTGCAGCCGGGCGATTATGCGGCACAAGGCGAGACCAATATCTTCGTGGTCGATAGCCACAGCTTCTGGGTCACCGGCTACTTCGAAGAGACCAAGCTTTCGCGTATCCGCAAAGGCGCCCCGGCGTCGATCAAGCTGATGGGGTTCACGCCATTACTCCAGGGGCACGTCGCCAGCATCGGGCGCGGGATCGCAGACGGCAATGAGCTGCGCAGCGACAGCGGATTACCTCAAGTCAGCCCGACGTTCAGCTGGATACGCCTTGCCCAGCGCGTACCTGTACGCATCGAACTGGATAACGTGCCGACAGAGGTCGAACTGGCCGCCGGGATGACCGCGAGCGTTGAAATTGTCGAGGCAACGTCGGCATCGCATTGGCGGTTCATAAGCTGGCTTCAGGAGTACATGTAATGGTGGGGCATCTGCGGCGCGTGCTCGACTCACTGCCTTTACCCTGGACGGCCGATACGTTCGCTTATGTGTGGCGCAGCATCGCCGCGGCGACGCTTGCGCTCTGGCTGGGTTTTGAGCTGCAACTGGATTCGCCGTTTTCGGCTGCGTCCACCGTGCTCCTGCTGGTGCATCCGGTGCAAGGGGCGGTGGTCGGCAAGGGTTTCAACCGCATGGTTGGAACCCTTATCGGCATCACTGCGGCATTTATCCTGCTGGGCATGTTCGCCCAGCAGATGCTGCTCTTCATTCTGGGTGTCGGTCTGTGGCTTGGCTTATGTGTGGCGGCAATGACGGTGCTGCGCCATTACCAGTCAACGGCGGCGGTCGTCGCCGGGTACACCGTGTGCCTGGCGTTGGGCCCCGCCATTGTCGCCCCCGAACAAGGCTTCGATCACATCGTGACCCGAGGCACCGCCGTGGTGGTCGGTGTATTCAGCCTCAGCCTTATCGCCACGCTGGGCAGTCGTAAAACCATTGATCGCAAGCTGCTGGACACGCTTGTCGACGTGTCTGCCCGCGCTGCACGTCAACTGTCTGATCGATTCGCGGGCGAGGACACGCCTGAGCTGGTCTCACGACGCGCGCAGCTCTCGATGGACATCGGGCGAGTGGATGATCTTCTCGGCATCGGCTGGGGTGAGTCCGTGCTTATCCGGACGCGTCTGCCGGTTATTCAAACCGGCCTCGCCCAGCTGCAATCGGCGGTTATGGACAGGCGCCTGGACGATCGCGATGCTGCGGGGCATTGGTTGAACCGGATCAGTACCCCGCTCTGGCACCTGGGCCAGGTGTTGACCGACCGAACCCTCGATTTCACCGCGGCGGCGGATCGGGTGAAACAACTCATCAACGTGCTTGTAAGCGCAGGATCGGTTGACGACCTTTCAGCAGAGTCTGCCCGCGCGCCGTTACAGGTGGAGCGTCTGCGTGAACAGCTGGCGGACCTGCACGACGCCCTGTGCAGCTTCTCCAGCCTTGAACGCAACACTCAAGCGCGCCACGCCGTGGCCGGGTTTCATCGCAACTATCAGGACGCCATACGCAACGGTATCCGAGCCTTGGGCGCCACCCTGGTCGCCGGCGCCGTGTGGTACCTGAGCGCCTGGAATCAAGGCCCCACCCTGCTGGCGGTGCTGGGGCCCTGCTGCACCCTGTCGGCTGCAGGGCCCGACCCGGTTCAAGGCGTCATCGGCTTCATTAAAGGGACTCTTTACGCCACGTTGGCCGCAGTGGTGTGCAAATTCTTACTGATGCCGTCGATCAATGGCTTTCCACTGCTCGCAGTGATGCTGGCGATGTTCTGGTCATTCGGCATTCATGCCACCACCCGACCTCGACAGGCCCTCACCGGGATTGCCTACCTGATTGCGTTCAACACGCTGGTCAGCACCGGCGCGACCGCTCATTACGACTTCGCCGAATTCATCAACCAAGTGCTCGCCTGGTTCGTCGCGATGGGTATCTGTCTGCTGGCGTTCAACGTCGTTCCCAAAAAGCCCCAGCACACTGTGCAGGCACTTAAACAGTCGCTGCTTACCGCCACGCGCCGGCTTCTGCGTCGAGGAGCAACGCTCAATCATCGCAAGTGGCAAGCGCAACAGCAGCACCGCATCGTCTCCTTGAAAAGCCTGTTGGGCGCCGACCGTCAGGGTGACTGCGAGGCTGGCTATTTATCGCTCCAACTCAGCCGTGAACTCGCACGGCTACAACGACACATACGTCGCCTGGCCCCCGGCTCGCCAATTGCTCGCTGCGCGGCCACGGCCACCAGAAGGCTGGCCCAGTCGGCTGACCACACCGCCATCAGCGCCGCTCAAGCACGCAGAGCAGCCAAGTCCATGCAGCGCCTGGGCGCCGAGCAGTGGGCAGCACGTTACCGAGACCTGGCCTGGTTGCTGGAGCAATACGAAAACGCAACGACCGCCATCACCTGAAGGTCGGCCGCTTTCGCGGTATTGCCGACTGCTTATTCCCACTCACGAAGGTACTTGCAGAATGAACACGTTATTCAAGTCGATCGCGCTCGCTTCAATCATCACCCTGCCGGTGTTTGCCCACGCGGAAGGCGGCGCTGATGCTTTGACGCGCTGGCATGAGCAAAACAAGACGACTCTGCCAAAAGACCACAAACACCAGCACAGCCACCTGCCGCAGACGTAAGACCCTGCCCTGATTTGCCCCTTCACCGCCCTGCAACTGGACGCCCCCCGGCCAGATGAGTATCATGGCGCCCGCATCGCATCCGTAGCTCAGCTGGATAGAGTACTGCCCTCCGAAGGCAGGGGTCGTGGGTTCGAATCCCGCCGGGTGCACCAGATACACATGAAAAAGCCCCAAGTCGAAAGACCTGGGGCTTTTTCATGTGTGTTGGGATCACATCCCCTTCAAACCCGCGCTGGCGACACAATGATCTTCACGTTGTGTTCCTTGTTTTTAACCAATTCCTCAAAACCTTCCCCCACGATCTGTTCCAGCTGAATACGCCCCGTCACCAACGGCGTGATATCCAGCCGCCCATCGGCGATAAACGCGATGACATCCGCGAACTCGCCGTTATAGGCCAACGCGCCGAGTACCTGTTTCTCCGTGGCCACCAACTCGAAGAAGTTGAATTCGCTGGGTTCTTCGAAGATGCCCACCAGCACGCACTTGCCGGCTTTGCGGATCAGGTCGATGGCAAGTTTGGCCGTGTGTTTGTTGCCGATGCATTCAAAGCTGACATCCGCGCCGAGCCCGCCGGTGAGGCGGCGGACTTCGGCCAGGGCGTCGCATTGGTTGGGATCGAGTACGTGGGTCGCGCCTACCTCCCGGGCCTTGGCCTTGCGGGCTGCGGACATTTCCAGGGCGATCACTTGCGCCGCGCCCGCTGCTTTGGCGCACATGATGGTGCACAGCCCGATGGTGCCGGCGCCGACCACTACGACGTTTTGCCCCAGCAGGCTACCGGCCTTTTTCACCGCGTGCATGCCCACCGCCAGCGGCTCGATCAGTGCACCGGCTTCGGCGGGGAAGTTGGCGGGCAGCTTGTACAGCAGGTTGGCAGGTACGTTGACAAGTTCGGCGAAGGCGCCGTTGTTCATCAGCCCGGTGAACGCCAGGTTTTCACAGATGTTGTACAGCCCGTGGGTGCAGTAGTAGCAGGTGCCGCAATGCTGGCAGGCATCGGCCGCCACCGGTTCACCGACGCTGAAGCCCTCCACGCCGGCGCCGATCTCAACGATTTCGCCACAGAACTCATGACCGAGAATGCACTGGCCCTTGATGCCGGTCAGCGGGTGTGGCGCGTCGACCGGGATAAACACCGGGCCGGCCACGTACTCATGCAGATCGGAGCCGCAGATGCCGCACCATTGCACGCGGATCTGCACCCAGCCGGCGGGCGGCGCGTCGGGCAGGGGCACATCTTCCACGCGGATATCGTGGCGGCCGTGCCAGACAGCGGCACGCATGCTGCGTTGCGGATTGATCGTTAGGGTCATGGCAAGGCTCCTTGAAACGGCAGTGAGTGACGAACCCCGACGGGGTTGCGAGGGCCAGAGCAAGGCCGGTGCCATCTGCGCGAAAATCCTCGAACAGGCGTTTTTTAGAGCGATCCGTGGCACAACCCCCGCTGGCCGCAATCACCGTCGAATGAGACGCCTTGAATCAGCCCTCTGAGAAAGCGCTGAGCAATTGGGACGCTCCGTCTCATCGCTGCGTGCCTGTATGACGTTTTGTCGGGCCATCTGTATCTAACGCGCCGTCTTCGGCGGCCCTACCATCGTGCGCATCCAGCCACTCGCGACCACGCGCCCACGGCTGGCGTTACCTACAGGAGTTACCCCATGCCCGAACTGTCGAGCCTGCTGGCGTTTGGTCTGATTTGCCTCGGGATGGTGCTGACGCCAGGCCCGAACATGATCTATCTGATCTCCCGCTCGATCTGCCAAGGGCGGGTCGCGGGCTTGATTTCCCTGGGCGGCGTGGCGTTGGGTTTTGTGGTTTATATGCTCTGCGCGGCGCTGGGTATTACCGCTCTGCTGATGGCGGTGCCCTTTGCGTATGACGCGCTCAAGCTCGGCGGCGCGTTGTATTTGCTGTACCTGGCCTGGCAAGCGGTGAAGCCCGGTGGGCGTTCGGCGTTTCAGTTGCGCGATCTGCCTCGGGACGGGCCGCGCTGGTTGTTTATGATGGGCTTTGTCACCAACCTGCTGAACCCGAAAGTCGCGGTGATATACCTGTCGTTGCTGCCCCAATTCATCGTGCCCGACGGCCACGGCAGTGTGCTGGCGCAGTCCCTCGTGCTGGGGTTTACCCAGATCATGATCAGTGTGAGCGTTAACGCGTTGATCGCCCTGTCGGCGGGCTCCATCGCCACGTTTCTGGCGGCCAAACCACTATGGCAATGGGTACAGCGCTGGTTGATGGGGACGGTGCTGGCAGGGCTGGCTGTGCGCATGGCGCTGGAAGGGCGGCGCTGAGCGCGGCGCTTTATGGTCACTGGCATGTGGACTCAAGGGCCACAGTTTTTTTGTGAATATACTGCTGCTGTCGAACGCCTATATCATGCGCGAGCCAAAATTTTTGAAGCTCAATAAGCAGGCGACGTGAAAAGCCCGTCGTGCGGCGACGGCCGGTGAAGGTCGAAGGAATTGCCATGAACATCGAATCGATCACAATCAAAGGATTCAAAAGCGTTACAAGCCTGACGCTTGAGGGACTCTCTCCCTTTACAGCCCTGGCAGGCTCTAACGGGGCCGGGAAAAGTAATATTACTGATGCCCTGGCGTTCTTCGGTGCCGTCGTGAAACGAGGGGCTGCCACTGCCATTCGGGATTTTGGCGGCTTTCAACAAATCCACTGTTTCAAGTATCGCAAAGAAAAAAGGACCTCACTGTCCTTCGAAATAAAAATAGAAATCGATAATGAAAAATTTGATTACTCGCTCAAACTGATTGATATCGACAAAGTTCCTCAGGTCATTGAAAGCCTGAAGATCGATGGCGAACTGTGCATCGACCGGCGCCAAAATGGCGAAACGCGACTTACGCTGTCTGGCTACTCTCCACTTACGCCGCTTCTGCAATACCCTCAAGACATGACCGCACTCATGTTGTTCAGCAACTCATCGCTCTACAAATTCCTTACAAACATACGTGTGTTTCGAATTGATCCTATTGCTGCAAAAGAACCAGACAGCTCGACCGCCGATGCCACAATGTTGGACAGCCATGGTCGCAACGTCGCAACCATGCTCTCCGTACTGGAAAAGGATGAAGCATTCAGAACTCAAGTCTTGGAATGGATTGAGCTAATTGTTCCTGGACTGGAAAATGTCTCGACTGAAAAGCAGCGACTCGATAGCGCCACGGTCATCACCTTCAAAGAAGAGGGCACCAGAACTCACTTTCCTGCGCGCTTGATCTCCGACGGCACTATTTACGCCCTGTGCATCATGACCGCCGTGTTGAGCCGCACTGCTCAGGCAGGCCTTACCATTATCGAGGAGCCTGAACGAGGTATTCATCCTAAAGCCATTGGCGAACTCGTTACGCTTATGCGGGATAACGCGACGGTTGAACATCCTGTATTCATTACCACACACAGTGAGTCTGTGGTACGCAACTTAAATCCGGAAGAGCTCTGGCTGGTCAACAAAACCGAGGGCCGCACGGGCGTCAAATGCGCGGCAGAATCCGGAGTCGATAAAAAGCAGATCCCTCTGGACACCGCGTGGCTGACAAATATGCTCAACGGGGGGCTTCCATGGTGAAAGTTGGCTTTATTGTGGAGGGGGACTGTGAAAGGATCGTGGTTGAATCTGCGGCCTTCACCAAACTCCTCAGCGATTGTGGACAGGAACTGGTAACGCCAGTAATCGATGCAAAAGGAGGTGGAAACCTCCTTCCACACAATATCGATGTATTCATTCAGGCGCTTGAGGTGAAAGGGGTGAGCAAAATCTATGTGCTCACCGACCTGGAAGAAGAGGCCTCGGTTGAAGTAGTTCGAGACCGTATAAGCAACGCAAAAATCGAAACCATATTCATCGCCGTCAAGGCTCTGGAGGCATGGTTCCTTGCTGATACCCAGGCAATGAGCAACTGGCTGAAGCAGGCCTACAATGAGCCCTATCCTGAAGCGACCTTTGGAAAACCCTATGATCGCCTTAAAGAAATTGCCAAAACCGTGGGAGTTTCCGGCCCTGGCAATAAACCCGCCTTCGCCAAGAAAATGGTCAAGCACTTCGATTTCAGCATCGTCCGTGCAGCTCAACACCCGCTGTGCCCCAGTGCGCGCGAGTTGGTCGATTACTTCCGAGAAAGATAAACCGACTACTTGCAGACCATCGCTTATTCAACTGGCCGGGTTTACAGAATCGCTGTCGTTACTCCGCCTGATCGACGCCAAAGCACGCTCCAGACAGCTGAATTTTATATACTCCTGCTCCAATCTAACGCCTACACCCAGTCGGTTATCTCGTAGCTCATCGAACAACAAACGCTCATCCGAGTTAAGGCGAGGCAATTCATGTAACGCTTGCCGGGCCTCTTGGCCCCAGACGTCCTCATGGGCAACGAGCGTTTGGCGGTCCATTAATAACGACTCCACGTGCCCAAATCTGCGCCGCAATTGATCAAGAATGGCGAACCCGTGGGTATCAATATCCCCCCAGTAATAAATTGTGCTGCGCGACAACCAGCTCGCCCGTCCCAAGGCCTCCCAGCCATAGCCCTTGCCAAAGATCACAATGGCAGACGCGACACAAGGAAATGCCAGGAAGTTAGTCTCGTTCTCTGTAACGAACACCCGACTGACAGCGATATCCAACTGAGCAAAACTGGCTGAGTCCAGGGTTATGTCAGGACAGGTCAAGCCTGGAAGCGTGGCCATTTTTTGATCCAGAACGCGAAAGCGGATCCCCGTAGGTTTATCGAGAAAACCGTAACGAAGAGAAAATTGTGAAGCGCCCTTGTAGTGCGAGGCAATGGCCTGCTCGGGCAGGACTCTATCGAAAAGCTCACACAAGACCCCCTTGTGCCCTTCGATAAATTTGCTATGGATACCTGGGATATCGACCTGCCGCAGGTAGATGCCGGGTTTGGGATGCTCGGTTATCCAGGTTACAACTTTCAACAGGGCCGGCCATTGTCGTGCAAGGGTAATGGCCCGTAATGGACGAGCTTCCAGCCAGGGGACAAGCAGAGGCTGACATTGAAGCGTTAAATCAAGCAGGGACTTGAATTCGTTGAGCTCTTTGCCCTTGCCAACCAGTACGACGGCTGCCTCTAAAGAATCGACCCACACTGCGACAGGCAACCGTTGCAAGCCTACGACACGATGATTGACCTCTCGCCACTGAATGCGGATACCGACGATAGCGCTGAGATCTGCAACCCACTTGCGAACCTTTTCAAACTGCTCACTGAGCTGTACCGCTTCAGGCCCTTTCAGGGATAGCCGCCGTGGCTCCCAGGGTTGCCCCGTCACCAGCGGTCGCAGCAAGTCACCACGCAGCCAAAGTCGCTGTATCTGCTTATTCAAGTCGGCCGTTGTGGTCCATTGCATACTCAAAGCTCGTTCCGGTTCGTCCGATACTCTTCAATCGACAAATTACGCAATTGTGAAGCCTTGCCCCCCTCGTTGCGCACAAAGCCGACACTGGAAACAAAGGGCTCAATGATGTGAATTTTCTGCAGGGGCGTCACGATCAATAACTGCAGATTGAGTTGCTCGAACAGCCTCAAGCCATACTCGGCGGACTCATCCGAACCACGCCCGAACGCCTCATCGATTACCACAAAACGGAACGAGCGCGAACGCACGGCGCCCCACTCGAGGCCGAACTGATAGGCCAGACTGGCCGCCAGAATGGTGTAAGCCAGCTTTTCCTTCTGCCCGCCGGACTTGCCACCCGAGTCCGGATAATGCTCATGTTCCCGGTCGTCCTCACGCCAGCGCTCGCTGGCGGCAAACAAGAACCAGTTGCGCACGTCGGTGACTTTGGCGGTCCAGCGGCGATCTTGCTCTGCATGCCCTTCTCGCCCACGAAAACGATCAATGATGGTCTTGACCTGTAGGAACTTGTTTTCCGAGTACTGCGCATCCTCGGAGCCCGTCAATGCACCTTCGGTGCAGGCCCGCAATTGCATCTGGAAGTCACGGACATCGATATCCGGACTCAACTGCGACTCCAGCACGATGTAGCGGCCGGGGTTGTAGTCGATCTGCCCAAGAGACTCGTTGATTCGGGCAATTCGCTCCTTGATGGTCTCGCGCTCGCGCGCCAGTTGTCCGTTGAAGTTAGCGATTTCATTAAGTGTATTGACGTTGAGCAGCTCCTTGAAGCGCTGTTCAAAACGCGGCAAATCATCGCGATTGAGCTGGTCAAGCAGATTACGGTACTCATCGACAGCATTGAGATCGGCGTCAAACTCACTGGTTTCCAGTTTGTAGGCGTCCTTGAAAGCCCCCATGGCCCGAATGATTTTGTCTCGTAGCCGATCCAGCACCTTGACCTCGGCATCCATTTCTCGTTGCAAAGCTTCGCGCACTTCGCGCTCGGCGTTGTCGCAGGATTCGACAGTCAGCAATCGTTCGCCCAACACCTGAACACGTAGCGCCTCCAGACGCAGACGAACGGATGCTTCAATGTCCAAAAGCAAGCGGGTGGTTTCAATATGCAACGCGCTGGCGGCTTCGTATTTTGACGCTACGTTACCCAACTCCTGGTCCAGCCGGGATACTTCATTCTCCGTGACCTGCAACGCGTCTTGCAGGGTCTTCAATTGCGCCGCCAACGCCAGTAATGCATCACTTGCCGCCTCCAGCTGCGACTTTTCGTCTTGCAAACGCGCTACCAACGTCGCACATTCGGCCCAGTCGATTTCACGGTAGTCGGTAAACTCATTGAGCGCAGCGAGGGATTCCAGTTGGTGACGGATAAGGGCACGCTGCTTTTCAGCGTTGGCAATGTTTGAGCCTATGTCGCCCAGACGTTCTTCCAAGCGATCTTTAGCGACCTCAAGGGCAGTAATCTTCTGCGTATTGCTCCACCCAAGCACATAGCGGCTACGATCATCCAGACGATGTCGGTCATCCTTTTCATGGCGCTCGCCAGTCCCTTTGACTTGGCCCGATAGAGACAAGGCGCGGACCTCACGCCGAAACTGCTCCGGTGTCTCACAACAGGCGTAGTTGAAGCGATAACTCAGTTCACGGGCCAGCCAGTGGTAAAACGGTGAGTCGGGTTTGACACTGATTTTTGTTACCAAGGACTGCGGATGCAGGTCCGATGGCTCGGCCTGACGGGCGGCACGTACCCGGAAATACACCACACGCCCCGCCAAGTGGGTTCGATCCACCCAGGCTGCCACCGCGGGGTAATGTTCATCCGGCACCAGCAACGCCAAGCCAAAACTATGCAGAATACGCTCAATCGCGCCTTCCCAAGGGCGATGTTCTTCACGTACTTGAAGCAACTCACCGACAAACGGGATCAGGTCTTCGGCAAGCTCAAGTGCCTGGCACATCGCGGCGCGCAGCTTGATCTGAGCGAGCGGAATATTACTGCGGCGCGCCTTAAGGCTGGCTATTTCGCTAACGAGCGCGTCATGCTCACGCCGCCCTTGAAGCAGCGACACAGACCATTCGGTAAGCTGGTTTTGCAGCTCGGCCTCCTCGGAGCCTGACTGTTCGCGACGTACCCCTAATTGCAGTCCCAGGCGCACAAACTCCATTTCGTCGCGCACCGGGGAAGCGCCTACCGCATTGAGAAGCTCCGCATGACGCCGGAAGCGTTGCTGGCGCCTTTCACGCTCATCATCCTGTTTACGTATTTCACTGGCCAATTGATCCAGGCGGTCTCCGCCCTGCTCGGCCACCGCGCGTTTAAGAGCGTCTACCTCCAATCGCTGGCGATCTCGCAGCTCAAGCCGACGCTTCTTTTGAGAGGACAGTCGCTGCTGATCATTAGTCAACAGCTCCAGACGTCGGTCCAACAAACCGAGTTTGAGCTCCGAGAACCAGGCCTTGAGGGACTCGCGGCAGTCGCGCAAACGCTCCTGCTCACCAACCAGGTCGTGGTGCTTGTCGCAGTCGGCCACCAAAGGCTCCAGCAAAAGCCGCTGATGCTTGGCCTTTAAAACCGCTTCATGGGCACGACTCAAGTCATCGAAGTGGGAAATCAAGGCATTAATGCGTACAGCGGCATCAAACGGTTCAAGCATGTGGTTGCGGACAAATTCAGTCAGGTTGCCAACCGACTTCATCGAAACCGTTTGATGAAACAACTCCATTGCCTGTTCATTATCAATACCCAGGCGTCGCCGAAACCACGCACCGTACTTTGCAAAACTGTCCTGGACATCTGCACCCGCATTTCGCAGTCGCTTGCGTAACTGCGGAATATCCGAACCGAAATCGGCAAAGTCATCAGTAATACTCAGGTCGCGCTCAGCGCCGACATAAAAGCGCTCCGGCTGCCCTTGCCCTTCTTTCATCCAGAACACCTGGGCCAGGGTTATCGTCTGATCGTAGCCTGCGTTATGAAATACACCCAAAATCACCGAGTAACTGCTGTGGTCGCGAAGAGCTACAGGTTTTGCCGTACCCGTGACTTCACTGCGTTCAGACTTGTAATGCCCCAACACGTAGGAGCGCAGACCTCGCTCCTTATTCTCTGCCCCGGCAGCCTTGTTATAGGCGATGCGCTGGGTGGGAACCAGCAATGTAGTGATCGCATCCACCAAAGTGGATTTACCGGAACCGATGTCCCCCGTCAGCAGACTGTTTTTACCCTCCGGCAGCAGTGTCCAGACCTTTTGATCAAAGGTGCCCCAGTTGAAGATTTCCAGGCGTTTGAGACGAAAGCCAGACAGGCTGTCGTCGCCGATAAAGTCCAACTCCGGGAGCGATGCATCACTCATGATCCTTCTCCTGCTCAGTATCAAGTGAAGCGTCTTCGTCTCCACCTAGACGGACCCGGTATTCAGCCAGCCGGCTGTCAAAATCAGATAACCATTGAGCATCCACAAATGCCTTCAGGATACGGCGCACTTCGAAACTCATTGGACCGCCACTGCTTTTGAGCCGGCGCAGAAAACCCAGGTCGATTACCTTGGCAATTTGCGCATCAATCTGGTCGACCAACTTAACTTCATTGCTGCTGGCAGGCAGAAATACGCGAACCAACTCCACAATCTCATCGCGCGTCAGTACCAGCCGAGTCTCACCGCCGCCAGCATCGAACTCCGCTAATTTTTTGCGCAGCAGGGCCAGCAGCAAACTGACCGGAAATGACAAGGGTCGGCGCGCGACGAGACGCGGAATCTGTACGCTGGCTTCGCCGACGTCCTGCTCGGGACGGCTGCGCAGAAAAACATAACCTTCGGCTTCATCCAACATCAACTCAAGGCCCAGTACCGTCACGTAGTCACGCACACGCACTTGCAAGTTGAGTAGCGCGCCCCACAAACGCTCATTACCTTCCCGGTAAATCACCCCTTTGAGCAGCGAAACCAACAGTGTGGACAGATCCGCCGCCGCGACATCCATAGTCGCCGCCGGCGCGGGTTGCTCTTCGCTCATCCTTCCCTCACAAAAATTATTCGCGCCAGGCGCGCCTGCTTTCTTACGTAACCGCCATCACGAGTCATCGCGTTCCAGATGATCGGCTCGTAGAGGCTGTCGTCGATCACAGTCGTAAAGGTTTCACTGCCAAGATGGAGATATGCCACCAACTCGGCCAACCCTTGCTGCAGGGGTTGCAAGTCGATCAAGTCATACAGGGTGACTTGCGAGCGGGTCTGCAGCGCTTGCCGGATATGGCTTGCCAGACGAAGCAGGTCGACGGCCTGTTCGTTGTACAGGGCGCTGACATCCACATCGTCGTCTCCCGCCTGGACAACCAGGCCGGCGAAGTCAGGTTTGACAGTCAACGTATGCAGGGGCCGCTCCATGGGCAATTCGATATGCGCAGCCACGTCATCCATGTCCATGAAGTGACCAGCAGGCGGTTGGTCACGTGCCCACAACGCCTTGGCCTCCACACCACGCAAGATGTCCATGATCCGTCGATTTTCCAGCCAGACCTGATCATCCAGAAACCGTCGCAACTGCTGGGAAAGTTGAGCCACCATGCGCTGGGTATGCTCACCAGCTTCAAGCCAATCGTAGTGAACGCGGCGAGTGCGAATATCCGGCTTGAGCTCCATGACCGGCGCCAAGGCCAGCACATGATCAAGCATCTGCGTCAGTTCCTCCTGCCGCTGGCTGGACATCAAAAAGCCCCAGAACGCTCTGAAACTACGGCCCTGGTCCGAGTCGGAAATGGCATCGCGCTCGCCCATGATCTGTTCCAGCAGGGCCCCCTTGGCACCTTCCCATAGGGCGATCCGCTCTCGCACACGCCGGTCAAGCAGACGAAAATTATGTTCGACCTCACGAAAGTCAGCGAGCAACTCTCGCGACAACTGGGTGAACTGCTGGAAGCGATCTTTCAGGGCGGTATCGTTCAGCAACGGCACATTGCCACCGACGATCTGCGCAATTTCAGCGTCCAGTTCGTCCCGGCGTTTTCGTAGTTCGGCGACGCGTTTGGCCGGGTCTGTTTCAGTGCCTTCGCTCATCTGTTTGAGCAGCTCGAATAGCGTCAGCAAACGTGATTCGGTTCCGACGAAGCCCCGCTCGGCGAGGGTCGCCAACCAGGCAATGGCTTTCTCGGTAGACGGCGTGAGGTCGAACTGCGGTTCATCGTCGTCCTGACGATAAAACTTGCGCAGCCAGCCCTTTTCCGGACTCGCCCATTCGTTGAGATACTGCAACGCAGGTTTGGGGAAAACCTCGTCTTCGATCTGCCTACGCAGGGCAAACAGCTCATCCTCCAGAGCCTCGGCCAGATCGGCGGCTGAAATGATTCGAACGTTAGGCGCGACAAACACACGGTGTAAAAAACTTGCCACCAACGGACCATGATCCGAACACAAGAGGCGCCAGGCCGGATGATGCTTGCGCAAACTTTCAAGGGTGGCGTAATCCATCACTCACCGATTTGCTGAATTGATCAGTTCAAAACAATGGCGCCAGACTTAAGTATTTTCCAGTCTTAAATTGCACTTACTAGCCAAACAGCTAGGTATTGCAAACCCAAGATACAAAGAGCCTCTCAGGTTTGCAGAGGCTCCAAGGACCGAATCAATGCTTGCGCATCATCTCCAACCGCGCCGGCAAATCCTCCTGGGGAAAGCGCTGGTGCAGCGCCAGGAGTTTTTCATCCGCCGCTCGGGTTTGGCCTGCTGCGCGCAGGTTCACAATTTCCTGCAACCCTTGCTCCAATGTCGGCAACGCCGGCGGCGCGCGCTTGCTCAACGGTTTGGCCGCTGGGGCCTGGGCCAGCGAGCCGGTGATTTCGGCCTGGGCACTCTCGGCCTTGGGTGCTACAGCCATACGTGCCATCGGCGCAGGAGCGGGTGCCGGAGGTGGAGCTTGGTCGTGGAGCGCCGAGAACGTCGCGGGGGACACTTCGGGTTGCGGCACCGGCGAGCGCATGACCACGCCGATCATCAGCGCAACACCGGCAACCGTGGCGAACGCCATTTGCCAGCGTGGTCGTTGGCAGGCCTGCAGCCAGCGTTGCCACAGGTTCGGTTGCGGCGTCGGGGCCTCGCGGCGGGCGGCGTTGAGGATGAAGGCATCGAGGGACGCGGGCGGCTCGCCGGTGACGTGTTGACGAAAATGCTGGAGCAGTTGGTCGTCAGGTGTGTGTCGGGGGTCAGTCATACAGGTACCTCCTCAGCCAGCAGGCGACGCAGTTTCTGCTGGGCGTAGCGCAAGCGACTTTTTACGGTTTCCAGCGGGGTTTGAGTGAGCGCGGCGATTTGCGGTACTTCGAGGTCGCCATGCAGGCGCAGCAGGAACACTTCGCGCTGGTCCTCGGGCAAGTCTTGCAGGGCCGCGTCGAGACGCGCCTGGTCGCGGCTCAGGCTCAACTGCTGCTCGGGGCCGGGGCCGTGGTCGGGCTGGGCATGCAGTTGCTCATCGTAGCTGTCGTGCAGCGGGTTGTGGATGCCGTGCTTGCGCCAGTGGTCGATCAGGCGGTTGCGCGCAATCTGGAACAGCCACGTGCGAAAGCTCGCCCGGCCTTGTGGCGAAGTGGCGCTGCGGATCAGGCTGAGCCAGGTGTCCTGGTAGATTTCCTCGGCCAACTCGGCCTTGTTGCTCAGGGACACGAGGAAGCGATACAGGCCTTGGCGATGCCGGGCGTACAAGACTTCGAACGCAGCGGCGTCACCGGCTCGGTAGCGGGCCAGCAGCGCTTCGTCGCTGGAGGGGTCATCTGGAACAGCCATGTAGGGGGCGCACTCCTTTTGTAAAGTTAACGCGGTTCAAAGGTAGGAGGGAGCTTGCTCCCGATGGCGGTGTATCAGTAACAAATATGTTGTGTTCGAGCTCAGGGCTTGAGGCTTTGGGCCAACTCCACCAGTTGCACGAACTCGTTGCGCAGGCCGAACGGGTCGTCGCCCCGCGCCGAGCGGGCCAGTGCGGCGGTGTCTTTCAACGTCATGCCGCCAGTGTAGCGGCCATCGCCCTTGAGTTGCTGGGCGAACGCAGCCACTGCCGCCGCAAAGCGCAAATCGTCGCTGCCCTGGGTGGTTTGGCCAGGGATTGGCCGTTCGATCAAGCGGCTATCGCCACCTGCGGCAGGCTTGTAGCGCACGCGCAGCATCGCCAGTTCATCGGCTTGCCCCTCGGCCGCAGGCGCGCCGGCATAGCGTAGCGGTTCCAACCAGCCTTTCTCACCCTTGGGCACAATTTCGTACAACGCGGTGAGCGTATGGCCGGCGCCGATCTCTCCCGCGTCCACTTTGTCGTTGTTGAAATCCTCACGCTTCAGGGCACGATTTTCGTAGCCGAGCAGGCGATATTCACTGACCCGCGCCGGGTTGAATTCCACCTGCAATTTCACATCCCGCGCGACCACCGCCAGGGTCGAGCTGAGCTGGTCCACCAGCACCTTGCGCGCTTCACGCAAGGTGTCGATGTAGGCGTAGTTACCATCGCCGGCATCGGCCAGTTGCTCCATCAGGTGCTCGTTGTAGTTGTCCACGCCAAAGCCCAAGGTCGTGAGGGACACACCGCTTTTTCGCTGCTGCACGGCCATCTGCTTGAGGCTGTCGAAGTCGCTGACGCCGACGTTGAAGTCACCGTCGGTGGCCAGCAGGATGCGGTTGATGCCGTTGTCGATAAAGCCTTCGCGGGCCATCTGGTAGGCCAGTTCGATACCGGATGCGCCGGCCGTGGCGCCACCGGCGGTGAGCTGGTCGATGGCGGTGCGGATCGTAGCCTTGTCGCGCCCGGACGTAGGCTTGAGCACCACGCGGGACTCGCCGGCGTAGACCACCAGCGACACGCGGTCCTGCTCGCGCAATTGATCGACCAGCAATTTCAAGGTGCTTTGCACCAGCGGCAAGCCTTCGCGACGGTCCATAGAGCCGGACACATCCACCAGGAACACCAGGTTGGCCGGGGCCAGCTGCGCCACGGCGCGGTCGCTAGCCTTGATGCCGATACGCAGTAACTGGGTGTGCGGGTTCCACGGGGTGGCGGCGACTTCGGTGGTCACACCGAACGGTGAGCCATCGGTAGGCAGCGCATAGTGATAGGGGAAGTAATTGACCATTTCCTCCAGTCGCACGGCACCTTCGGGCGGCAGGCTGCCTTGATTGAGGAAACGCCGTACGTTGGCGTAGCTGCCGGTATCGACATCGGCGCTGAACGTGGACACCGGCGTTTCAGCCACGCGGTGCACCGGGTTATCCGCCAGGTTGGCGTAGTGCTCACGGGGTTCGCTGCGGTAGTCCATCACCTTCGATTCCTGCATCGCCAGGCGGGCGGGCATCGGCGCCGGCATCGGCATGGGCTTGCTCAGTGCGCCTTGCACGGTGTCGGCTTCCAACCGCGAGACCGGGCCCGTGTCGGCGGGTGGCGTCACATCCTGGGAGGACGGCACTCCACAACCGGTGAGCGCCACCATCAGGGTAACGACAAAGCCTTGGGTAGCAGGACGCAGGAATAGCGAAGGACGGGACATGGGCTGAACCTCAAGTGTGAATGATCCGTTCACAAGGTCAGACGCACGTCATAAGGGGTTCGGGTTAAATCGCAGAACCGGCGACGTAAGCCTCCACTCACACTTGGTTAAACACGCGACGTGAACCAGGATTATCCCAAGACCACCTATCGGAAGCCCCGCTCCCTATCAGACGTTTGCGAACAACAGGGAGCCTTATCAACCGGAACCGACAACATGACGTATATAAGCCAGAGGACCGCACGCTCGGTTGACTATGCTGGCGATGCCTCGCCGTCTGCCACACCGCGCAAACCCTCCTACAGCACCGATCAAGCCGCTGACCAACTGCTGCGCATGGGCCGGCATTGGAGCGACAGTAATCTGGATGGCACCACCCGCCTGTCCTACCGATTCTTTACCCCCTCGCAAGCCAACCACCGCACGCCCGCCGGCGCCAATGAGTTCAGTACCGTTCAAAAGCAGCAGGCCAGGCTGTCCATGCAAGCGTGGGCCGATGTGGCGCGACTGTCGTTCACCGAAAAGGCAGCCGATGCCGAAGGGCACCTGGTGCTTGGAAATATTGCCGACAGCGGCTTGTCGGCGTATGCGTCCTACCCCCCAGGCGCGCTCGAAGGTGCACATGCCTGGTTCGCATCGGACGGCAAGAACCGGCCTTTTTCACACGGCAGTTTCAGTCAACATTTATTGACTCATGAAATCGGCCACACCCTCGGCCTCGCCCATCCTGGTCACTACAACAACAGCGGCAGTTACGCCCAGCACGCCCGTTATGCCGAGGACACTCGCGCCTATAGCGTCATGAGCTATTGGTGGGAAGGCCACCGAGGGCACGGTCACCGAAAGAACCAGCAAACCTACTATCCCAGCGCACCGATGATGGATGACATCAGCGCCATTCAGAAGCGCTACGGCGCCAATCTCACTACCCGCGACACCGACACGGTCTACGGCTTCAACTCCAATTCCGGGCGCGACTTTCTCAGCCTTCACTCAGCAGCCGACGCGCCGTTGTTTTGTGTATGGGACGCGGGTGGCAACGATACGTTGGACTTCTCCGGCTTCCATCACGACCAGATCATCGACCTGCGGGCGGAGCATTTTTCCGATGTCGGCGGCATGCAGGGCAATGTGTCGATCGCCAAGGGCGTGACCCTGGAAAACGCCAGCGGCGGCGCAGGCGACGACCATCTGATCGGCAACCATGTGGACAACCGCCTCACCGGCGGCCGGGGCGCCGACACGCTGACCGGTGGGCGTGGCCGCAACACGTTTGTCTACACCCACGCCAGCGATTCCACGGTGCAGCGGCCGGACCTGATCATGGATTTCAAGAGCGGCCAGGACACACTCGACGTGTCCGCCGCATTGAAAAACGCCAACGTCAACGGCCTGACGTTTGTCTGGCGCTTCAGCGGCCGTGCCGGCGAAGCGGTAATCGACTACAACCCGCAGACCCGCCTGCACAGCCTGGCCATTGACCTGGACGGTTCCGCGCAGGCCGACCTGCTGATCACGAGCCACGGGGCAATCAAGCCTGGGGACGTGATCAGCCATACAGCGCGGGCTCCCGCGACGCCTATGCCACTGATTCCGCAGGCACCCGCCCCTGCCCCTGCATTGGCGATTGCGTCACAGAACGTACCCAGCGCCGCCCTCAAAGGCACGCCCATGCACATGTCCGCGAAGGCCGTGGGCAGCCTGCGCGAGGTGAGTGTGATGCGTGACTCATGGGGGTACGAGCGCGTGCATCAGCGCTCGCTGGGCACGGGGTCGCTGATCGATGGTGGCAACAGCGTGCTGACCAATCAGCACGTGCACGCGGCACTCGCCAAGGGCAGCAGGCTGGAACTCTGGTTAGGCTGCGAGGAAGACAGCAGTGGTCGGCTAAAGGTGGCGCGCAAGGTGCCGCTGAGCGTCACGCCCCAAAGCAGCGACGCGCGGCTGGATTACGCAACACTGCGCGTGGACCTGCCCGCCGAGGCAAAAACCGCGCTGGCCCGCCAGTTCACGCCGCTCAGGCTGGCGACAAACCACAGCGCCCTGCCGGGGCAGAAGATCTTCATGCCCAACCACGGCCAGGCGTCCCTTGGCATCTCATTCCTGAACGCCAGCGGCCAGCCGACCACGCTCAAGGCCTACCACCAGGACAGCGTCGGGCAAACCTCGTTCTACCATGATGCCTTTAAGGTTCCCGGCACCTCCGGCTCACCGCTGATCAGCGTCGAGACCGGCGAAATCGTCGCGCTGCACAACGGCTCGATTATCGGCACGGTGGACGGGCGCCGCGAATCCCTGGGTCATGCCACACCCATCGACCTGATCCAAAGTCACCGCGAGGCCCTGCAACGTCCTTCCAGCAGGCCGACCTGACGCGCCGGGTCAGTCCGTGCCGTACTTGGGGTTGCGCGGACCATACAGAATCCCCGCTCGTTGCCCCGGCGACAGCAGGCGCGCGCTGGTGATACCGGCAATCGGGTGCGCGGCGTCGGTAGAGCTGTTGATCACCTGCTTGACCGCCGCGGTGATCAGCATGCCGATCAGACCACCGCTGTTGTTGTTGCCTTCTTCGCTGGAAGCGCGTGCGGTGCCGGTCCACAGGGTGGTGCCGGTGCGCAGGTCCACCAGTTTGGCCGAAGCGGTCACGGCGGTGTCGCTGGAGATCAGCATGTACTTGGTGCCGTACTCGGTGACGGTGATGTACAACGCCGCGTCCGCGCCGAAGATGTCATGCAGCTTGGTCGGCGGCACTGCCTGGATATCGTTGGCGGTGGTCAGGCCGTTCTGGCGGAAGGTTTCGTCCACCAGAGCAATCGGCAGCACGTAGTAGCCAGCTTCGGCCAGCGGGTACGTCACCTGCGACACCAGGCTGTAGGACGCCTGCACTTCCGGCGACTCATTGAGCGGCGGCAGCACCAGGATTGACTTGGGCCGCGCTTGTTTATACGCCGAGTAATCGACGGTCTTGGGGGCCGCGCAACCGCCGAGCAAGGCCAGGGCCAGCAGGGCGCCGGTGAGTTTTAACAGGCTCATTTAGTCGCGACTCCGGTCTTGGCGTTTTTCAGCAGAAAGTCCATGTAGGCGGCGGATTCGGGGAACAGCGCCTTCTCGGTGCGAAACTCCTGCACCATCTGGTCATCCTTGCCCATGCTCAGGTACAGCATGCCCAGGTGGGCGTGGTAACCCGGCGGCGCCTTGCGGCCACTGGCGTTGATCTTCTGCAGGTCGCGCTCCAGTGCTTCCACCTGTGCTTCCTTGGGCTCGCCCTTGAAGTATTCGTAGACCTGCGGCTGGTAGCTTTCCCATTGATACAGGGGTTGGGGCGCCGTCTGGCACCCGGCGACCGCTGCGATTGCTGCCAGCATCAGCGCTGACTTAACTGCCTTGCTCATCCGTGTACTGCTCCTTGAGGTGCTGCTGATCAGTTGCGCGGGTTCCAGGCACCGGCGTTGATGCCGTCGACCAGGCGATTGATCGCTTCGCGCATGGCCAGGTCCAGGACCTTGCCATTGAGGGTGGAGTCGTAGCTGGCGGTGCCGCCGAAGCCGACCACTTCACGGTTGGACAGTGCGTACTCACCGGCGCCCTGGGTGGAATACACCACTTCGGAGGTGTTGATGTTGACGATATTCAACGCGACTTTGGCGTAAGCCACCTGGGTCTTGCCACGGCCGAGGATGCCGAACAGCTGGCGGTCGCCGGTTTCTTTGCGGCCGAACTCGGTCACATCGCCGGTCACTACATAGTCCGCGCCCTTGAGCTTCTGCACGGTGCCTTTGATTTTGGCTTCCTGGGAAATTTCGCCCATGTTGTCGCGGTCCAGCACGCTGAAGCGGTTGGTCTGCTGCAAGTGGGTGATGAGGATGGTCTTGGCCTGGCCGCCGAGACGGTCGACGCCGTCGGAGAAGATGCCGCGCATGTAGCTGGAGCGGTTGTCGAACTTGCCCACGGCAATCGGCACACGCACGCCGGAATAGGCGACGTTGGCGCTGGCGACTTGTTCCACCGGCATCGCGCGGTTGCTTTCGGTGGCGCAACCGGCCACGGTCAGCAGCGCTGCGGCGGTGAGGCCGGACAGCAGGGTTTTGCAGAGTGTTTTCACAAGGTGCTCCTAAGTGGAAAATCGGGTGCAACCGATAACGCTAGCGGGACGGAATGTCGCGCAGGTCATCGACAATGAAACGGCTCAATAAACCGGTATAGAACGTCTCGACGCTGGAGTTGCCCGTGTTGGTCAACACCCCGGCCAAGGTCTTCATGTTCTGCCAGTCACCTTGGTATCCGCGCGGCATCAGCCCCTCGCGCACCTGGGAAAAATGCAGCACCTCGGCACCGGCCTTCTTGACCTTCACCTGGTAGTTGAAGTCGACACTGGCGAGGATGGTGTTGTCGTCAACGATGGTCGTGATGAAACCGCCCTTGGAGTCTTGAATGCGACGGGTGTAGACCACGTTCACATCCAGCAGGTAATCGGCTTTGTCTTTGCTGGTGGCGTAGCGCTTGGCCTTGAGCAGACGGTCGACCAGATCGACGCCCAGTTGCTGGCGCACTTTGTCATCGGGCAGGAAGCGTTCGTTCTTGCCCACCACCTCCACATCGAAGGTGTCGAGCCAATACGTGGCGGTTTTGGGAATGGTCACCGGCGCCGGCGAGATGTAGTAATCCGGCTTGGAGGCGCAGCCCGCCAGGAGGCAGACGGCGAGGAACACGGCAAATGCGCGCATGTCTGAATTCGTCCCTGAAAAGTATCGTGCTTTAAACAGTGGCGGCATTTTACGGAGTTGAGGGGGGTTCTCAAGATGTTTCGTGCAGGAGTGAGCTGGCTCGCGAATAAACAGAGAACACCGCAGGCATTGAACATGCCTGCGGTTTGGTTACCGACCTCAGCTCACTTGATCAGGTCCGGCCGAGAGGCCTTAAGCATGGCCTCGTTGACCGCGCCCTGCACGGAACAGGTGATCATGCCTTTGCTGGTCTTGGCCAGGTCACCGGGCGCGGGTTCGACCATCAGGATCCGTTCGGCCGTATCGGTAACCAGCTTGCCCGCGGTGTCGCCGCCCTCCGGCACCCAGGCCGATTGCTTATGCGACCAGATCTGCGGGCGGGCATAGATCCCGTTGGCCTTCTCCAGTTCGGTGCCCGGCGCTTTGCTCAGCTGTGCGTAAAGTGCGTCGGGCGCCTGCTCGGTGTAGAAGCCCCAACCGATGATGCGCGAGCCCATCAGGTCCTGGTCTTCGGAGAAAAAGCCGGTCAGGGTTATGCCGTCGAGTGTCAGCGGCGTATCGAACATCCAGCGTTGGCCCATATCGGTCTTGGTGCCGCCGCTGAAGGTGAGCTTGCCGCTCTCCAGCCCATGGGGCACACGCTCCTTGAGGCCTGGCTGGTTCACCACCGCCAGGGAGTTCTGGTCGCACGCGAGGAAACCTTGCAGGGCCGGTGCTGCGGCGAAGCTGCTGGTGCAGGTCGCCAGCGCAGCGAGCGATATGAACAGACGATGCAGTTTCATTGAAAGCTCCTTGAATCCAAAAAAGCTTAGGAGCGAGCTTGCTCGCTCCTCGCAGTTAAAAGGCGTAGCGCGCCTTGAGCATCACGCCATCGGCATCAAACCCACTGCGCGCCTGGCGGGTGTAGCTGGCGCCGACGGTGAAGTCCGACACTTGGTAGTTCACGCCGACGCTGGCCTCATAGCTGTCACGCGCCACCGACGCACCGGTCACGGTAAACGCCGAACCGCCGGCCACGAAGCTGGAGGTTTGCGCCACGCGATCGCCCATCAGGTCGTGGTAGGCCATCAAGGTCGCTTCCGGCTGCAGGCTGCCCGCGCCCATCGGCAGGTGGCCGGCCAGGCGTACGCCGGCGCCCAGCTCGCCCACTTCGTAACGCTGCGAACGAGTGCTGAGGGAGGCCGATGAACCTTTCTCGTCGTAGCCATCCATGCGCACGTTGGAATAACGCGCAGCCACACGCGGCTCGATCACCACTGCCTGCGACGGCTTGAAGCTGTAGCCGCCGATCACACTGGCCGACAACACATTGCTGTCATAGCTGCCCTTGGCGGTGGTGCCGGCGATGTGGCGCTTGCTGTCGTTGTCGTTGTGGCCATAGCTGAGGCTGGCGTCGGCGAACCAGTTTTGCAGCGACCAGTTACCGTACAGCGACAGCGCGTGGCCTTCGACGTCGGTCTTGTTGCCCAGGTCGGAGTGGAGGTTGGAATTGAGGTAGCTGTACGCCACGCCCAGGATTGTGGTGTCGTTCATACGGCCATCCACGCCGACCGCCATGCCGCTGCTGTTGGCCGAGTAGCCGTTATCGCCGCCACGGCCATCCTGGTCCATGTTGCTGCTCAGGCCCTGCACCCACACGCCGCCGACCTGATGGCTTTCACGCTGGTCGGTGAGGCGGTTGAAGATTGCACCGTTGACCACGGTTTGACCGGACAACGCCACATCGAGGGCGCCGCGGTTGACGTCCGGCTTGAGCTGGTCACCCACCTGCGCCAATTGCTGCGCGGTGCCGGCGTTGGCCAGGGCCTTAAACACTTGGTCGTCCTGGCCGAGCTGGCCGAGTACGCCGTTCTTGAACGTGTTGACCGCCGTGGCCGACGCCGCACTGGCGCCCACAGCGGCCAGGTCCTGCTGCACTTGCTGGTTGTCCTTGACCGCCACCACGGCCTTGACCGTTTGCGCATCGGCCGAGTAGCTGAGCACGTTGAGCAACGACGAAGAACTGGCCACGGACAGCCCATTGTTTTGCACGCTGGTGGCTTGCAGCAGGGTGTATTGGGTGCCGTTGTGAGTGCGCGCGAAATCGCCCGGTTGAGCGCTGACCGTCAGCTTCGACGACGGCGCAAAGCGGGCGACGCCGTTGACGGTGAGGTATGGCGTGGTCGGCACGACGCTGTCGGACAGGTGCATATCGATGCCCGCGCCGCTGGCGACGTTGAGGTTGCCGGTGATGGCGGTACCTGGGGCAGCGAGGTTCAGCGAGCCGGAATTGACCGAGACGGGGGCGATGATGCGCTTGCCGCTGAAGTTGGCCTGGCCGTCGATGTTGACCGCGTTGAGGTTGAGCAGGTCGCCGACGATATTGCCGCCAGTCCAGTTCAGGGCAGCGAGGTTGGCGGCGTCGATGGCGGTGCCGGAGTTGCTGCGGATTTCGCCG
Organism: Pseudomonas sp. lyk4-R2A-8; assembly: GCF_030209095.1. Lineage (NCBI taxonomy): Bacteria > Pseudomonadati > Pseudomonadota > Gammaproteobacteria > Pseudomonadales > Pseudomonadaceae > Pseudomonas > Pseudomonas sp. lyk4-R2A-8. The sequence goes on from NZ_JARVSS010000019.1 coordinate 56,465, forward strand.
GCTTGTTGGTTGATTTCAAACGTCGCGACCTGCTTGGCCACATCGACCTGAATCGCTGTGCCGTCCGCTGCGATGAGGCCACGGTTGACGATACCGCGCGCGCCCGTGGCGCTGTTTTGCGCAAAGCTGGCGCCGGAGAAGTCGAAGGCATTGGCAGATGCGCCCTTGGCTTCAATGGTGCCGGTGTTGAGGATGTAATCGACGGTGCCGGCATAAAATGTCAGCCCCTTCGCCTCATTGCCATTGGCGGAAATCAGTCCGCTGTTTTCAATCCGCAGGGGGTTGGTGGCGGTTTCCACTTCCACGCCCCAAGCGCCGTCGCCTGTTGCGGTGATCGAACCCGAGTTGAGCAGCTTGCCACCGATAGTAGTCGGCGTTCCGCTGTTGACGTCGAGGACCAAGCCAATCGCATCCGGGCCGGCCATATCGATCACACCGGTGTTGGAAACATCACCCGCAATGGTAGTGCCATGCAGGTAAATGCCTTCACCGCCGCCCAGGTAACCAGGAGTCGTTACAGTACCCACCGGTGGCGTCGAGCGGATAGTGCCGGAGTTGATGACGCTGCCGCCAATCGTGGTGGCGCCGATCTCAAGCCCTTCATAACTGCCGTTGCGCATCAGAACGTTGCCCGCCTGAATCACATCTCCCGTGACAGTGCCGGGGTTCAAATTGGCGGGGCCCGTCCAGAACATCGGGTCGATAGCGATTGCACGAATAGTGTTGCCTTGTGATTCCAGCGTGATATCTGCGCGATTGATCAACGAACCCTGGATATGAGTATCGGCGACACCCAGCCCGGCTGGGGGCGAATGGGTCGGCGTGGTGATCTGCGTGGTCTGCCCGGTGAGGATCAGCGACTCGTTGTAGGTCTCGCTGACAAACTGGGTCTTGCCTGCGCCAAGGTCAACTTCCACCGCCAGCACCTGCGTGCTGATTGCGCCAACCATGATTGCCAACAGACTTTTCTGGAACGGCTTACGCGTCATTTCAAACTCCATGAACTACAGGTCAAAGCCGCCAACAGGCCCGGCGGCAGTAGGTGTATCGAACGACGGGATCAAAGGTCCCGGATGCATGCCCTCGGCGCGTTTGCCGAACGCGCAGGCGCGCGCCTTAGCACCGCACAAGGCAGTGGCGAAGAAGGGAATAAAGGGGGGAAAAGCTCACATCAATCCTTAATGTCTTTGAAAACGCTGCAGTCCATGCAGCCCGACCGCGCGTGGGTGGGCGCGGTAAAGACCTTCAAATGTACGAAAAGGTTCAGGACTGTGTCGGAAAGTTGTGCGGTCGGTCACACGGTGATGAGGTAAGGGCGTTTGCCGTGCGGTTTACATCCCGGCGTAATGGCGCCCAGGCTCAACCCACAACACGCCAACCAGATAGGCGGCCGCCGCCGCGAGCAGCACCACCGCCGCAAGCCGGCTGGCCATGAACCGCAGCGTTACCCGCCCGGTTCGAGACCGCTCGAACACAAACGCGAACAACAGCCCGACGCCGCACCACACAAAGCCCGCTGCCGCCGTGCCCACTACCGACGAACTGCGATCCAGGTAGACCCAGGCCAGCATGAACGCACCGGCGCTGGCGAACATCACCAGCAGGCACAGCCACTGCACCACTCGGCAACCCATACTCGAAAACTTCATGGAAAAGTCGTCCCAATGCGCGCGCGCTCTTTCGAGAACCAGATGCCGGTGACCTTGCCCACTACGTCCTCCACCGCAACCTGGCCCATGAAGCGGCTGTCGTTGCTGTTGTTGCGATTGTCGCCCAGTAAAAAGACATGACCCGGCTCGACCTTGATCGGCGCCATTGCCTGCGATTGCGGCCCTTTCACCCGGTCGGCCGGTGCGTGAAACAGCCCAAGGTTTTCACCGTTATGAATCAGCTCACCGTTCACGATGGCTAACGTATCCCCCGCAACACCCGCCACCCGTTTGACCGCTTCGGTGCCGTTCCAGCGATACACCACCAGATCCCCCACCTGCGGCGCGCCGACTTGCAGGTCGGCGATGATGTAGTCGCCAATGGACAGCGTCGGAACCATCGAGCCCGACGGAATGTAATAGTTCTTGAAGCCCAGCAACGGCACCCGAAAGACATCCAGCATCAGCACGAGGATCAGCACGCCGCCGACGTAGAGAGCATGAACACGTTTACGCGGCACATTGGGCGCGCCGCTGTAGCGACGGGCCAATACGGCGGACACGATGGCGGAAGTCAGCTTGACCGTAATGACGAACGCGAAGAAGGCATACAGCCCAAGCGGTGTGGTGATCCACCCCAAGGCGCCCATCAGCGCGACCCCGCCCAGTAACAACGCGGCGACCCGCATGCCCCACTGAAGGCGGCCTACATACACCAGGCCCCAGCCGGGTATGAGACAGGCCATCAGGAAGGCCTGGAGGGAGAATTTTGCGGGTTTCATCAAAGGTCCTTTATCCGGCGACTGCCTACTTAAGCTCTTGCACCAGATAACGCCCGGAAATCTGCGTGATACCGGTGAGCGCGCGGCGCAGCGCCTCAGGGTCTGTGCGGTAGGTGAGCGGCGTGTAGCCGTAGACATTCTGGCCATTGAACGGCGTGACCGCCTCGCTGGTGCGCCAGACCATTTCATCGCCGCGATTCATCTGCGCCAGGACATTGAGGGTGGGATAAATCACGCTGCTGAAACCTTGAGTCAGGCGAAAGCCCCACTCGGCCACGGTCAGCTGGATCTGCGCATCGGCGGGTTCATCGTCGCCCACCACCTTGAGCGTTGAGGTCTTGCCCAGCGCGTCGATAAAGCCCTGTTTGAGCAGCACGCCCAGATCGATTTTTTCTGCCTCCATCACCTTCAAAATGGCCACCGGCGTCGGCATCTCAGCCAACTGCCCAAGCTTCATGCCGGCGGCAAACCCGGCGCCGCTCAACGCTGCAGTGCCCACCTTGGACGCACCGCTGGCCATGCCGACGCCCGCACCAACCCCAGCCCCCAGGGCCGCGCTCCACGCTTGCTCACGGCCGAAGTACACCATGTTCTTTTCCCACTTCACGGGCAGGACTTTGACGGTCTTGATCTGCGCACGGTTTTCGGGGGTGAGGGGGTGGCTGACACAACCGCCGAGGATGAGAGTGGTGAGGAGGATGAAGAGGAGATTTTTCACATCAGTCCTTTAATGTTCACAGGTGAATAGCGGGGCCAGCAGAGCCTTGGGCTTCGGCCGGCGCCAAATGCGTTAATTTATTTGTTTTCTTTGACAAGGGTACCCAAGGACGCATCCTTGACCAGATAACGGCCTTCCAGGTCGCTCAGCACTTTGAGACTGTTGCGCGCCACGGCGAAGCCCATTTCAACTTCCTGCTTGAGGTAAACCACCTCACCGGCTTTGACGTCGATTGGCATGTCCGCCCAGTTTTCAGCCTTGGAGCTGATCACGTGCTTGCCCGGCGTCACGAAAAAATAGATGTACTGGTTACCGCGGTTGTAACCCATCTCCGAGTCGGCTTCCTTGTCATCCAGGAACACGTTGAACCGTACCAGCATCCCGACGTTGCTCGGGCGCACGACATACACCAGGCCTTTATCGGCCACGGCGGCCTTGGGCAACGAATAGCTCGCGACGTCAGCCTGCATCTTCTCTACAGAAGGCGTCGAAGAACAGCCAAACAGGGTGGCCAGGGACAGAACGACAGCGGCTTTGCAGAACAACTTGATCATGTATTTCTTCCTTGTGGGTAGCGGGTCTTATCATTGATGCATTGGGTCGTGGCCAGCCTGTCGGCGTTGTATGGCGCGAGACAAGGCATTATGCCACTACTCTGATGCCTTGCGCGGTTTTGGGTGAGGGGCTTATAGTCCGGCCGTAGTGTCGCCCGCTTTGTGCGTGAGTAGTACAACCAAATAAATCAACTAGATAAATCCGCCCCCTTTACTCACGCTTAAATAACAAGCATTTCAATTGAATAAATCCGCCTATTTTCTAGTTTGAACTACTGACCACATGGATTGACCAGCTGCAATATTTCCGGATGGCTCGTATATACGATGCTGGGATAGCGCGAGACATAAATTGCCTCGCTGGTCCGCCCGGTGGCTGTCACAAAATTACCCTCTGGCCCCACGTATGCTTTTTTCCCTTGCGGCACCATGGCATCGAGCATGAGCTTTTTTTTCTTCATATCCGGTTTACTATGCGCATCCATTGGCCAAATCTGCAGCGCATAATCTTTGGTGAATAAATAGAAATTCGGTGACGTATCTCTGGACTCGTAGAGGTGAGCACACATGACGTCACTGGCCAACACTTCTAAGTCGGGCTTATAGTGCTGACTGCTATAACTGGCAAATATCAGTTTTGTTCGCGTCTGTACCGCAAGTGCATCCTGTGGACGACACGGCGCCATGTCACCATAAGGATAGGAGCACCAACTTACCTGACTCATTATGACAATATCCTCAGCCTTTATGGAAAGGTCCTTCTGGATAGAAATCTGGTCTTCGGGCTTTTCGTAGGGAATTCCTGCGCAGCCTGTTAATAGAGTGAGCTTGAACAGAATGACTAGGTAAAGACCTTTTCGGTATACGTTCCAATACTTCATTGTCGAATTTCCTTTTCTATTGTCATGACTTTCCTGCCGTTGCTAAATGGATAAACTTGAATCAGGAAGAATAGGGGTCAGACCACCAATATACATTGATGCATTAATCGCGGTCTGCCCCCTATTTTCATTCTTTTAAGATTCACACCCAATAGGTGCGAGGTCGTTCGAATAATACCCGAACAGCAGCCCGATGTGGCCCTACACAAAAAACCGCCCTCCAATCAGGGCATAAACCAGAAAGCAAAAAACACTTTCAGATGAGGGTACTTCCCAGTGTTCATAGGTTGATCACTTGAACTTGGCATGGGTGATTTGCTGAGCGCGATTGCGAGTGTTCGCCGAGAACCTCCAAGCGTGCTACTCCAGTTTCAAGGGGTTTGTGTCTGTGTTGAATACGAACGGGCGCAAATTTGCTCCCAACCTTTTTCAATGGTACCGGTGTATTTACCGCACGATGCGCCCTTTAATTGAGCCTCCAGAAAGTCCTGCTGCGGATTGACCCACAGCAGGCCGATCAAATAGGCCGCGCCCGTCGCCAGCACCAGCAATGCCAAGGTCCGAGCCAGCATGAATTGTAATGTGGCGACGACGGTACGAGGCCGTTCGAACACGTACGCGAACAGCAGCCCAATACCGCCCCACACAAAACCAGCCGCTGCCGTACCCAACCCCGCTGGACGACGGTCGAGGTAGGACCAGACCAGCACGAAGGCAGTGGCGCTGACAAACATCACCAGCAAGCACAGCCACTGGCCAATCCGGCATCCTACGGTCGATAAACGCGCGATTTTAAAGCTCATTGAAACGTCCTCAGGCAAACGTGAGAAGTCACGTTTTGTCGTCTTGTCTTATAGGGTCGGCAAAGGGGTATTGCCGTTCAAGGCTGGAATCTTTGAAAAAACGTCAGTCATAAAATCCATGAACACGATAGCCCGCGTGGGAAGCAGTCTATTGGCGACATAAACCATCTGCACCTCATTCCCACTTTTTTCAAACAAACCCACCCCTTTTACATAACCCTCCTTGACACAAACCAAATGGACAATCAACCACTTTCAAAAAATCACTTTCACACTTTTACTCACGGATAAACGAAATTCGTCTTTACTTGCCCACCAACATCATAACTCATCACAAAAGAACTCCAGTTCTCACTCCGCGATGCTGCGCTAGCCTTCAATTCCTTAATTAATCGATACAAAACAGCACCATTGAAATCAGTTTGGGGCTGTTCATTTACCACGCCATTTTTCTCAATGGAGATCTCTTCAACCATGTATCCATCGCACACCTCAGCCTAATACCTGAATGCATCATAATCTTCAACAACTCCTGACTGAAGCAATTCAAAAATACTTTTAACAATTTCTATATCTTTGGTAATCATCCTTTATGCTGCGGTATTCGGCGAGCTTCATTTTCAAATCGAACAGTTTGACGCTTTCTATCGATTTTATAAGTGACATCCAGCGTATCTATACACAACGACCGAACGTCTTCGCGATTAAATTTTATAGTTGTCGGCCCTAATTTAAATAAATCTGTCCATTTTTCGCCGTTCACTTCCTCACAACCCTTTATTAATCCCGCTTTTATTGCACGGATCTAGACCTCACGCTTTAAATAAAATCTTTCTCAGCATGACTTGCCTCTCAGCCTGGATTCCTACATCAGCTGTGAAACACTGCTCGCAAGCAACAATCTTCAAAACACTACCCAAATCTTCCACGGAAAAACAGTCGACATTCATCAACTCTTTTTCGTCCACGCCTAATGAGTTAAGCAGAGACTTACTAACCCACACTGGCGAACCAACAGCCTCTATATAACCTTTCCTTAAAACCCAGCACCCAGGATTATTTGATATATCTGCAACCTCTTGGGTAAGCGGAAAAGTTAATCCACCAGACTGAACTCGGACATCCGGAATCGTCAACAAAAGGGGACAGAATTATTTAATAGACTTTTCCAACCCTAATTCAAATAAACCTGCCCCCTTTTCTCACTACTCTAGCAAGATTGAACAAACCGCATCCTTTTGCCCTCAATTATCTTTTGGCAAATTTATCGAAAAAGCCGAAAGGAAAGCCTCAATAGTTTTTCGATCTGCATCATTCTTTGCAAAACGCTTAAGCACTGGGACAAGATGATAAAACAATAACTCGAGCCTGCTAGGATCTTTGGGCAATGCATCGTTAATGCATGCAACCATTAACTTAACTGACATAATTGACGCGAACGCTTCATATCCTCTAGCGCTAGAGAACGGAATTTTCTTAAAATAATAATCTGCTAAACGTTTCTGCTCTGGTTTTTTCCAAGATCTATGAGGAAGAAGCAATAAAGCTTCACCCCAATTATCTGAAGCAAGCGGGTACCGACTCAATATCCAAGCTGCCGCCTGATCAGAAGTCATTTTCGCCAACTCTTTACAGAGTGATATCAATCTTGAATCCATACCAAACTATTTCCTCGGATTAAATAAGTTTTCCGGTAACCCAGAGTTAGCCTTTAGGGTAGCAGGTGGCTGATAATGACCGGAGCTATTATCCCATCTTGTTATTTTTCCTCGCTCTGGACCGTCATTGTTACCAAAGCGAATAGAGCCGGCATATTTAACTTCCCCCCCCTCGCTAAGCCCCAGATGGGTTGAAAATTGCTCATTCACATTTGGGCGGCTTACCTTGATAGTCCCATCCGGCAATGTGACAAAATCGTAAGAACCTGAAGGTGTGATTTTCCCCCCACCTTGCCCTTGCAGCCAATACCGGCCTGATTCGTCCTGAACAAGAGTTCTCACGGGCCGTTGCGCGATCGCGGGATCTGAAGGATAGACATTGGTGAGCGTGCCACGCTCGGTAAGATTGGGAATTGCTTGCTCCGGTGGTTTGCTGGAAACGGTCTTTCCGCCCGTTTGACCGAACTCACCATCTACGCGTGATTGAGGCGTATCCCATTTAGGCGGCGCCGTCCCAACGATGGGATCTTTTGGCAAACCACCCGGCTTCGCCCCTACCGTGCCGACGCTTCCAGCACCTGCCCCTGGAAGCATGCCAGGAACTATATTGATTCCGAACGGATTGAATCCTGTTTGATCGAGGTAAACGGAACCTTCCTTCATCCATGTAGGATCACCATTTACCCATAAATTGGCGATTTGATTAAGGTGCAGCTGGCCTGCCTTAGTCCATTCCTGTTCATTGACAGTTCGATAGCTAGCAACCAAGTCATTACTTGATCCGCCAGGATTCAGTGTCTCAGTTCGTTCTACTGATGCAACGATCGCTTTAGACCCCTCATCAAGCTCGGCACGAATTTGCGCGCAATTGTGAGTAGCTTCGCAATTATCCAACCGGGCCAGATTCGCAGCACTACGAGCATCGAACTCTTTTTTGACTTGATCGCAGGTTCCATTTGGGTGGCAATCTTTTTCTGCCGCCTCTAACTCAATTACATCCGAATGGTTCAGGAAATTGTACTGTGTCGCGTTGCTCGCAACCCAAGCCCCGGTCTGCAAACTCTCACCGTCAGCATCACTGTCCACCGATGCCGCAAGCACACCAATCAACTGCGAGCTCATCACCAGCAAGCTCTTTCTCTTATCCTCCGGCATGCTGGCGTACTGTTTGGCGAGGCTGTCTACCAGGGCTTCGTTCACACCTGCTGCCAACGCACCAGTACGGAAATCGCCGCCAGCGGCTTCAGCTGCCAGCCCGCCCATCAACGCATGCAGCCCAATCTTGGTGATACCGCCGTCGGCAAACCGATTCTTGGATACATCACCAATCATGTTGAAGCCATAGGCAGCAAATGCATTGGCAAGGCTGCTTTGCAATGCATCCCCGAAGCTGGCTTCTCCTCCCAGCGCTTTAGTCAGGATGGCCGATGTGCCGTTTTGCAGAACCTGATTCGCAGTAAATTGACCAACACCTTGCCAGGTACTCAATGGGCTCGCGGATGTCACTGCGCCCGAGTTAGGCAGCGCAGTAGTAGTGCCTGTCTGCGTGCTGGTCCAGTCGTCGTAGAACCCTGCGGTCAGCCCCGCGGTAACACCCGAGACAACATAGCCCCGCATCGCATCGCTGGAGGTTACGTCCTTGACCACTGCGCCTAAATTGCCACGGTTATTGATTGTGCTGATAGCACCATTGCTGGCCATGCCGGCAAGCACAACGCTGCCCGCAGCATTGGCCCAGCCTGCGGCAGATGTGGCAGTGGCAGCAGCCGTCGCCCCAGCCATCGAGGTGCCCGTCCCAGCGGCTGCAATTGCGCCGCTGGCGGCCCCCATCGTGAAGTAGGTAACAATGATCGCTATGACAATTTGCGCACCGGCGCCCAGGCCGGAATTGCTGTATTTGAAGCTGTCGTGCAGCTCTTTGACCTCGCGCCAGTCAACATCGCCACGCTGCTCCATTTGCTTGATCCAGGCGAGGCTTGGGTCCGCCTGGACCATCGCGTCGATGGTCTGGCTTACCGTGTTCTGGTTAACCTGCCTTACATCAATCTTCAGGCCGTCCACGGCCTTGATTGCCAGCTCGCCCTGCGCCACCAACTCACTCTGACGCAATGTCTCGTCGGTATTCCCCTTACCCTTGGCGCTGGTCCACGCCAGGTCACCCTTGCTCTTCTCGTGGCTCTCCTGGTGCAGGTCTTTGACTGCCTCGAACGTCACCGCACCGCCACTGGTGATGGCCAGGTCGTTACCACTCTCAAGCTTGGCCCGCTGATACAACTGATCACCGCCACTGACCAGCGACAGATCACCACCAGTCTTGATCTCAGTCCCCACATTCGTAACGCGGGTCACCTCATCGCGCTTGGTCTTCTTCGCGCCCCAGCCACCCTTCTCCTTCATGTCGTAAAGGCTGTAGGTGCTGTTCTGCGCCGCCAACAAACTCAACTTATCCCCGCTATACAGATAAGCCTCATTCCCCGCGCTGATCCTGCTCGCCACGATCGTGGTGTCACGCCCGGCCTGGCTGACAAAATCCCCACCCGCCGTCAGCACGCTCGCCACTTGGGTGGTCTGCTCGTCTGCGGTCTTGATGCGTTTCTTGCCGTGCTTTTCCTTGCCATCGACGTTGTGCATGTCGCTGACGGAGGCGATGTTGAGGTCGCGGCCGGCGGCGATGGTGAGGTCTTTGCCGGCAGTGGCGGTGCTACCGATGATGTTGACGTCTTGCCCGGCTTGCATGTTGATGCTGCCGCCCGCCGTGACGCTGGCGGCGAGGTTTTTGACGTCGGTGGTGATGCTGGATTTCTCGCCGCCGTCGCGGATCTCGTGTTTGACGCGGGTGTCGCTGGCGGCGATGAGGTTGAGGTCGCGGCCGGCGGTGAGGTTGGCGTCGTTGCCGGCGGTGAGGGCGCCTCGGTTGATGAGGTCGCGGCCGGCGTCGATGGCGAGGTTTTCGCGGGCGACGATGGTGGCGCCGCTGCCGTCGGTGAGGGTGCGCATGCCGACGCCGTCACGCACTTGGATAGCAGTGGTGTCGTTGGTGATGTCGCCTCGGAGGGCGGTGAGGCGGACTTGCTTGCCGCGAATCTCACCGGCCATGGCGTTGCGGATGCTGTCTTGGGCCAGCAGGCTCAGGTTGTTGCCGGCTTCGACCAGGCCGATGGTGTAGATGCTGCCGCTGTGACGCCTTGCACGGTTTTGGGTGAGGGGCTTATAGTCCGGCTGTCGCCCATACGGCGATCAGGTTTGGCGACCTGACAACAGAGTGCAAAAGCAATCCGCTTCATGCAGGTGTTTTTGCACCCGCAAAGCTGTGCTCGTTATGGCGGCTGTGCGCGGGAGACCTTCGGGTCTGCCGGTTTACTCTGTTGCCGGTTCGCCAACCTGCGTACAGCTGCCACCCATTCGTTTGGCGACGATTGAGTGGTGGCTTCAACCACCAAAAACAGAGTGTTAAGTATGAATAGATACATGCCCCTAACCGGCCACGACTGCACCGCCCCAGCGCTGATCATCGACACCCAGGCACCTCTCGAAGTCCTTCACGACGCCGCCGTGCACCGCATTCGGGCCGTCACCCAACTGCTGGAAAACCTGGCCTTCCGCGAACAACTCAGCAGCGATGCCGTAGTGCTTTCAGACTTCGCCCATTTGCTGGCCATTCCGCTGCGCGATGGGTGTGATTTGCTGGATGTCATCAGTCGCAGGCTGAATGCCGATCCGTACTGAGTTAAAATCGGGCGGCCTTAGTGTCGCCCGCTTTATGCGTGAGCAATTCAACTTAATAAACCGGTCCACTTTTTTTCGTCATTTCACGCAGCAAACCTGATCATCCGAAAGATAATAAAGTCCCTCCAGCTTTCCGCAAATGGAAGGAAGACCGAAAACCGGTTCTGAGGCATAAGAAATAGGCAGCTCGGATCTAATCGAACCGGCAAACTCCGAACTATCCCACGCTGGAGCGACTATGCCGCTCCAAAAACTTACGGCGTCTCCCTTATCAGACAATACAACAGGCTTTAAGTATTCAATTGCGGCATTGGAGTCCCAATACAAATAACCGCGATACACAGCGCCACTTTCACCAAAAAAATTAGCTCTAACGACAATCTGAAAGTCTGAGCACGTTTCCTGTTCGACGAGGGGGCGTACAGTTAATTCATCCTCCACAGTGTCGTCCATAGGAAAGAACCAAACGCTACAACTATCAAGATCATCAATCGTTAGCTCATATACTTGTTTTTCCGACATAACTCACCCTCCTTATTTGATTAAATGCTGTACCGATTTAAAAAGCTCAGGACGTCCAATATCTCCATACGCTTTTTGCAACCCAGTACTGATCTGATCTGGAGTATAGCTAGCGGCTTTACCCCCTACCATTGGAGGCAGATATTTACTTATAGCTTTATGCATGGCATCCGGGTTCAGCTTACCAGTATGCGAGTATTGAGTGATCAATGTCGCGGGGTGATCCATCATGTCATTTTTTGAGTACCCCAACATCTTTCCTAGATACTGAGGAAGCGTGTGGTGAGCTTGGAAGCCTTTATTTATACCCTGAAGCTCGCGATACGTAGGACTAATTTCGGCAGGCGTCGTACTTCCACCTTTGCTTGACGCACCACTGGCCGCACGACCAGCGAGTAAGACCATCGCAGCGGCGGTCCCTAGCTCAGTCAATATGTACGCTTTTTCCTTGGCCTCCAGCTTCCGGCCTACAGCACGATCGACCCACCTTGTAGAGTCATTCCAGCGTTCAACATCAGCCGATTCTTCTGGGGTCAACCAGCCTTCTTGAAGATTTTTAGCAAAAGCTACCTGCTTATCCGCAGCAAACATATCGCCCCATCCACTTGGGTTAGGCGATTGTGAAACCACATCACTAGGGTTCCCTTGAAGCAATCCAGGCGTGTCATACGTCGTCTGTCGCAGCAGGCTAAGCAGTTCCTGTGCAACAGGACTGTCCATTCGAACCGAACTATTCAGGATATCGTCAACACATTTTCGCGTCGGGCAGTCCTTGATGGGGCTGGAGTTATCCGCAGAAATATTTTCATATTTATTCAATATTTCTTTTATTTTGGCTTCACCGCAGATCTTGGTTGCGCGGCAGTCCTTAATTTCTTTAAGTAGATTCTCAGCCTCAACGTGATTCAGATTGTTATAGACCGTAGCTTGCTGAGCCACCCATGCGGCTTTTTCCTGAGCTTTTGCATCCCCACCTGCTGCTGCGGCAACCGTCAGCCCGACTAACTGGGAGGTCATTGCCAGAACTCGTTCGTGCGCCTCACCCGGAAAGATTTTTTCACCGACCAGGCTGATCAACGCTTCGTTAGCTCCGGCGGCCAAGGCCGCAGTTCGGAAGTCGCCCCCCGCGGCCTCGCCAATCAATCCGCCCACAATCGCATGCACAGCGATTTTCTTAGGAAGGCCACTACCCAATAGCGAATCACCGACTCGATCGAAAATCGCGCCACTTAGGCCGTCTGCAGCCATGCTGATCGCGGCTTGCACAACGTTATCCTTGAACTTCCCACCGTTGGTGAGCGTGTTCAGGGCTGATCGAACGGCAAGCTGAGCACCGAGGCTGCTAGGCATAAAGCCGCCGCTAATGCCGGCAACCGCATAGCCTTTCAGGCTATCGCTGGAGGTGACATCTTTAGCCACTGCGCCAAGATTGCCACGATTATTGATGGTGCTTGTCGTGGCATTTACGGCAGCTGCGGACACTACTGAGCTTGCGGCAATGCCCGTTGCGCTAGTGGAGGCTGCGCCGACAAGACCCGCACCGGCGCCCCACGTAAAGTAGGTGACAATAATTGCAATGACTAAAGATGCGCCGCCACCTAAGCCAGAGTTATCGTATTTAAAGCTATCGTGAACCTCCTGAACCCTGCGCCAATCTACGTCCCCACGTTTCTCAGCCTCTTTCAGCCAAGCCAACTGCGGATCTGCCTTCACCATTGCATCAATGGCCTGACTAACCGTTTGCTGATCAACATGCGTAACGTCAATCTTCAAGCCATCTACAGCTTTGATAACCACTTGTCCCTGCGCAATCAGCTGGCTCTGGCGCAATGTCTCGTCAGTATTTCCTTTGCCTTTGGCGCTGGTCCAAACCAGGCTGTTCTTGCTTTTTTCATGGCTTTCTTGATGTAGATCCTTGACCGCCTCAAAGGTAATCGCGCCACCGCTATCCAAAGTGATGTCACGGCCGCTCTGAAGCTTGGCAAGTTGATAGGTCTGGTCGCCTCCACTTTTGAGTACCAGATCACCACCAGTCTTGATCTCAGTCCCCACATTCGTAACGCGGGTCACCTCATCGCGCTTGGTCTTCTTCGCGCCCCAGCCACCCTTCTCCTTCATGTCGTAAAGGCTGTAGGTGCTGTTCTGCGCCGCCAACAAACTCAACTTATCCCCGCTATACAGATAAGCCTCATTCCCCGCGCTGATCCTGCTCGCCACGATCGTGGTGTCACGCCCCGCCTGGCTGACAAAATCCCCACCCGCCGTCAGTACGCTGGCCACTTGGGTGGTCTGCTCGTCCGCGGTCTTGATGCGTTTCTTGCCGTGCTTTTCCTTGCCATCGACGTTGTGCATGTCGCTGACGGAGGCGATGTTGAGGTCGCGGCCGGCGGCGATGGTGAGGTCTTTGCCGGCGGTGGCAGTGCTGCCGATGATGTTGACGTCTTGCCCGGCTTGCATGTTGATGCTGCCGCCCGCCGTGACGCTGGCGGCGAGGTTTTTGACGTCGGTGGTGATGCTGGATTTCTCGCCGCCGTCGCGGATCTCGTGCTTGACGCGGGTGTCGCTGGCGGCGATGAGGTTGAGGTCGCGGCCTGCGGTGAGGTTGGCGTCATTGCCGGCAGTGAGGGCACCCCGGTTGGTGAGGTCGCGGCCAGCGTCCATGGCCAGGTTTTCGCGGGCGACGATGGTGCCGCCGCTGCCGTCGGTGAGAGTGCGCATGCCGACGCCGTCACGCACCTGGATGGCGGTGGTGTCGTTGGTGATGTCGCCTTTAAGCGCTGTGAGGCTGACTTGCTTGCCGCGAATCTCGCCGGCCATGGCGTTGCGGATGCTGTCCTGGGCCAGCAGGCTCAGGTTGTTGCCGGCCTCGACCAGGCCGCCGGTGTAGAGGCTGCCGCTGCTGACGGCGGAGAGGTTGTTGCTGGCGCGCAGGGTGCCGACGTTGATCAGGTCGCCGCCGGTGACCAGGTTGAGGTCGCGGCCTTGGATCAGGCTGTTGCCGCGCACGTTGCGCGACTCGGCCTGGGCCAGGTAGAGCACGGGCACGAGGACGGTCTGGCCGTCGATGACGCGGTTTTCCATCCACACGATGTCGTGGGTCAGGGCGCCGACTTGCTGGCCGGTGAGGGAGACGCCGAGGCTCAGGCGCAGGGCGTCTTTGCTGGCCAACGCGTTGTCCATCAGGTAGCGGAACTGGTCGGCGTCGCTGTACAGGCCGCCGGCGAGGAAGCGTTGGCCGGTTTGGGCGAGCACGGCGTCGCGGATCAGGCGGGTTTCGTATTGGCCATCGCCGAGGCGGCGCCAGGCGTTGTCGGAGCTGAAGCCGAGTTTGCCGAGCATGTAGTCGGAGCTGAAGAAGCCCGTGAGGGAGGCGAACTCGGGGTTGGTCTCGATCAGGTAATGGCTGGTCGGATCAGGATTTTTAACGAACAGGCCGTACTCGCCCTTGGGCAGTTGGAAGTTGGGCGAGGTGGTCGGGTCGACCGGGGCGAAGGCGGTGCCGGTGTAGTCCACGGGCACGAAGCCGCCGCCGGGGGCCGCGCCTGCTACGGGCAGGATGCTGCCGGCGGCCTTGGCGCTCGGGTCGTTGGCGTGTTTGCTCAGGTTGATGTTGATGCCACCGACGGGGATGCCGGTCTGGTCGTCGCCGAGGGTGCCGGTCAACTGGGCCAGGGTATTGTTGTGCAGCGTGCCGTTTTGCAGGGTGCGGGCGACGTTGAGGTTGACCGTGCCGCCGGCTTGCAGGGTGGCGTCGTAGCCGGGGCCACTGTTGTTGGTCCAGGTGGTGACGTCGCTTATGTGCTCGAAAGGATAGCTATTGGGTGAGCGGTTTTTCAGCTCTTCGAAGCGCGCCTTATCGAAATGCCCAGCCGCCGTGGCCGCATTGAAAGCGGGAACGTCGACCCATTGCATGCGTTCAAATAAATCGTCGGAGACACGTCCTGGCGTGGTGACGACAATCTTGCGCTGCCCTGTGCGCGTGGCGGCACCCTGGTTAAGCAGGTCACCGGCGGCAATACTCAGGTCGCCATTGGCAGCCATCAGGCTGTAGCGATTCTGCACATTGTCGCCTTGCAGCAGCATGTTTTTGCCAGCTACCAGGCGCGCCGCTGCCGAATCCTTGGTCGCCGCCTCAAGGTAGGTCTCGTAGATGGTGATGATGCCTTTTTCCCACCAATCTTTTTCGCCGCAGTGCTGGCCACAGATCCAACTCAAACTGCCGGTGGTCAGCGTCTGCCCGAGTTCGAATTCATCTTTGGCGTTTTCGATAAAGCCCGCATTGATACCGATCGAGCCTTCGCTTTCCACGGTGCCGGAACGGTTACTGAACAGCGCGGCACGGCCGCCATCGCGCGCGGCGAAGCTCAAGTCGCCTTTGCTGTAGACGTCGCCATGAAGGTTGCTGAAACCATTGGCGCGCAGAGTCAGGTTGCCACCGCTGAACAGCAGCGAATCGGCCGCGTTGGTGATGCCATTGACCGCAGTGAGATTTACCGCACCCTGGGCGCCGAGGGTGCCGCGGTTATTGATCTGCGCCGCGGCGATATCCAGTTGCTGACGCGCAGTGAGGAAACCGAGGTTGTCCAGGGTGCCGCCCAGTGTCAGGCGGGTATTGTTGGCCGCCAGGCGGCCGCCGTTCTGGCTGAGGTTGTTCGCCGCCACGGTGAGTGTCTGCAGGGCCGACACGCGGCCGCTGTTGCTCATGTCGCCAGTGGTGATGCTCAGGTCACCGTCGCTGAGCAGTTCGCCGCCGTTGTCCAGGCTTGCCACATTGAGGACCAGGCCCTTGCCGCTGGCCATGCGGTCGCCGGCCTTGAGGGCCAGGCCTTGAGCACTTTTGTAGGTAAGCACTTCGTTGAGTTGCAGGCGACCGAGCCCGTCGACTTTGCCGAACGCCCAGTCGGCGGTGCCCATGCCGTTGATAGTGCCCTGGCTGCCGTTGAGGCTGGCGGTGTTGATGCGAAACAGGCCGCTGCCGGCGTGCTGCAACAGGCCGGCCTGGTTATTCAGGCTGGTGGCGTCGAGGCTGAAGGCCGTGCTGCCGAATTCGAGGGTGCCGCCCTGGTTGTTCACCGCGCCGCTGAGGTTGAGGCTGCTGCTGGCACCGCCAAGCGCGCGCAGTTGGCCGTTGGCGCTGTTGTCCAGGTTGCCACCGTTGAGGCTCAGCCCCTGGTTGGCTTCGATCAGGCCGCCCTGGTTGGTGAGGGTGTCGCGTGAGGTCAGGTTGAGTAGGTTGCCGCTGACCTGGCCGCCCTCGCTGTTGTCGAGGGTGGCGCCGCTGACGGTCAGCTGTTCTTTGCCGAACAGTTTGCCGCCACGGTTGGCCAGCGCTTCGACGGTCAGTTGCAGGTTGCCGACCAGGCTCGCCATCAGGCCACCGCTGCCGTTGTCGACCTTGTCGGCGGTGACAGTCAGGCTGTCGCCTTGCACCGTGCCGCCCTGGTTATCCAGGCTGGTGGTGTGCAACTCGGTGAGGGCGCCGCCGCTGAGGATCAGGCCCTTGCGGTTGCTCACATCCTGGCCGCTGTAGTTCAAGCCCCCGGCGCCGGCCAGCAGTTGGCCGTCGTCGTTGTTATTCAGGTGCTGGGCGGTGATGTCCAGGCGCTTGCCGCGCAGGGTGCCGCCGTTGTTGTTGAGAGTGGTGAGTTGCTTGACCAACACACTGCTTTCGCCCGCGTCGATCTGGCCGCCGACGTTGGTCAACAGGTCGCTGACGTTGAGCACCACGTCGCCGCCATCGCTGACCAACGCGCCTTTGTTGCTGTTGGTGAAGCGCTGCGCCGTCACATCGACGGTTTGGCCGAGCAGGATGCCGGCACTGTTGTCGAAACGCTCGCCGCGCAGTTGCAGCAGGCCTTCGCTCTGGATGCGGCCCTGGGCGTTGAGCAATTGGCCCGGGCCTTTGAGCAGCAGGCTTACGCCCTGGGCGCCACCGGCGAGCAAGCCGGCGCTGCGGTTGTCGAGGCCGGAGGCGCGTACGTCGAGTTGGTCACCCAATACGCGTCCGGCGCGGTTATCGATATCACCACCGGAGACGTCGAGCAGCAATTGTTTGCCGACGATGACGCCGCTCTGGTTATCCAGGTTCGCGGCGTGCAGTTCGATATTGCCCTGCCCGGCCTGCACGCGGCCCTGGGCGTTATTGAGCTGTTGCGCGGCGGTGAGGGTCAGCTTGCCGGTGTCGGCGCTCAATACGCCGCCGGCATTGCTGCCGAGGGTGCCGGCGTTGACGGTCAGGTCGGTGCTGGCCTGGGCGAAACCCTGGGCGTTGTTGAAGCCGTTGGTGACGGTGAGGTTGAGCGCGCCGCCGTCGGCCTGGATCAGGCCCTTGAGGCTGTTGTTGAGCTCGGTGGCATTGACGTTGGCGGTCTTGGCCACCAGCACGCCGTTCTGGTTATTGAGCTTGCCGGCGTTGAGCGTCAGCTCGTTGGCGATGATTTGCCCGCCGCTGTTGTTCAGGTCGGCACTGGTGAGTACCAGGCTGCCGCCGGCCATCTCGATACGGCCCTGGTTGTTCAGGGATGCGCTGTTGAGCGTGGCGGCCTGGCCTTCACCGAAGCGAATCAGGCCGCCGAGGTTGACGATGGCTGGTGAGCTGATCGCCAGGCTTTGTTCGCCGAACAAGCGTGCGGTGGCGCCCTGGTTGGTCAGTTTGGAGCTGCTGACCTCCACAGTCTTGGCCTGGATGATCGCGCCCTGGTTGGTCAGCGCCTGCGCGGCGGCGATCGCCAGGGCGCGGCTGGCCAGCAGGTTGCCGGAGGTGGTGACGGTTTGCGCGTTGACTACCAGGTCGCCGGTGGTATTGCGGCTGTTGTCGGAGGCGACGCCGGCTTCGACGATGCCGGGGTTGGTGACGGTCGCGGCGTTGAGTTCAATGCGCTGACCGGCCGCCACGCTCTTCTGGTTGACCAGGGCCTGGGCGCTGGTGATCTGCACGTTGCCGGTGGCGTAGACCTTATCGGTAAGGTCGACGTTCTGCGCAGTGACCTTGATGTTACCGGCAGTGGCCGCCGCCTGCGCCATGCTCAGACGCCCATTGGCATCGAGCTGAATATCCCCACCACTGGCCGCCAGCGTGCCGTCGAGCTTAACGCCCACACCCGCCTCGGTGCCCACCAGCTTGATCGCGCCGGCGTACATGCCGCCCAACGCGCTGGAGTCGATCGCCAGCTCGGGCTTGGCGCTGCCGTCGTCGGCGCGCGGTGTGGTTTTCAGGCTTTGGACGTCCACATCGTTGCGCCCGGCGATTACGTTCAGTTCGCGCGCGTTGATCTGCGCGTTGATCTTGGCCGAGCGGGTGATGATGTCGAAGCGGTCGACGTTGCTGGCGTTCAAGCCTTCGCCGTCGATGGTCACCGCGCCGCCGTCGACCTGGTAGCTTTTCAGTTGGCCGTTCGCGTCAAGTACCGGTTTGCCGGTGGTGAGGGTGACGTTCGGCGTGTTGATAAAGCCGCAGCCGCTGCAGGTGACGCCGTACGGGTTGGCGACGATGACTTTGGCCGACTGCCCCGCCACTTCGGTGTAGCCGCGCAATTGGCTGGGGTTGCTGCCGGTGACTTCGTTGAGGATGACGCTGGCCGCGCCGCCTTTGAGGTTGGGGTTACCGACGATGTAGCCGCCCAACTGGGTGTTGGTCACCGCGCCGCTGGCGTTGTTGAGGATCACGCCGTTGGGGCCGACGTTGTATTGCTGGAACTGGTTATGGGACAAGCCGGCGCTGTTGGGCGTGGCGATGTTCACCACCGGCACGCCATTGCCCGCCGCGCCAACGGAGGTGCCCGGCGCGCTGACCACAATGCCTTCGGCCTGGGCCAGCAGCGGCTGCCAGAACAGCGCGTTGGCCAGGATCAACGCCAGCCCGCGCTTGGGCAGGCCGAAGAACGCGTCACGCGGCTTCAAAGCGGCGGAAGGTTGGCGGGCCAGGAAGGCAAATTGGCGAACATCCATTGTCAGATTCTCATTGCGGCGGGGCGTTGAATTACAGGAAGAAGTCCATGCGGAAGTAGATCGGCGCTTCGCGCTCGCTCACTACGGCCGGTCTTTCCAAAGAATGGGCAAAGGTCACGCTGGTGCTGACGTGCTTGCCCCGGGCGAACAGTTCCAGGGAGTTGCTGGACACGCGGCCATGCACATCGCCGTTGTAGCGGTCGTTGCTGATCACGCCCTGGTCGTAGCCGACGCTGGCGCCGTACTCGGCAAAGGCCGGGCGCATCCAATCCAGGGTCACCGGGCGCGCCCAGCGCACCTCGTTGCGCCAGTAGCCGCCGCTGTCGCCGGTCAGTTGCTGGTCCTTGAAACCGCGTACTGAGGCCGAGCCGCCCAGACTGACGCGTTGCGGGCTGAACAGAATGTCTTCGCTGCGCTGACCGGTGGCCAGGCTGGAAAAACTCAACGACTCGCCCCACAGCGTGAACGGCTGCAGATAGCTGACGGTGGCGGTGTATTTGCGGTAGCGCGAATTGGCCTGGCGGTTGCCGAACTGATCGCGTTCTTCTTCAGACTGGGCATCGAGCAGGCCGATGCCGTTCTGCATGCCCAGGTCGAGGTTGACGAACGCATTGCCGATGCGCCGACCGTGGTTGATGCCGAACTGGAGTTCGCTGAGGCGGTTGCTGCTCGGCGCGGTGCGCACGTCGAGGACGTAGTTGTTGGTACGCAGATGGGCCAGGCCGACGTTCACCGAGGTCTTGCTCACGTCGTCGCGGTGGATCACCCGCTCGGCGCGCAGCTGGTGGTTCTCGTTGTCGCCATTGAGCTTGAATTTGGTGCTGTCGGTCTGGCCGTACGTGCGGTAGTCGCTTTCGCTGTAGGTGTAGCTGAAGTTCCACCAGCCCCACGGCACGTTGTAATACAGCATGCTGTTTTTCGAGGTTTTCTGGTGGTCGCTGACAGCGTCGTGGCCGCCGCGAAGTATCAATTGGTCGCCCAGGCCCAGGGGGCTGTCCCATTCCAGGCCGGCGCCCCACTGCTGTTCGCCGGTGCTTTTCTGGCCGTCGTTGTTACGCGACAGGCTGGCGCGCCAGGGCTTTTGCGGGGTGTTCTTGACCACCACGTCACTGCCGCCGATCTGCTGGCCTGGGGTCAGTTCCATCTGCGCCTGCTTGGAGGGCAAGCGGTTGAGTTGGTCCACCAGTTGCTCGATTTCGCGCAGGTTCAGCGCCTCGCCGACCTTGCCGGGAAAGGCCATGGCCAGTTCGCGGTCGGTCACGCTGCTGCCCTCGGCGCTTTTCAGCGCTTCGAGTTTGCCTTCGACCACCAGCACCTGCAGGTGGCCGCTGGACAGGTCTTGCTGCGGCAAGTAGGCACGGCTGGTGACGCGGCCTTTGGCGATGTAATAGTCGGTGATGACCTTGAGCAATTCATTGAGCTGCGACACGCCCAGGCACTGGCCGATGTAAGGTTTGAGCAGGCGCGCGCGGTCGGCGACGGACAGGCTGTCGGCGCCCTTGAGTTCGATGTCTTGGATCGGGAAGCAACGGCTGTCGGCCGGCGTGGCCGGGGCCTCGGGCTTGGCCTGTTTGCCGGGCAGGTCCTGGAGTTCCTGCAGGCGACGGCTCTGTTCTTCGAGCAGGCGATTCTGCCGGTCGCGGATCAGGTCTTGATCGCCGGGCGTAGGCGCGGCGGACGCACTGTTCACGCTTAAACAAGCGAGCAGGAAAGTGCACAGCGATAACCGAATCCGTGGCAATAACAGGGGCATGTTCGATCCGTCGAAAAATCAAGGGGGCGCAAACTAACATCGAACTTGCTCTAACCCAAGCACAGGGGTTAGTTGCACGCTCGCACTTACTTAACGCCTAACCTATTGATTATTAATAATAAAAAAAATCAAAAAGAACTAATGCCATTCGCTCGAGTGATTATTCCGACCAGTGGCGATTCTTTTTGAATATGAGCCGAGCACCTTGATAAATAGCCATTATTTCGCCATCAAGGTTCCGCCGAGATAGGTTAGTACCGAGAAAGCAGGAAAAGTTCGCGGGCGTTTTGTGAATTGGATCCCATTTGTCGGGATTGCGCTGCAAGGCAGGAAACGCTCACCGGCAGGGCCACCTGTTTTTCGTGCCCCCTTGCAGGTACAGGTGTCTACACAGCTTCGGCGTAAACATAACCTGAGAAAATGAGGTTGTTGTGGTGAGCAGGCTTGCCCTGCTCACCACAACAAGCCCGCTCACCCCATGACTGCACGGCCGGAAGCTATCCACCCAGGGGATTCAGCCGATGTCCTGGCCTTTTTCCTGGCCGGGCACGAGGGTCAGTGGCGGGCGTTCCACGTCACGGGAGACGTGGGATTTAACTTCGCCCACACCGCCGTCTTCATCGTTGTGAATCACCAGTACGCCCGGACGGCGCAGTTGTTCCAGGTCGCCCGCGCCCAATTTGAAGCTCTCACTGAGATGCTTGTCGCTCAGGCCGCTGGTTTGTGCGCGGCGCTGGGCGAATTTGCGGCCTTTGCGTTGCTGATAGCGCGCCCAGGAGACCAGGATCACCGCGTTGAACAAGGCGATCCACAGGTAGATCTGCAGGGTGTTGAGCGCTGCGAAAATCGGTGCTTCGATCCGCGGGCCGCCATGGGTGTCGAGCATCGAAGTGATGCCGCGCGCGAGCAACCAGATCAAGCCGGCCCAGGCCATCAGGGTCAACAGCACGTCGATAATCCACATCACCAGGCTTTGGCGAGTTCTGACCAGGTTCATGATCACGCCTCCTCACTGACAGGTTTGATACCACGGTCCGGGCTCACCCAGCGCGCGCGTTTCTGATGCTGGTTGAACAGCACCTTGGGGAAACTCACCAGCGTGGTAAACAGGCTGACCAGCCAGAACACCATCGGGTACCACACCGTCCAGAACAGGGTTTTCCATAGGTCTTTCTCGTAACGGCGGTCGATGATAATGCTGACCGCGAACTGCAGCAGACACACCATCGCCAGCACCAGACCGGTAAACGCCGGCGGCATCAGGGCGTCGACGGCGATTGCCTGCGGCAGCGGAATAAACTTGCCCACGCCCCAGAAAATCACCGACAGCAGGAAGGTAAACGCCCAGCCGGTGGACAGGCAGTACTCGAACAGCAACGGCCACAGGTAGCGGTGACGCCATTGCCAGATGCCGCGGATGTTCTTGAACAGCACTTCGGCGCCGCCCTGGGCCCAGCGCAAACGCTGCTTCCACAGGCCGCCGACGGTTTCGGGCATCAGGATCCAGCACAACGCGCGCGGCTCGTAGAAAATGCTCCAGTGGTCCAACTGCAGCTTCCAACTCACGTCGATGTCCTCGGTGATCATGTCGGTGCTCCAGTAGTCGATGCGGTCCAGCGCTTTCTTACGGAACGCCACCACCACACCCGACACCGTGAAGATCCGGCCGAACACGCGCTGGGTGCGCTTGATCAAACCGATGATCGACGAGAACTCGCCCACCTGCACACGGCCGATCAAAGTCGACCGCGTGCGAATCCGTGGGTTGCCGGTAACAGCGCCCAGCCGGGGGTTATCGAGCATCGGCGCGACCAGATAAGCCGCCGCGTTTTTGTCGAGCAACGCATCGCCGTCGATGCACACCAGGTATTCGCTGCGCGCCGCCACCGCCCCCATGCGCAGGGCCACGGCCTTGCCCTGGTTCTGTGCCAGGTGCAGCACGCGCAGGCGTGGATGCTCCAGTGCCAGGGCATCGAGCACCGCTGCGGTGTTGTCCTTGGAGCCGTCGTTGACCGCGATCACTTCAATGTTCGTGTACAGCTGGCCGAGCGCCGCATGGATGGTATCGGCGGCGTTATCCCCTTCGTTGTAGCAAGGGATGATGATCGAGATCAGCGGATTGCCGGCCAGGGTCGGCGCCGGGGTGTCTTCCTCCCAAGGCCAGTGGCGTTCCCAGTGCAGCCAGAAGTACAGGCCGCCGGCAATCCACAGCGCTGACATGAACAGCGGGTAGAAGAATACGAAGTCCATCAGGAACTGCCCGGTGACCAGGAAGATCAGGCCCAGAGGCACGCCCAACACCAGCGCCAGTACGAATAAAGCCAGGATTCTGTCGAACATGGTCAAGGGTTCCATTGGTTGGAAAGGGCCGGACGCACGGTCTTCAGGTCCGGAGAGTTTTCCAGGAAGTTGTCCGGGTAATAACCAAAACTCGTGACCCCCTGGCGTTTGAGCACACCCATCCATTCGGCCATTTGCGCACCGTTGATATCGGTGGCGTCTTTGGTGCGCCAGTCTTTGGCCTGCAGTTCAAACACCGTGCGCTCCAGTGCGCCGGGGCGCTTTTTAACGGTGGCTACCAGTTTTTCCAGCCAGGCATTGGAGGTGTTTACCTGCTGTCCTTCCATCAACGGCATGGCCATCGGTGCGGTCCAGTCGTAAGCCTGGAGGAAATCGTCGAGGTTCTGCGCGAACCAGGCTTCGCTCGGCGGGTTAAGCATCGGCTCGGCGAAGATGTTGCGCGCGGTCAGCACCTGCGGGCCGCGGATGGCGCGCACCTTGGCGGTCAGTTCGTGGGTGAAGTCGATCAGGTAGCGGCTCTTGAAACGCGTCCAGCGCTGCATCACCGCCGGGTCGGCGCGCAAGGCCGCAATGCTATCGGGCAAGCCGTTGGCGGCGTAGGTCTTGAGCGCGGCGGGACTGGCGTCTTCGAAGTCGTTGAACACCGCATCGTCGTGATAAAGGATGCCGTCGATCGGCCCCACCCGCGCCAGGTCCTCGTAGATCTCGCCGATGATTTTGCGCACGGCCGGATCGAATGGCGACAGGCGCTGGTACTGGTCGGGATCGAGGCCGACGCTGCCGGTTTTCGGGTCCCAGCGCGTTACACGTGGGAGCTTGGGGTCAAGGGCAAAGCTGAGCACCGGCATCCAGGCATACACGCTGGCATGGGCGCGGGTACGCAGCTGCCAGGCGACGCGGTTGAACAGGTCGGCGCGCATCGGCAAGTGGCGGTTAGGGAAATACAGTGAATGCACCAGGCCGTCGCCCTTGGGGTCGGCGAAGGCTTGCAGGAACACTGTGCCGGCGCCCATATCCACCACGCGCTGCACCAGTTGGTCGAGGTTGCGCGCCTGCTGGGCGGCGTCCGGGTCGTACACGTTGTCCAGGTCCACATGCAGCACGCGCAACGGCGCCTTGGCCTGCACGGCCACGATGCTGTTGGCGAAGTGCTCGCCGTCCGGGTCGGAGGCCACCAGGAAGCGCGGGCTGCTCATCAGGTCGCCGAGGTTGTCGAGGCCGTCTTCGAGGGTGAGGGCCATCTGGTAACCCTGTTCGCCGACCACCGCCAGCGACGTGCCGTCGGCTGCGCCATACGGCCATACCCACACCCGTGGCGCCTTGCCGGTGACGGCGCGGATCTTGTTGGAGATCGCCACCACGTCGGCGCGCATGCGCGCCTGGAACTGCGCTTCGGTTTCGTAGCGATGGGTCGCCGGATCGTAGCGGCGGGTGGTCGCGGCCGGCTCCAGGTTGCCCTGGGGGTTGGCCAGGATGCCTTTGTGATTGGCGTCGGTGTGCGCGGCGATTTCCACCAGGCCCGATTGCGACACCTCGCGAATCTGCTCCCAGGTGAGGAACTCACCCCGGGGCCGCGGCATGCCGGCGAAGTCCACGGGTTTGTTCAACGGCGTGTCGATCCAGTAGCCCACCGGCGCCAGCAATGCCGGCCAGTGATAGGCGCGCAGAATCGGCATCACGCGGGTGTAGAAGCTCGAATAGCCGTCGTCGAAACTCAGCATGATCGCCTTGGGCGGCAATGCCGGGCCACCACGGCGGGCGGCGAGGATCTGGTCGACGCTGACCGCCTGGTAACCGTTCTCGCGCAGCCAGGCCAATTGTTCGATCAGCCGCTCGGTACGCACCGCCACCACGGCCTGGTCGGGATCGCGGTCCGACACGTCGTGGTAAGCGATCCCCAGGAAATGGTTCTTCGGCCACGCCGCTTCGTTGGCCGGGGTCGGCCGCTCGGCGGGTGGGGTGAAGGGCGCGGGTTGCTGGGCGCAGGCGCTGGCCAGCAATACACCCAGGAGCAACAAGCAACGGCTGAGAACAGTCATGGTCAGGCTCTTTTAGAAACGGTAAGTGAGGTCGACGAGCAGGCGCAGATCGCGTTCGCGATCACCGTCGTAGGGTCGGCTGATCAGGCTCAGGTTGGCGCCGACTTCCAATACGTCGTTCCAGCGAAAGCGTTGGCCATAGCCGATCAGGCCGACGCCACCGGTGGAATAATCCCGCTGGCTGTAAGTACCCGCACCGACTTGGAACTGCTGACTCCACTGGGTCTCGTAGCGGTGGTAGAGCACATGGTTGACGTTGACGGTGGGCAACACGCTGAAGTCCGACTTCGGGTTGAAATACACCGTGTCTTCCTTGCTGTTGCGGCTGGTGGCAACTTCCAGGCCCAGGTCCACTTGCACCTTCGGCGAGCTGTAGAGGCCCTCGCGGCCGGTGAGCACTGCTTCGACGCGATCATTGCCGTCACTGAAATGGGACGGGCTGACGGACAACTTCCACTCGCGGCTTTCGTTGGCGCGCCAGCGGATAAAGCCGCTGCCGCCATTGGCGGTGATATCGGCGTTCAACGCCCGCAACGGAGTGGTGGCGGCGAGGTAATCGAGGCTAGCCCCGTATTGCCAATGGTCGTTGAGGTCATGGGCAAACGCCACGCGCGCGCCCTGCTTGGAACCAAAGCCGTAGGAGTGGTTGGACACCTCGGCTTCCAGGGTCAAGTCACGGGTGCGCCGTTCCACGCCGACGCGCTGCCAGCGGTGCTGACCGGTGCCTTCTTCAAAGTCGGCGGTGGCGTAACCGGCACCGGCGAACAGGCGCCAGTCTTCGTCGATGGGCGGCGTGTAGATCACGCTCTCGATGCCCCAGTCACGGCTGCCGGCCACCGCACCGGCGTCGCTGTCATTGCCGCCACCGTAGCTTTTGCCGGTGTAGGCTTCGACGCGCAGTTCGGCCATGTCATGCACATTGCGCAGGCGGTTGAGGCGCTGCACCTGGCGACTGTCGGGGTTGCGCGCGACCACGTCGTCGGTGAGCACGTCGAGCTGGCGCCACTCCTGCAAGTCCATGGCGGTGTAAGCCTGGGACACTTCCAGGCCGATGTCGCGCGGGGCCTGGGCTTCGGTTTCCTTCAGGATGCCTTCGGCGCGGCGCGGCAGGTCGCGGGCGCGGTACATGTCGGCCTGGGCCAGGCGCAGGCCGACGTTGCCCGGGGCCTTGGCCACCAGTGCATCCAACCCGGCCTCGCTGCCCGGCAGGTCACCGCCGTAGACGCCGGACTGGGCGGCCAGTTGTTGGGCGTCCATCCATGAATCGTTGGGGTTGCCGATGGGCAGGCCCTTGAGTTCAACCCGGGGTTTCTGGCTGTTGGCCAGGCCATTGGCGACTTCACGCGCTTGCTCGCCCTGATCGCTCTCCTGCAGGGCGTAGAACAACGCGGTGGTGTCTTCGACACGGTCATCCGGCTCGGCATCGGCGGCGCTCAGGGCCTGACGGTAGAGCGGCTCGGCCTTTTCCGGCTGGCGTTGGTCCAGGTAGGACGCCGCCACCCAGCGCACGGCGTAGGTGGGTAATTGCACGCCTTCGCGGGTCAAGGTTTCGTATTCGCGCACCACATCCGCCGTGCGCGCCCGAGCCTTGAGGGCGCCCAGGCGATCGATGCGCCAGCGCACCACGTCATCGTGGGCGCTGGCGTCGGGGGTCCAGCGTGCGAGCAGGTTGTCGTAAGCCTGCAGCGCACGGTCGGCGATCACGTAGCGCTCCTGTTCGCTGCGGGTGGCGAACTCGGCCATGCGCACACGCTCGGCGGCCAGGTCGCCTTCCAGGCGGCGTTGGGTAACCGCATCCAGCAGGCCCGGACGCTGGGCCGACAGGCGCAACGCAGCCTCCGGCAAGCGAGCCTTTTGCAGGGCAACGATGTACTCGCGAGCAACTTCGGGTTTATCGCCGGCGCGCATAAAAGCCTGGTCGAATTCGAACAGGGCGTCGTAGTTCAAGCCGGCACGGGTCAGCGCATAACCCAGGGCCATGCGGCGGTTGGGGTCGTCAGGCTTGGCGGCCACCAATGCACGAGTGCTCTGCACCGCCTCGTTGGCCTTGCCGCCATCGGCCTGGGTGAGGGCCAGGCCCAGTTGCAGGTCGATGTTGTTCGGTTCGCGCAGCAACGCCTGACGGTACACCGCCTCGGCCTGGGCCCACTGTTTCTGGTTGCGATAGGTGCGCGCCACCGTGGCGAGCGCCTGGGTGCTGAGGTTGCGGTGCTTGCCCTGGGCCTCGTAGACCTGCAGCACTTCGGCGTCCTGGCCGGCCCAACCGGCAATCACCAGGTGATCGCTGACCTGGCCGGGCGTCTGGCGCTCGGCGGACAACTGGCGCAATTGCGTAAGGGCGGGGGTGAAGTTGCCATTGCGCGCCTGAATGATCAGCGCATCGTAGGCCGGGTCGGCCAGGGCGTAAGCGGGCATCAACAATTGGCTGCACAAGGCGACCCCGATAAGCAGTCGCAACCGGCCTGATGCACTGAGTGGAGGGTTTGGCAACATATCGTGAGCTTCCTTACAGGGAAAGCTGTAACGATAGGTAGTCCTGGGCGTTTCGCTTCAGGGTGCCGACGTCTCATGACCCGGCCTAGCTTTCCTGTGGGCACTATCGCCGAGCGCGGGGCGCAAAAGCGCAAATCAGAACAATTGTTCAGATTTGGATAAGGACGTGGGATTTATACGCGGGACGGGAGGGAACGCTGCGTGTGGCGAAGGAGCAATCTCCCTCGCCACAGCTTACTCAGTGCACTGACGCGATTATTGCTCGCCGCTGACCGCGCCGACTTTGGACATCACAAAGCCGATGAACTGCTCGACGGTCATTTTCTGGCCGTTGAAGGTCACTTCATTGTTGGCGTAGTGCAGTTTGGACACCACGTCGTTGCCGACCAGGGTCGCCAGTTGTGCGCCCACGGCCGTGCCGCTGACCATCTCGGCGGCCATCTGGGCTTGCTGCTCGATGGCTTTAGGGTCGGTCAGGCCAACAGCCTGGGCCTGCAGGGCCGACACATCGGCGATCATTGGCTTGGACAGGGTCAGGTTGGCGTCCAGCAGCGACACCATCTGCTTGCCCAGTTCCACCGGCGGCAATTCCATCGACGCGGGTTTGGCCAGGTCGACCACCAGGTTGAACTTGCTTTCGCCGTGGGTGGTTTTCAACGACAGGTTTTCCAGCGCCAATTGCGGCTTGGCGGCCAGCAGTTGGTTGACGTTGGCCTCGGCCAGGGCCTGCTCGGCTTCGGTCAACTGCAATTCAGGCGCGGGTTCGCCAGCGGCGGCGGCGGCTTGAACCGGCTGCAGCTTGTCCTGGTAGAGCTTGGTCAACACCAGCATGGCGGGGACGTCGACGTTTTTCATGCTCAGCGCCATGGCGGCCGATCCGACGGGTTTGCCCTTGTAGCCGATCTCGTCGATTTTGTAGTCGACGCGGCCGGCCAGGTTGTTGTCCTTGGTTTCGCTGGAGTCTTTCTGCTCAAAGCCTTTGAGCGAGATCACGTCTTTCTGCACGCCGACGGTGAACTTGGCGTCCGTCAGTTCCACGGTGTTCTGCCCGGTGTAGAAACCGAAGGTGGACTTGGCCAGGTTGCTGGCCACGGTCAGGCCGGCCAGTTCGGCTTCGAACGGCGCGCCCTGGGCATCCACGGCGGCGACCTTGAGGCTGTTCATGAAACCGTCGGCCTTGACCTTCTGGCCTTCGGCGGTGCTGTCGAAATTCATGTTGGCGCCGGAGAAGCTCACCGAGGACTTGTCATCCTTGAACTCCAGGGGCAGCAGTTCGACATTGCCGTTGACCGCGCGGGTGTAGCTGATATTGGCCACGCCCTTGAGCGGCGACACGTCTTTGGCGGCGGCAAACCACTTCTCGGTGGTAGCGTTCTTTTCCAGCTGGTAATGACTGGTGGCCATGACCGGCAGCCATTTAAGCGTGACCAGGCGCGAGAACGGCAACGGGCCGTGTTCGATATGGTCGACGAACAGCAGCTCCGGGTTCGGGTTTTCTTCGCCGAACACCGAGCCCTGCGCTTTCAGGCGGTAATGCGCGGTGCTGCTGAACACGCCACGTTCCAGCGACACCAATTCAAGGGCGACGCTGCCGTCGACGCCGGCCATGGAGGTTTGCAGTTCCTTGTTGGCGTTCTGGATTGCGGTCTGCAACACCGGTTCCAGCTGCTTGCCGGTGTACCAGGCGCCGCCTGCACTGACGACGCCGACGGCGACAACAAAACCCAAAAGAACGACTGCTGGCTTATTCATGAAGTGACCTGATCAAATCCTGTGAGAAGTGGGCTGTCTTCCTTGAACCCTGTAGGGGTTGGCTCAAGCCCGCCGAAAACGGGGGAAGATTAGCACTGGCGGCCTTAAACGGCGCAACCTTTCAGAGGCATCAGATCGCTACTGGTTCACGAATACTCCAACTCGATTTCGTCAAGCTGGTGATCGAAGCTCTTCAAACGTGCTGTCCAGGTGTACACCAGCACCTCGAACTCGCGGTGGATCACGGCATTGCCGGGGGTGTCGACCTTGGGATCGCAGAAGTCCAGCTGGTAGCGTTCGCGGGCCATCTGCGCGGCGACATCGGACAATTCCCGCGCGTTATTCAGCCAATGCCGACCTTCGGCGATCTGCTTGTCGAGCACCACGCACTGTTTTTTCAGGGTTTCGAGACTTTTTTCCAACGGCGTGCCGGTGAGGTCGCCCATGACTTCCTGGAAGGTACGCCCCGGCTGCCAGTAGCTGCCCCAGAAGTAGCGGTCGAACACAGTTTCGACGCGGCGCAGCGCGACCTTGGTGTCCCAGATGGCCACGCGGGTCTTGCCTTGTTCGAGGAGTTTTTTCTTGATGCGTTGATTCTGGTAGGACGCCCAGGCCACCACGCCGATGGACAAGGTGCCGATCACCAGGCAGGCGCTGTCGAGGAACACCATGGCCTTGTCGAGGGGGTGGGCGAGCATGACGCCGTAGAAATACGCGGCCGATAACAGCACCAGTGCGAAGAGCACGCACCAGAAAGCGGGAGCATAAGGGTTTTTCATTATTGGAATCCCCATGAGCAAACGCGAGCAGTGTCAGGCGCGCGCCTGGCTCAACAGCCACGGCGCCCGCCTGTCAAAGCATAGCTATTCGCTCAGGGTTTGCCGGGTGCGGAGGCTTGCGTTCGTCCGCTTTCCCAACCACCCCCGAGGGCCAGGAACAGGTCGATCTGGCTCATGGCGACCTGAGTGTTGGCCGCCGCCAATTGGGCACGCATATCGGTGTAGGTGCGCGTGGCCTGCAGGTCGGCCAGGAACGACGCACGACCGGCCTGGAAGAAGCGGTGGGTCTGGTCCGCCGCCTGTTGCGCCGATTGCTCGGCCTCGGCCAATGCGTCGCGGCGCTGCAACACGGCGGTGTACTGGGCCAGGCCGGTCTGGGTTTCGCGGATCGCGTTGAGCACCACCCCATCGAAATGCGCCAGGGCGCCCTGGGTGGCGGCTTCGGCCTCATGGATGCGTGCGCGGGCGCCGTTGGTCGGTACGGTCCAACTGATCATCGGGCCGAAGCCCCAGCGGTTGGTCGCCGGCTCGCCGAGGTTGTCGAGCAGGCCCACGGTGCCGACGCTGGCGCCGATGGCGATGTCCGGGTACAGCGCGCCGGTGGCCACGCCGATGCGCGCGGTGGCGGCAGCCAGCTGGCGTTCGGCCTGGCGCACGTCGGGGCGGCGCTTGAGCAGCGTGGCGCCGTCGCCCACCGGCAGCAATTGGGCGATGTGCGGCAGCTCGGCACAGTCGCCGGTGCCCGCCGGCAGTTGCTCGACGGGTTTGGCCAGCAGCATCGACAGTCGATAAAGGCCGGCCTGGCGCGCCGCCTGGTAGCGCGGCATGTCGGCGCGCAGGGACTTGTATTGCGTCTGCGAGCGGGTCACCTGGGTTTCGTCGCCCCGGCCGGCATCGCGCAGGCGCTGAGTCAGCGTGGTGCTTTGCGCCTGCAGCTGCAGGGAATGGTTGGCAATCGCCAGTTCTTCGTTAGCGGCGCAGACTTGCGTGTAAGAGCGCACCACATCGGCCACCAGGGTGATGCGTGCTATATCGGCGGCGGCCTGGGTCGCGTCGGCGCTGGCCTGGGCGCTTTCGATGCCGCGCTGCAAGGTGCCGAACAGGTCGAATTGATAAGACGTGGTGATGCCCACGCTGCCGATATTGCCCACGGGGACCTTTTCCGGCAGCAGGAAGGCTTCGCCCGATTCCTGCAGGCGTTGCGCCTCGGCCTTGGCGCCGGCGCTCCAGCCCCCGGCGGATTCGGCCTGCTGCACCTGATACCGCGCGCGTTGCAGGTTGGCCGCAGCCACGCGCAGGTCGGTGTTGGAGGCCATGGCCTGGCGTACCAGCTCATCCAGGCGCGGGTCGTTGTAGAGCTTCCACCAGTCAGCCGGCACCGGCGCCGACACTACGTTCTTGCCATCGGCCGGCAGTTGCCCTTGCAGGTCGCCGCGCTTGACCGCGGCGGTGTCCGGCACCTGGTAATCCGGGCCGACCATCTGGCAGGCCGACAGCAGAGAACCCAGGGCAACGATGGCCAACAACTGCTTCATGGCCGGGCTCCGTCCTTGGGTTGGTCGTCGATGATCGACACCGTGGCGGTACGCCCGGCGATCATGCGAAAGTCCGCCGGCACCTCGTCAAAGGCAATGCGCACCGGGATTCGCTGGGCAAGCCGTACCCAACTGAACGCCGGGTTGACGTTGGGCAGCAGGTTGGAGCCACTGCTGCGGTCGCGGTCTTCGATGCCGGCGACGATGCTCTGCACATGCCCGTGCAAACGGGCGTTGTCACCGATCACGCGGATGTCGACGCCCATGCCGACGTGGATACCGTCGAGCTTGGTCTCTTCGAAATAGCCGTCGATGTGAAACGAGTTGCTGTCCACCACCGACAACACCGGGCGCCCCGCGGTGACGAACTCCTGGGTGCGCGGCGCGCGGTCGTTGACGTAGCCGTCCACGGGGCTGCGGATTACCGAACGGTCGAGGTTGAGCTGCGCCGAATCCACCGTCACCTGGGCTTCGGCCAGGGCCGATTGGGCGCGGGCCACGCGAGACTGGCTTTCTTCCAACTGTTCGCTGGGCACCAGGTTGCCGAGGCCACGGTTGCGCTTATATTCGCGCTGGGCCTGCGCCAGGGTTTCCTGGCGGTCGGCCACGGCGGCCTGGGCCTGACGCAGCGCCAGTTTGAAGCGGTCCTGGTCGACCGCAAACAGCACCTGGCCTTTGCTTACCAATTGGTTGTCGTGCACATCCACGCGCTGGATCAGCCCGGACACGTCCGGGGCGATCTGTACGATGTCGGCACGGATGTGCCCGTCACGGGTCCAGGGCGCAAACATGTAGTACATGACCATGCGCCACACCACCACCACCGCAAAACTCACGATCAGCAGCGTCAGGACCACACGGCCAATAGTCAAAAAAGGTTTTTTCATGTCATCAGGTATCGACTGAGTGAGTCCACCGCGCCCAGCAACAGCGCGTAGAGCCCCACATTGAACAATGCCCGGTGCCAGACCAGGCTATAGAAGTGGAGGCGGGTCAATAACCCGTGCACCACCAGAAACAGCACGTACGTAATGCCCATCAGCACCAGCAGCGTGGGCAGGAACACCCCACTGATATCCAGATCACCGATCATAAAGGCGCTCCATCGGGCAGCGGCGCTTCCATCTCCGTGCCGCCAATAAATTCCACGCCGGGCAACAACGCCAGGCGCAGGCCCGCCAGCGCATGCAGCAGGTGCAGGCGGGTGTCGTCTTCGTCTTGCAGGCCCTGACCGTTGAGGGCACGGCGCGTGCGGTCGAGGGTCATCAGCAGACCGCTGGGCGCAGGCAAGCGTTCACCCGCTTTCAGGCAGGCCTTGAAGTAACCGCCCACGCCTTCCACCACTTGGTTGAGCAGCACACGCGGCACGCCGAGGATGCGCGGCGAGTAGGCCAGCAGGTCGAGCAGGTTGAGCGCCACGCGCAAGTCGCGCAGGGCGATGCCGGTGTCCTGGTTGATCAGGGCCAGGCGCGGCAGGTGCTGCATCAAGCGGTCAAGCATTTGCACCGCCAGGTGTCGGTGTTCGGCCAATGTGGCCGGCTCGGTGAGGCCGACGATGTCGTGCCAGCTGAAACGGGTCAGGCGCTTGGCGGCCAGCTCGGCGCCGAACGGGCGGGCGATCAGCGTCCACACAAACGCGAACAGCAGGCCCACGGGCCCGGCCAGGTTGACGTTGGCGAAGTTGAGGAAGTCGGCGTCATAGGCGCCCTGGATGCTGATAAACGACGAGGTGTTGACCAGCGTCAGCAGCATGCCCAGGTAGAAGCGCGGCTGCACGGTCAGCGTGCCGATGCAGATAAACGGCACGGCGAATGCCAGTACCAGCATCGGAAAATCGTGCAGGTTGGGCAGCACCAAAAACAGATAGAGGCTGGCAAACAGCACCGACATCGCCGTCCAGAAAAAGAACCGGTAGATCTGCGGCGCGGGGTCGTCCATCGAGGCGAAGAAACTGCACGCCACGGCGGCCAGGATCACCGCGCTGCCGCCGTCGGTCCAGCCCAGCAGAATCCACAGCACCGAGGCGACGATAATCGCGGTGACGGTGGAAAACGCCGAGTAGAACATCAGGCCACGGTCGAGAAACGGCGTGAGCCGGCCCAGGCGCCAGTGACGGTAGACGGCGCGCCAGGTGTCCTGGCTTTCGCAATGGATGGCGGCCTGCAGGCTGCGGCAGTCCTGCCACAGGTCGACCCATTCGCCGAGGCGGTACAGGGCGTTGGAAAACAGCAGGGTGTGGCGGTCATCCAGCGCATCGCCCTCGGGTTGTTGAGCTTCGATCCGGTCACGCAGGGCGCGCCAACTGTCCAGCGACGGGTTGTCGGTGCTGCTTTGCAGCCACTGGGCGGTGGCGTCCAGCAGCGGTTTGAGGCGTTCGAGAAACTGCGGCGCGCGCTGTTCGACGGCGTACAAGGCGTCATCCAACTCCTCCACCACCGGCAGCAGGTGGATCATGCGCCCGCGCAGCTCCTTGGTATTGCGCACCGTCTGCGGCCGCGCGCCTTCGTGGGGCAGCTGGCCGATCATCAGTTCCAGGGTGTTGAAGGTGGCGACCATGCCGCCGCGCAAAGTGCTGATTTCGTCAGGCTGCACCGTACGCGTGAGGAACCGCTGGCTGTAGACCTGTGCGTCGGCAAACCATTTGGCCACCGAACCGTCGAACACCGGCGCCAGGCGCCGCGGCCAGAACATCGCGCCGACCACGGCGGCCACCACGATGCCGAGGAAGATTTCTTCGGTACGCGCCTCGGCCACGTCCCATACCGCCAGGGGGTTGTCCACCACCGGCAGGGCAATCAACGGCAAGGTGTAGCCAGCCAGCATCAACGCGTAGTTGTTGGCGGTGCGCAGGTGCATGGACAGAAACAGCAAGGTGCCCGTCCACAAGGCGATCACCACCAACAGGATGTACGGCGACTGCACGAACATCGGCACAAAAAACACCGCCGCCGCCGCCCCCATCAGGGTGCCGATGGCGCGGTACAGCGCTTTGGAACTGGTGGGGCCGACAAACGGGCTGGAAACGATGTAGACCGTGGCCATCGCCCAATACGGACGGGGCATCTGCATCAGCATGGCGATGTACAGGGCGATCATCGACGCCGCAAAGGTGCGTACGCCATAGAACCAGTCGCGAGCAGGCGGGAAACCGGTGAAGAATCCGTTCAAAGCGTCGCCGCCTCAAAGGCACGCAACACCCGCAGCGCCGCCTCCATATCGGCCGGCGCGATATCCGCCAGCACGTCTTTACGCAGGCGCACCAGTTGCACCTCCACCGCCTGCACCAGTTCGCGACCACGTTCGGTGAGGCTCAAGGCCTTGGCGCGACGGTCATGGACATCTTCGGTGCGGCACACGTAGCCGCCGTTGCACAGCTGGTCGAGCAGGCGCACCAGAGATGGGCTTTCCATCCCCGACGCATGGGCGACCTTGACCTGATGCACGCCGTCGCCCAGACGGCCGATCATCAACAACGGCACGGCGCAGGCTTCGGAAATACCGTAGCTCACCAGCGTGGTCTGGCAGATTTTGCGCCAGTTACGGGCGCCCACCACCATGCTGCTGCTGAGGTTCATCTGGAGTTGTTCGAGAGAGTGAGGCACTGGATAGTTCGCATACAGTTAGTTTGCTAACTATCAATATGGTGGAAGGATCGAATTGCGTCAAGTTTTGAAACAATTTCGCGATCGATGGAGCGATTCAGCAGCAACACCGCAGGACGCATGTGGGAGGGTTGGGGACGTTCGCTCCACGGTGGCGCAACAATGCAGAGAGCCCACGCCGTTGAAATCCGCCAGTGGATGTTGGCGATTTGAGCCCAGATTTTTTTACCACTCACCTTTTTTTTTTACAAAACCACAATTTCCAAAAGATTTTTTTACACCCCTCGGCCATCGCGCAACATCAGATTCAACGCATCCACTACTTCCGCCCAATCGGCGTCGTCCAGTATTTCCTCACGCAAAAACGCTTTCTGGCTCTGCGTCCAGAAAAACGCATCTGCCAATTTCAGATCCGGCTTGAGTGGCGAGTGGGCGGTCACAAACCGCTCAATGCTGACCGGGTCATGCTCCAGGCCAAGTTGTTTGAACAACGATGGCAAGCTGTGCACGGGCGATTCCATGATGGGTTCCTTAAACAAGGTCGTTAACTGAGTCTAGCGGCAGCTTTCGGGTTGCGGTTGCGGCACAGCGCACAGCACAAACAAGCGCGCCCTGGCGCCGCCGCCATCCTGGCGACTCAGCTCGCGCCAGCCCACGGGCAGCGGCGCAAACTCGTCCGGTGCATCGTTGCTGCTGATCAGCCAGACGCGGCGAGTGTCGGCGGGCAGAGCCGACAGATGGTCGAGGTAAATGCGCCCGCCGTCCTGGTCGACCAGGGTGCCGAAGCCGTACGCGTTCGGCCGGGTCGGCGTGCCGTCGGGCTTGGGCGGGGTGTAGAGCTGCAGCTGAGCATCGGTCTGGTCGTAATACACGTAACTGAGGTACCACATCATGTCGCTGAGGATGATGCGGTCGTCTTCTTGGTAGTGCTGGTTAACGAATTCCACCGGCACGTTGAATTGGTCACGCTCATCCACTGTGTAGTTGTTTTTGAGCCCTGCCAGCTCTGCGACGACGAACAGCACAAACAGCGCCGCCCCCAAAAGCGATAGCCGTGAGGGCAGGCGGTCAATGGCCATGGCAACCACGATGGGCAGACCCAAGGCATAGACGGTGAGGTAACGCTCGATAAACACGGGAGAGATAAAAGACACCCCGTACACCAGCAACACCGGGAGCAGGAAGAACAGCCCCAGCAGAACTGCCGGCCGGCCGGGCTTGCGGTCCAGCCATCCAGTGACCACCACGACAGCTGCCAGCACCAACGGGAAAGCCCAGAATAAAGGGCGCCAGAGTTCAAGGCCTTCGTCCTGCAGCAGGAACTGCCAGATCATCGACGGCAGCGACAGCATGTCCACCGGCTCTTCCCAGCCTATGTCACCTCCCACCTTGAGCTGGTCGACGTGTTGCACCAGGTCCAGCAGGTTCGGTAGCCAAGGCAGGTACACCAGCACAATGGCCGCGTTGGCCGCCCACCACGCCGGGCGCATAAGCAGACGCTCGCCACTGGATTGCCTTGCGCTCACCACCCCCAGATAAGCCCAGTGCACCAGCACACACAGCGCAGTGAAGTAATGGGTATAGAAACCGGCGCTCATCAGCAGTGCGTACAGCACCAGGTAACGTGCGCGCGTGGGCTGGCGAACCCAATACACCAGTGCCAGGGTGGCGCCTAACAGCCACACGCCGAGCAGCGAATACATGCGCACTTCCTGGCTGTAGCGCACGGCCGTGGGCAACAGCGCCAGCATGACACCGGCCAGCAACGCGGCGCGGCGGGTGGACAGTTGTCGCGTGAGCCACACGCCCAGGCCCACGGCAATGACGCCGGGCAGCACGCTCATGCTGCGTATCGAGGCGATGCTGTCACCGAAGCACTCGATCCAACCGCGCAGCATGAAAAAGTACAGCGGCGGATGCACGTCATGGGCGGCATGAAACCAAAGGTCGTCCAGTGCGTACTCGCTCAGGAGCAGACTCGAACCTTCATCCCCCCAGATCGCGGCGGCGGTCAGGTTGTACAGCCGCAGCGCCACGGCGAATGCGATGACGGGCACCCACCACAGATGACTGAGCCCCACCACGCGCTGCCAACCCGACGCGTACTGACTGATGGAACCCCAAGCACTCGTTTTTTCGTACGGTTCTGATACCGACCGACGCATACCGCCTCCGCGACTACTGCCCCACTGCAGGACAACTACTGCGCATGCGCATTTGCCGCCACTTTAGGTCAAAAGCCTGCGAATCGCTTCAGTAATCGGACAAATCGGCAATTTGTGTAGGCCTTCACCTTAGTGATCGTAAGATCACGTTATTATTGCTGTCCTCCCAGCACCCAGGATCAAGGACACCTCATGCGCATCGGTTTTTTGTCACCTCTGGCACTCGCCCTGCTGGCTGCCACTTCCCTGCAGGCCCAGGCCAGCTCCGACGACTCGTGTTACCCCGACTGGCGCATTACCCGTGACACCCTGGACCCGTGCAGCAACCAGCCGTTCCTCAACCCCGGCAACGACAGCCGGGTCAACCTGCGCCTGCTGTTGGCCGACAAAAAAAACACCGCCCTGACCCCCAACGCCCTGAGCGAAGATGACCTGGCCGAGGGTTTTGGTCCGGTGCCATTCCCGGTGTATCGCCTGACGCTGCGCGGCAGCTCGGAAACCGAGCCGGATGACGGCGGCGACAGTTCGTCGACTGCCGAACTCGACAATCTGTTGCAGCCCCTGGGCATCAAGCGCGAGGACTACACCACCGCCGGCGAGGCGTTTGTTACAGGTGAAGGCAGCCGCTGCCGCAGCAACGACGATGACAGCGCCACCGCGTTTGTGCGTCAGGCGGTCAAGGCCGACATGCCGGCCGCCGAGCGCGAACTGCTGGTCAAGGCGCGCCTGCAACTGCTCACCACCTGCGAGTGGGATGGCCCGGTCGTGGCGAATGCCCAGCAACTGCAATCGACCGACGGCCAGCAGCTGTACACCTACCTGCAAGCCGCCGCCGACTTTTACAGTGGCCGGTTTGCCGAAGCCGAGCGCGGTTTCAGCGCCGCCCGCAGCAGCGCCCTGCCCTGGCTCAAGGAAGCCGCCCTGTACATGACCGCG
This sequence comes from Pseudomonas sp. lyk4-R2A-8, assembly GCF_030209095.1. Lineage (NCBI taxonomy): Bacteria > Pseudomonadati > Pseudomonadota > Gammaproteobacteria > Pseudomonadales > Pseudomonadaceae > Pseudomonas > Pseudomonas sp. lyk4-R2A-8. The sequence goes on from NZ_JARVSS010000019.1 coordinate 95,060, forward strand.
CGCACTGCGCTGAACCAGGCCCAGGCCGATACTTACGACGCCGACGGCGTGCCGAATCTGCAGCGTGTGGATAAGTCGGCGCTGGCCAACGCCGAACAGGCCTTCGACAGCTACCTGAGCACTTACCCACAGGGCGACTACAGCGCTTCGGCGCGCGGTCTGCTGCGTCGCGTCTACTGGTTGGCCGACGACGGCGGCAAACTCGCCGAGGCCTATGCCTGGAGCCTGACGCAGGCCAGCGACGCGCAGCGCAACGTGTCCGAGGATGAGTTGGTGGAAGAAGCTGACCTCAAGTTACTGATGGTCAACAGCCAGCCGGTGAAAACGCCGATGATCCAGCTGGTCAGCGACCTGATGGTGATGCGCGGCGGCAACCAGCCGACCCTTTCCCGCGCAGACCTGGAAAAGCAAAAAGCCCTGTTTGCCAGCGAGCCCGAACTCTACGATTACCTGCTGGCGGTGTGCGCGCTGTACATCGAGCATCAGCCGGATGCCGCTTTGAAGCAGCTGCCGCAAAGCGTGCCGTCCAGCCTGAATTACTTCGCCTTCAGCCAGCAGACCCTGCGCGCCCTGGCGCTGGAAGCCAAGCAGGACTGGAAAGGCGCAGAGGCACTGTGGCTGCAACTGCTGCCGCTGGCCAAATTGCCGTTGCAGCGTGATCAACTGGAGCTGGCCCTAGCGATGAACTACGAGCGCAGCGGCCAGCTGGCCAAGGTATTTGCCGCCGACTCGCCAATCAGCGCCAAGCAGGTGCGTTACATCCTGCTGCGCAATAACGCAGGACCCGAGCTGCTGCGCCAGCAGATCGCCCAGGCCAGCGATCCGGTGGAGCGCCAGACTGCGCAATTCGTATTGCTCTACAAAGACCTGCTGCGCGGCCAGTTCGCTACCTTTGCCGAGGACTTCAAGCAACTGCCGACCCCGGCGCCCGAAGACAAGCTGAGCAGCAGCCTGGGTTATGTGTACAGCGAAGGCCAGACGTTGAAGCTGTTCCAGTGGAACGGCGAACAAGCCGCCTCCGGCTACACCTGCCCGGCCATCGCGCAAACCGCCGCGACCCTGCAAACCGAGGCCAGGAACCCCCAGGCCCTGAACTGCCTCGGCGAGTTCATCCTGCGCAATAACCTGGACAGCATGCCGCTGGAACAGGCGCGCACCGCCGGCAGCCTGGGCAGCACTGCATCGGAGTTCAAAGGAGCGACGTTCTCGCGGCTCGACGGTTACAAGCAGGTGATCAGCGACGCCAAGGCCCCGAAGACTGACAAGGCCTATGCCCTGTTCCGCGCCATCAACTGCTATGCCCCGGCCGGTTATAACAGCTGCGGCGGACAGGACGTTGAGCCGGCCGTGCGTAAAGCCTGGTTCCGCCAGCTCAAAAGCGGCTACGCCGACACCCAGTGGGGCAAATCGCTGCAGTACTACTGGTGAGGCACCTGTGGCTAGGCTTGCTGCTGCTGGCAAGCCCGGCCCTCGGCGCCGTCGACGCCCACGACTATGACGCCTTCTGGCTGTGGAGTGGCGTCGCTGCGCAACCGGTGCTCAAGCAGGCCAAGACCCTGTACATCCTTCAGGGTCAGATCAACGCCTCCCGCCGCGCGCCCCAGCGCGGTGTGCAATTGATCGCCCAAGGCATGAGCGTGCCGCGCCTGACCCAGGGCGAAGTCTGGGTGGTGTACCGCGCCCATACCCTGCGCTGGCCCGAAACGGTCTACACCCGCCTGCTCGGCCAGGTGCAACGCTGGCGCGACGCGGGCAACCCGGTGGTGGGCATCCAGATCGACTTCGACGCCCGCACCCAATACCTGCACGAATACGCCGACTTCCTGCGCGACCTGCGCCAACGCCTGCCCGCCGACCTGCAGCTGAGCATCACCGGCCTGATGGACTGGAGCAGCAACGCCGACCCGGCCGCCATCGCCCAGCTCAAAGGCGTGGTGGATGAAGTGGTGGTGCAGACCTATCAAGGCCGCCACAGCATCCCGGATTACGCCGCGTACCTGCCGCGCATGAATCGTCTGGGGTTGCCGTTCAAAATCGGCTTGATTCAAGGCGGTGAATGGCAGGCGCCGGGGTATCTGCAGGGCAATGAGTGGTTTCGGGGGTATGTGGTGTTTTTGCGCAATCCCTGAATACTCGGCTAAGGCACGGTCGCCTGCAGCGGATACACCGACTCCCACCCTCCTCCCAATGCCTTGTACAACCCAACCATGGCCAGCGACACGCCGGTGGAACTCTCCACCCATTGCTCCTGCGTCGCCAGCAACGCGCTCTGCACGGTGAGCACGTTGACGAAGTCCACCACGCCCTCGACGTATTGATGCTGCGCGGTAGTGAGAGCGATCTGGTTCTGGCGCACGGCTTCGGCCAGGCTGTCGCGGCGCAGTTGGCTGGCGTTGTAGCGGGTCAGTTGATCGTCGATTTCATGCCAGGCGCGCAATACGGTTTGCTGGTAGGCGATTGCCGCTTCCTGTTGCTGGGCTTCGCGCAGCTCGAGCATGCCTTGCAGGCGCCCGCCATTGAACAGCGGCAGGCTCAGCTGTGGGCCGAAGGCAAAGGCGCGTGATCCCCACGAACCGAAATCCGACAGTTGCATGGCCTGGGAGCCGAGGCTGCCGGACAAGGTGATGCGCGGGTAAAAATCGCCCTTGGCCACGCCGATGCTGGCGGTGGCGGCATGCAACCGTGCCTCGGCCTGGCGGATATCGGGGCGACGTTCGGCCAATTCAGACGGCAGGCCGATGGCGACCTGGCGCTGGGCCTGTGGCACGCCGGCGTCCTTGGACAATTGTGCGTGCAGTGCTTGCGGCGGCTCGCCCACCAGCAGGCTCAGGGCGTTGATCAACTGGTCCTGGCGCTGCTGCAGGTCGGGCAGGCGCGCTTCGATGGCAGCGACTTGGGCGGCCGCTTCGGCCACATCCAGGTCGGTCGCCACGCCGTCGGCCAGGCGCAATTGCGAGAGCTTGAGACTGTGCCGCGCCACGTCGAGGTTTTGCTCGGTGACAGCGCGGGTATTCTGCACGCTGCGCAGTTGGATGTAGTCCTGGGCGGTTTCAGCCAGCACCGACAGCAGCACGGCGCGGCGGTCGTTCTCCGCGACTTGCAGCGTGGCGTCGGCCGCTTCGGTTTCGCGTTTGATGCGGCCCCAGAAGTCCAGCTCCCAGGCGGCGGAAAATCCGACATCCCATTGGTTGAACGCGGCGCGGCCGTTTTCGCCGGACGGGTCGTTGAGGCCTTTGGCGCTGTTGCGTTTGCGCTGGTAGGCGCCGGTGGCGTTGGCGCTGGGGTAACGCTCGGCGGTGGTTACCTGGCGCACCGCGCGGCTTTGTTGCAGACGGCTGCTGGCCAGTTTCAAGTCGAGGTTATCGCTGAGGGCGCGCCGGGTCAGGGCCGACAATTGCGCGTCGTGGAACACGTCCCACCAACGCTCCTGCAACGGATCGCTGACGGCATGGCTGGCAGCCTGACGGCCTTGGGGTTCGGTCCACTGCGCGGGCTGCGCGCTTTGGGGGCGCTGGAAGTCCGGGCCGACGGTGCAGGCGCTCAGGCTGACGAGGCCGAGGGTGAGCCAGGCGAGGTGTCTCATTGCTGGGCCACCTCGCGCTGTGGTGCTGCGGCTTGGGTGTCGACGCTGGCTTCCACCGACATACCGACCCGCAGACGCTCGGTCAGCGGCTGATTGGGCTCAAGCACGATCTTCACCGGAACACGCTGCACGACTTTGGTGAAGTTGCCGGTGGCGTTGTCCGGTTTGATCGAGGCGAAGGTCACTCCGGTGGCGGGCGCCAGGCTTTCCAGGTGGCCATTGAGCACTTCACCGTCGAGGCTGTCGACGCGCACCTGCACAGCCTGACCGGCATGCATGTGGGACAGCTGGGTTTCCTGGAAATTGGCCACCACATGCGCCTCGGCCAACGGCACCACCGCCAGCAACTTGCTGCCCGGTGTCACGTAGGCACCGACCCGCACAGCGCGCTCACCGACCATGCCATCCACCGGCGCGACGATGCGTGTGTAGGACAGTTGATAACTGGCCATTTCCAGCGCCGCCTGGGCGCGTTTGAGCCCGCCCTCGGCGGCATCGCGCCGGGCCATGAGGATTTCCACCTGTTTGCGCTCGGCCGCCAGCACGGCCGTGGCCTTGGCCAGGCGAGCGGTGGCCTGGTCGATGCGGGTCTTGGCCTGCTGGGCGTTCTGCACGGTGCCGGCGCCGACACCGGCCAGATGGTTGTAGCGGTTCAGTTCGTGTTCGGCGAAGGCCACTTCGGCGCGATCCGCCGCCACCGTGGCCTGAGCCTGGGCGATCACCGAGGTTTGCCGCTCCAGTGTCGCGGTGGCGTTTTTCAGTTGGGCTTGGGCCACCAGTGTGTCGGCATCGGCGGCCTGAGCGGCAGCGCGAAAATCGCGGTCGTCGATCAGCGCCAGCAGTTGCCCGGCTTTGACGCGCTGGTTGTCTTCGACCAGCACTTGCTTGATAAAACCGGCCACGCGCGGTGCGACCAGAGTGAAGTCGGCGGCAACGAAGGCGTCGTTGGTGGTCTGCTGCCGGCTGCCCAACAGGCCAGGCGCGGCCAGGTACACCAGCACACCGACGGCGAACAGGGCGATTACGGACACGGCAACTTTGTCTTTGCGTTTCATGGGGAGTCCTTTGAACTAGGTCGGTGCGCGCGGCGGAAAGATCCGCGTGGGCATCCAGAAAATCAGCAGGATCAGAGCCGCCGCGACCGCAGCCATGACGTAGTACAGATCCGACGAGGTGAGCACCACGGCCTGTTCGTGCAGGCGGTGCGCCAGGCCCGGTGCATCGGCGTCGGCCAGCGGCGAGTTGCCGAGGCCGTCTACCAGTGTGCTCGAGTGGAAATGCACGCGGCGGGTGGTCAGCACCTCCAGCACACCGGTGGCGATCACGGCGGCCAGGCCTTTGACGGTGTTGAACCAGGCCGAGGCGAACGGCCCTTCCACCGGTTGGATACTGCCGGTGGAGAGCATTAATAACGGCAACACGGCCATGGGTTGCCCGAAGATCTGCAGCAGGTACAGCACGTAGAAGTCGTCGCGGATCCACGCCGATGTCAGATGTGCGCTGCCCACGCAGGACAGCACCAGCAGGCCCAGGCCCGTGCCCAACACCCAGCGGCAATCGATCCAGCGCAGGTTGCACAGCGCCGCCACCAACGGCAGTGCGATCAATTGCGGCAGCGCCATCAGCAGCATCAGCGGTGCGGTTTGCAGTGGCCGGTAACCCTGCACCTGGGCGAGAAAACTCGACGGAATGAGGATCACCGAGGTCAGCACCATCAGCACGCCCGCCAACACGATCAAGGCAAACGCGAGGTTGCGCAGGCCCAGCATCTGCAGCTTGAAAAACGGCAGCGGATGCGACCATTCGTTGAACAGGAACAACACCAGCAACAGGCTGCCACCACTGAACAGGAAGGTGATCAGACCGGACTCGAACCAGTCCAGGCGATTGCCTTGCAGCACGCCGATGACCAGCATGCAGATCGCCGGGAAGCCCAGCAGCAGGCCGCGCCAGTTGAACTGCTTGAAACGCTCCAGGCGCAACGGGTCCTGCGGTAACCCGTAAGCCACGGCAACCATCGCCAGCAGGCACGGTGCGACGATTTGCCAGAACGCCCACTGCCAGCCGACGTATTCGGTCCACAGCGCCGCCAGCGGCGTGCCCAGGCTCGGGCCGAAGGTGGCGGTGAGTGCGTAGCCGGCCAGGCCGTACAGCTTGACGTTCGCCGGCAGGAAGCGCAGCGCTACGGTCATCAGCATCGGCGGCAATGCACCGCCCGCCAGGCCTTGTACGGTGCGCAACAGCAGCAGGCTTTTGTAGTCGGGCGCAAAGGGGCAAAGGATGCCCAGCACCGTGAACAAACCGATGGCGCACAGCGTGAAGCGGCGCAGCGAGAACGTCACCGCACACCACGGCGCGAAAGCCATGGCCGCCACAGAGGTAGCGGTATAAGCGGCGACCAGCCAAGTGCCTTCGTCAAAGCCGATGTACAGCGCACCGCGGATATCAGCAAGGGCAATCTTGGTGACCATCTCGTTGAGACCGGACACCAGCACCGCCAGCAATACGCCGACCAGGCCGACGATGATGCGCCGGCCGAATACGGGCGGGGTAATGGCGGTGGGTTGGGCTGCAGCCGCGAGGGTGGGGGCAGCGAGGGAACTCATGAACAGGTAACTCGGCGTAGGAAATACCCGAGCAGTTTAATCAGACTAAAACATGACAAAAAGTTACTTGTCGGCAGCTTATAAGTGCGCTGAACGCAATCCATGATCCGACAAAAATCTCCAGGTGGGAAGGGGTTTGGTCTCGACGCTGTATGACAGGCATAGAGTTTTCATCTGATCGACCGCTATCGGGGGCAAGCCCCCTCCCACATTTTGAGCCGGTTCTTTCAGTTAATACTGAGGAGGGGGTTTGGATTCGCATACTGGCTCTGGTTTTTTAGTCATTACCCCTCTCGCCTTAACTGACTGGCATTAGGGCAAGCGCCTTCCCACATTTTGACCCTGCATGATTTGGAGGTCAGGTGGGTTGCGCTTCCAGCCAGGTGGCGTGGCAGCTTTCGCGCAGGGTCTCGCGTAGCCATTTGTGCGCCGGATCGTTGTCGAAGCGCGGGTGCCAGGACTGGGCCAGCACCAGTGTCGGCAAGGAGATGGGCAGCGGGAAGGCGCGCAGCGGCAGCTTCAACCGGTTGGCACTGTAGAGCGCTTCCTTGGGCACCGGCAGCAGCAGGTCGGAGTCGGGCAGCATGAACATTGCGCCGTGAAAACCCGGCGCGATCATCGCCACGCGGCGCTCCAGGCCTTGGGCATTGAGCGCGGTATCGATCGGACCACGGGCAATGCCGCGCCGCGAGATGCTGATATGGGAATAGCTGGCGAAGCGTGCGGCGGTGATGTCGTCATCGAACAGCGGGTGGTCTTGCCGCGCCAGGCCCACGAAGGTGGTGGAGAACAGGTTCTGGACTTTCACTTCAGGGCTGGCCGGCATGGTGTTGCTCACGCGCAGGTCCAGTCGCCCTTCGCGCAGTGCTTCGTCGTCGGTGTCGCCTTCGGGCACGAAACACAGCTCGCACAACGGCGCCATGCGCTCCATGGTGTCGAACAGGCGACCGCCGTACACCCCGATAAAAAAGTCATTGGCTCGCACGCTGAAACGGCGGCGCAGGGTACTCAGGTCCACTTGGTCGGCCGAGCGAAACAGCAGCGCCGCCTGCTCGACCACGTTGCGCACCTGATCCTGCAACTGCAAGGCCTTGGGTGTCGGCACCAGGCCGCGCCCGGCACGCACCAGGATCGGGTCGCCCACCGCTTCACGTATGCGCGTGAGGGTACGGCTCATGGCCGCAGGGCTGAGGTTCATGCGGCGCGCGGCGCCGACCACACTGCCTTCATCGAGCAAGGCGTCGAGGGCGACCAGCAGGTTCATGTCCGGTAGTTGCATGCCAAGCACTCATAAGCAGTGGGGAGTGAACTGGGCGCAATCGTAACAGGGATGGGTCTTTCAGCGCTGCATACCCCAACGCTTCACGGTAAGACGTTCGAAGGTATCGAACACCAGGTTCTCCACCAGCAGGCCGATCAGGATGACCACCGCCAGCCCGGCAAATACCTTGTCGGTGTACAGCTCGTTGCGGTTCTGGAAGATGTACCAGCCCAGGCCGCCTTTGCCGCTGGTGGCGCCGAACACCAACTCGGCGGCGATCAACGTGCGCCAGGCGAAGGCCCAGCCGATTTTCAGGCCTGCCAGAATGGACGGCAGCGCCGCCGGGATCAGGATAAACAGTACAAAGCGAATGCCTTTGAGGCCATAGTTGCGACCGGCCATGCGCAGGGTTTCGGACACGCCCAGGAACCCCGAATAGGTGTTGAGCGCCAGCGCCCACAACACCGAATGCACCAGCACAAAGATCAGGCTGTTCTGGCCCAGGCCAAACCACAGCAGCGCCAGCGGCAGCAGGGCAATGGCCGGCAATGGGTTGAACATCGAGGTCAGTGTGCTGAGCAGGTCGCGGCCCAGTTGCGTCGACACCGCCAGGGTAGTCAAGGCGAACGCCAGCACAATGCCGATCAGATAGCCCTTGATCAGCACCGCCAGCGAGATGCTGACTTTGCCGAGCAGTTCCCCGCTGAGCAGCCCCTCGTAGAACGCGTGAAAGGTCTGCACAACACTCGGCAGCAACAAGTCGTTGTCCTGGTAGCGCGCAACGGCTTCCCAGAGGACGGCGAGCACGAGCAGGATCAGGCCTTTGCGCAACCAGCCCTGTTGCCACAGGCGCTGGCGCAGCGGCAGTACTCGCTCCACCGGCACGCTGAGCAACGGCTCAAGGGTAATTTCATATTCCTGGCGCATGGGCAGCCCCTTAGTAAGCGATGCGGATATCGGCAAAATCCAGCTCGGGTTCCGCCTCGGTGGCTTCGTCGAACAACAGCCGATGAATCCGTCGCGCCGAGGCCTGAAAGTCGGCACCGCCGAGGCTGTGCAGATCATATTGGTGACTGTGGATTTCCGCGCGCACGCGCCCGGGATGCGGTGACAGCAACAGGATGCGATTGCCCACCACCAGCGCCTCCTCGATGGAGTGCGTGACGAACAGCAAGGTGAAGCGCACCTCCTCCCAGAGCAACAACAGCTCTTCCTGCATCTTGCGCCGAGTCAGTGCATCGAGAGCGGCGAAGGGTTCGTCCATCAACAAAATTTTCGGTTGCATCGCCAGCGCACGGGCAATCGCCACGCGCGCCTTCATACCGCCGGACAGGGTGTGAGGGTACGCATCGGCAAAAGCGCTGAGGCCAACTTTGTCGAGGTAATGCCGCGCACGGTCTTCGGCTTCGGCGCGCTTGCAGGTATTCGACGCCAGCAGCGGGAACATCACGTTCTGTTTGACGGTTTTCCACGGCGGCAACTGGTCGAACTCCTGGAACACCACGATGCGGTCGGGGCCCGGTTGCTCGACTTTTTGCCCCAGCAGGCGAATCTCGCCTTCGCAAGGTTTGATAAACCCGGCGATGGCTTTGAGCAACGTGGATTTGCCGCAGCCGGACGGGCCGAGCAACACGTAGCGGTTGGCCGGGTCGATCTCGAAGCTGACCTGGTGGGTGGCCCGTACCACGCGCTCGGCCGTGCGGTATTCCAGGCTGACGTTATCCACCGCCAGCAACGGCGCGCAGGGGGTCAGACTGCTGGCCGCGTGGCCTGGCAAAGGCGCGTTCATTTCAGCTTCCCTGCAGGGGTTTGGCGTCTTGGAAGAAGTAGTCCTGCCACGACTGCGGTTTGTGCTTGATAGCGCCGACGCGGTACAGGAACTCTGCCAGCGGGTAGGTGTTTTTCGGCGTGACGCTGAATTCGAACTGTGGGTTGTCGATGATTTTGAGCAGCTCGGCGCGATCGATCCTGGCCTTGGTCACGCGCAGGTAAGTGTCGGCCGCCGCGCCTTTGTCGTTCTGGGCGAACTGTGCGGCTTCGGTCAAAGCGTCGACGAACGCTTTGTAAGTCTTGGGGTTGTCGTTGCGGAATTTTTCGGTGGCGAACAGCACGGTCGGCGAGTTCGGGCCCAGCAGGTCGTAGGTGTTGAGCACCACGTGCACGTTGGGGTTGGCCAGGGCTTGCTCCTGGAACGGCGGGTTGGAAAAGTGCCCGGTCAGTTCGGTGCCGCCGGCGATCAACGCTGCAGTGGCGTCGGGATGCGGAACTGCGACGGTGTACTTGTCGAGGCGGTTGAAATCCTGGTCGCCCCACAGCTTAGCGGCGGCGTATTGAAGGAAGCGCGACTGCACCGACACACCGACTGCCGGAACCGCGATGCGGTCCTGGTCGGTAAAATCGGCGATGGTCTTGACCTTGGGGTTGTTGCTGACCAGGTAGTACGGAAAGTTACCCAGGGACGCGACGGCTTTGACGTTCTGCTTGCCGTGGGTGCGGTCCCAGATGGTCAACAACGGGCCGACGCCGGCCCCGGCGATGTCGATGGAACCGGAGAGCAATGCGTCGTTGACTGCCGCGCCGCCGGACAGCTGGGTCCAGTCGACCTTGATGTCGATGCCTTCCTGCTTGCCGTATTTTTCAATCAGATGCTGGTCGCGTACCACGTTGAGCAGCAGGTAGACGATGCCGAACTGTTCGGCGATGCGGATCTCGCCTTCGGCGTGCGCCACCGATGGGGCCGCGAGGCTGCCGACCAACAGGCTGAAACCCAGGCCGACGCTGGCGGCCAGTCGTGCAAATGGAAGGTGTCTGGACATGGTCGTGCTCCGGATCAGAAAGGCGCGTCGCCCTGGATGGTGGTGCGAAACAGCTTGCGGCGCAGATGGCTTGGGCAACCGGCGGCCAGGTGGATCAGCGAGCGGTTGTCCCAGAACACCAGGTCGTGGGGCTGCCATTGATGGCGGTAGATGTTGTGCGCCAACACGCTGTGGGCGTAGAGCTGCGTCAGCAGGTCGCGACTTTCGTCCTCCGGCAGCCCGACGATGCGCGTGGTGAACCCCTCACTGACAAACAGCGCCTTGCGGCCGCTTTCCGGGTGCGTACGTACGATGGGGTGCACCACTTCGGCGACTTGCGCCAGCTGCTCGGGCGTCAGGGTCGGGCGCCAGTTGCCTTCGAATTTGGTTTCGCTGTAACGCGCCGTGTAGGAGTGCGCGGCGCGGCGGCCTTCGACCGCCGTGCGCAGATGCGCGGGCAACTGATCCCAGGCTTTGTGCATGTCTGCGAACAGCGTGTCGCCGCCCTCACTCGGCAGCTCCTGGGCGTGCAGCATCGAGCCGAGACTGGGCAGCTCTTTATAGGACAGGTCCGAGTGCCAGAATTTGCCGGCGTCTCCGAGGCCAATGGCCTGGCCGTTTTCGATGATATTGGAGACGATCAGGATTTCCGGATGATTGGCCAGCAGGAACTGCTTGAGCACGTGGATTTGCAGCACGCCAAAGCGCCGGCTGAAAGCGATCTGCTGCTGGGGAGTGATGCGTTGGTCGCGAAACACCACCACGTGGTGGTCCAGATGCGCGCGGTGGATGCGCGCGAAGTCGCGGTCGTTGACGGGCCGGGATAAGTCCAGGCCAACCACCTCGGCGCCGACGCTGCCGGGAAGCGCACGAATTTCAAACGTTTGAAGGTGAGTAGCCTCGGATGCAACGGTAGAGACGGTGGACATGTGTTCACTCCCGGTCAGTCAGGAACTGAACTTTATAGGCATAAGAACTTCAATTTAAATACCAATAAAGAATAACTATATGCGTGAAACTGACGGTAAGCACCAGGAAGTTCGCCGCCGAATCGTCCGAACCTGGACGAGTTCGGCACCTGCTGTAAGACGTTATCAAACCCTGTCGTGAGCCCGCAGAGCGCCGTGTTGATACGCTTACAAGCCGAAACCGTGCATGTTTGACAAGCCTGGGAGCAGCCTCTAGTGTGCATTGGATCCAATTAGCCATCATCCATTTCAGCAAGGAGGGCAGCGTAACCGTGACGCAGAAGCCGACACCTTTGAACAGCATCAAGATCAGCGGTCCCATCCCCGCCCACCTTGCCCGCTCTGTGATTGAAGAAACCCTGCGCAATGCGATACTCGATGGCCGCCTGCCTTGCGGGACGGCCATGCGCCAGCAGGAACTGGCCAGCCTCTTCGGGGTCAGCCGCATGCCGGTGCGCGAAGCTTTGCGTCAGCTGGAGGCCCAATCGCTGTTGCATGTAGTCACTCACAAGGGCGCCGTAGTTGCCCCCTTGATCGAAGACAATTCGGCCGAAACCTATGAGCTGCGGATGTTGCTGGAATCCGAAGCGCTGCGCTTGTCGATTCCCTGGCTGACCGAGGCTGATATCGCCAATGCTGACGGGCTCATTCGTGCGCTGGAGCAGGAAAAGGACTACACCGAGATTGGCCGACTCAATCGCTTGTTTCACATGGCCCTGTACAGCAAAGCGCCTAATCAGCGGCTGCTGAAACTGGTGGAACATGGCCTGAATGAGGAAGAGCGCTTCCTGCGTTTCAACCTGGAGGCCATGGGACTGGGTCAGACGTCCCAGGAGGACCACCGCGAGCTGTTGAACCTGGTGGCGCAGAAGAAGATCCAGGAAAGCATTTTGACCCTGCGCAATCACCTGATGCGCGGGATGGAAGTGATCTCTACCTACCTTGATGGCCTTGGCAAGGCCGAGCGAAACAACCCGCACTAAAACCGCGTGCACCCTGCCCCTTGAGCGAGGCAGGGCTACCTGATCCTGCGCAATTTCCCCATTAAATAAATAGGGCACATTCGCTTTGGCTTAATAACCAAGCCGAGGCTGCCTGCTTGTGTGCGGAAACTTTCCCACTTTCAAAAACCAACTTACTGACAGCCCATATTATTTGGAAAAACATCTAACACATTTATATGCTCGTCAAACTGTTTAACCTGACTATCATCTTCGCCATCAAACCAGACACCTTATCCATCGGTGCATTCCGGCAGGTTACAAGGCGCGTGCCGAGCCTGGTTTAAATCTCTTATCGCTTTGCCGATCACAAAAGCTCATCGCTGTATTCACAGCAGACGCAACAACTTATAGGCAGCAACCATGCATCAACTTTTACTTGAACAAAAAAAGCAGCAGTTATGCGCTCATCCACTCTTCAAACAAATAACATCTCTAAACAAGTTACAACTTTTCATGGAGAGCCATGTATTTGCTGTCTGGGACTTCATGACCATCACCAAACGGCTGCAACGGGAGTTGACGTGTACTCAACTGCCCTGGCTGCCACCTGCCAACCCGCAGGCAGCTCGCCTGATCAATGAAATCGTGCTGGCGGAAGAGTCCGACGCACACCCGCGCGACGGTCATTGCAGCCACTTCGAGCTGTATCTGGAGGCAATGTGCGAAATCGGCGCCAACGCCAACGCGATCAACCGTTTCATGGCCCTGCTACGCCAGGGTGTGGCGCCGATCACGGCGTTGCATGAGGCTAAAGCCCCCTCGGGCGCCAGGCGCTTTGTCAGCGACACGCTGCGCGTGGCGTTGAACGCGCCGACTCACTGTGTCGCGGCGGTATTTCTTCACGGTCGCGAGCGTGTAATCCCCAGCATGTTCGAGCGCCTGCTGCTGGCCGACGCGCTGATTGAGGACCGCGCGCCCATCTTATGTGCCTACCTCAGACGCCATATCGAGCTGGACGCCCAGGATCACGCGCCGGCAGCAGAGCGCTTGCTCAGACAACTGACCGACGCACACCCGACGTATGCGCAGCAAGCCAACGAAACCGCGATCGTCGCGCTGGACAGCCGAATCACGTTCTGGGATGAGGTGCAGGTGTCGCTGCAGGAGGTACGTCCATGAACCTCGCCGGCTACCATTGCTTTGCCGACGATTGGGAACGCCGTGCAACCATTCGCACCCGCCCGCGACGTCTGCTGGAAAACGACAATAAGCTGATCTTTCCAGTGTGCCGCCAGCCATTGGTGCTCAGCGCGACGTTCGTTGAACACTGCCCGCAGTGGCGCGAATTCGTACTGGTGCAAAGCTTCTATAAATTCATCAATGACGTGGTGATCTTCGAAACCGAAATCGTCGATAAAACCGCGCGCGCCATCGCCAAGAATCGCTTCTCGCTGGCCTTCCCGCTCGCCTGTCGCGTGGACGCGATGACCGTAGTGGTGGACGAGGATTACCACGCTCTGGTCGCGCTGGACTTCCTGCAACAGACCGTGGCGCTGACGGGCATTGCCCCCCTCGATCTGCCCTCGCACATTGAACTGAGCCGCGCGTTGCCGGCGGCGCAGGCACAGGCACCGGCTCACCTGCGCGACGCCGTGGAGCTGATTGGCGTGGCCATTGCCGAAAATACCGTGACCCACGATGTGGCGGCGTTTTCCAAGGACAGCAGCGTCAAGGGCGCCATCCGCGGTATGATGGCCGACCACCTGTTTGACGAAGGTCGGCACGCCCGGTTCTGGACCAGCCTGGTCCGCCTGTATTGGCAAGCGGCGAGCGCACAGGACCGGGATGCTATCGCGCATGTTCTGCCGACGTTTCTAGGGCACTACCTGACCCATGAGCTGCAGAAAAATTTCGACCTGCACCTGATCGACCACCTCGACATCAGCCCGAACGTGCGCAATGCGCTGCGTGATGACGTCAGGGCGCTGGCGTTTCCCATCCATCGCCAGCACCCCTTGATGAGCAATATCCTCGGTTTCCTGCAGAACAGCGGCCTGTTGCAGACGCCGAGTGTGGCGGACGCGTTGAACGCCTTCGCGCCGGGCCCCGGGGGGCTGGCATGAGGCGCCTGACCATCGGCTGGCGCGGCACCAGCACGGCCCTGGCGGCCACCAGGCGGGTATTGGAGGAGTACGGGCACGCCTCGGCCGACGAAGCCATTGACCTATGGATTGAAGATGGCAGCTCATCGCAGCCCCTGGATGGCGGTGACGCGGCCTGCATCCTGCTACGCATGGGCGTTGGTCCGATCACCGAAAGCGGGCTGCCGGTACTGCAATTGCGCGCTTATGACCGTGGGCACCGGCTGGTGGCCATGTTGGATGTCGTCGACGAGCCCAGCGGAAACGGCCAACGGCAGCGTCAACAGGTGACCCATGCACTGGTCGAATGGGTGGCGCTGTTGGTCAGCGGTTTTTCGCGGGACCCCGCCTACTTCTCACCGACCGCAGCCACCAACGACTGGCCCGAACAAGGCCTGCAGGAGCTTGAGGCATTGGCGTTCCTGCATCGATTCAACCGCACGGCAAACCCCGAAGTGATGCAGCGGGCGCAAGTGGTCATGATTGACCGAATACAAGCCAGCCTGCAGGCCTTCGCCGAGCGGCCGGCGTTGAATATCGCCGGCACCACGGTGACTTACCGTGAATTGCATCTTCGCGCTCTGGCGATCCAACAACGCTTGCGCCCTGTGCTGCAGCCCTTTGAAGCGCCTGCGGTTGTGGGCGTCTGCCTGGAAAAATCCCTGGATCTTTATGCCAGTATTCTTGCTGTGCTCGGCAGTGGTGCGGTGTACCTGCCACTGGAGCCAGACCAACCCGCGCAACGTCATCAGGCCATGCTCGAAGGCGCCCGGGCCGTCGTATTGCTGGATGCTGGTCAACATCCATTGCGCGAGCGTTTTACTGCGTTGGATGTCAGCACTGTAGAGTCAGTCGACGGTGGGCTCGCACTGATGTGCCATCAACCATGCCTGGATGCGCCGTGCATGGTGCTCTACACCTCGGGCACCACGGGCCTGCCCAAAGGCGTTGTGTTGAGCGAAGGCAACCTGGCGCATTTCGCAGCCTGGTTCGGGTCGTGCATGGCGCTGGATGAGCACTGCCGCGTGCTGCAGTTTTCGCCACTGAGTTTCGACTCGTCGCTGATCGATATTTTCCCTGCCCTGATAGCGGGTGCCGAGTTGATCGTCCCCAGCCAGGCGCAACGGCGTGATCCGGTGCAACTACTGGCGCTGCTGCGCCGGCAGCGTATTACTCACGCATTCCTGCCGCCCGCGCTGCTTAGTATCCTGCCACTGGAGCAACCGCTGGGCCTGACACATCTGCTGACCGGCGGCGACGTCTGTGAACCTCATGTCATCGAGCAACTGGCCGGGCAGTGCCAGTTCCACAACCTGTATGGCCCTACCGAAATCACGGTGCTGGCCACTCACCGCACGTTCGTCCAGAGCGACAGTAATCGCAACCTCGGCCGCCCTATTGCCAATAGCCGGGTGCTGATCCTCGATGAACATTTGCAGCCGGTGGATGAACATGTAACGGGCGATGTGTATATCGTCGGCCCTGGGGTAAGCCTGGGTTACGTCAATGTACCGCAGCAGAACGATGGACCGTTTGTCGACCTGCCCATGCCGGGAGGCCAGGTAACGCGAGCCTATCGCAGCGGTGATCTGGCGCAGTGGACGCCCGACGGGATCCTGCTGGTCGGGCGACGCGATGACCAGGTGAAAATCCGTGGGTTCCGGGTGGAGCCTCAGGAAATCGAACACTGTTTGCGCAGCGGCCGGCTGTATCGCCAGGTTGCCGTGGCGATCGACCGTGACCACCGAATCTGCGCATTTGTCGCGCAGCCCGAACCGGACGCTACGCTAGAAACCGTGAAGCAGCATGCGCGGCAATGGTTGCCGGATTACATGCAGCCGGGAATATGGGTCGAGCTGCCAGGATTGCCCTGTTCCAGCAATGGGAAAGTCGACAGGCAGGCGCTGCTCGCATTGCCGGGGCGGTCAGGCAGGCAGGTCAACGGCGGCGTGACGCCGACATCGCTTCAAGCACGAGTGGCGCAATTGTGGGGCGGGGTGCTGGAGTTACCCGCCGCGCAGTTGTCGGTCGATGCCAGCTTCTTCGACCTGGGCGGTCACTCGATTTTGCTGTCGACGCTGTTGCTGCGCGTACGCGAAGAGTTTGGCCGCAGTTTCGCGTTGAGCCAGTTCATTGAAGTGCCCACGATCCGCACGCTCGCCATGTTGATGCAAGAGGGAGAGCGGCCTGACGCCTCCTGTGGCCAGGCCGTTCGGGATGCGCAACGTGAGTGGCGCGTGAAAACCTTGCCCGAGCGGCTTGGGGGCAATCCGAAGAAGGTCGTGGTCACAGGGGCCAATAGCTTTGTGGGCGTTCATATTGTCGAAGCGCTTCTGGCCGGCGGGGCGGCCCAAGTGGCGTGTCTGGTACGCGAACAGCCGGGGCAGTGCGCAGCGGCGCGGTTCAGTCAGGCACTGCGCGACTACCGCCTCGACCACCTGGACCTTGGCCGGGTGCGGGTATTGGCCGCCGACATCAGCCAACCTCGATTGGGGTTGGCCGACGCAGTGTATGACGAGCTTGCGAGGGAGTTCGGCGTACTGGTGCACAACGCGGCGCAGGTCAACCATGTGATGGACTACGCCTCACTGGCCAGGGACAACGTCGAACCCATCTTCGAATGCCTGCGTCTATGCGAGACCCACTGCAAGAAGGTGTTCAATTTTGTCTCGACGCTTTCAGCCGCCAGCTGCATCGATACCCAGGGCCATGTGCTGGAAGCTCAGGCCGGTGCCGCGCCGCCGCTGTTCATCAAGAATGGCTACAACCTGTCCAAGTGGACGGCTGAACGGCTGTTGGGGCGTGCGATCGAGCAAGGTGCATGGGTCAACATCCTTCGTCCGGGCAACGTCAGTTTCAACAGCCGCACCGGCGTTTGCCAACCGCAAAAAAATCGCTTGATGCTGATGCTCAAGGGGTCGCTGCAGTTAGGCCTGTTGCCCCGCTTGGAACTGGATTTCGACCTGATGCCGGTGGACTTCCTGGCGCGCTTCATCGCGTTCCATTGCATGAGCTTTCACGCCAATAGCTGCGTGTTCAACCTGCATAACCCACAGCCGTTGAGTTGGGAGCGCTACTTGGATGAATTAAGCCGGGTGGGGGGCGGATTCGAGCGGGTATGCGTTGCGCAATGGCAACAAGCCCTGCGCACGGTTAGCCAGGACAACGCAATGTTTGGGGTACTCGGGTTTTACCTTGATCGCCTGGATGATGACATTGGAGATACCAAGATGATTGTGCATAACAATGCCCGACGGGGTGTTGAGCAGATGGGCGAGCACTATCCGGAAAAAGACCCGGCGCTGTTGAACAAAGGCTTTGAGTACCTCAAGGCCATTGGCTTTCTTTGAACCGTTCCAGGACCACGATATGAAACCGCTGCAACCCGATACTTTAATCTGCAACCCGAACGGCCCGCCGATTGTGGCGAGCGTCGTCATCAACTGCGAAGCGCTTCGCGTGTGGGAGATGGTGGGGCAGTTTTCGAGCTTTGATGCCTTCATCCCGGCCTTGGCGTCTGTCGAGATGATCGGCACAGGCGTGGGTGCATTGCGTACCAAAACGTTCCGTGATGGCAACTGTGTCGTCGAGCAACTCAATAGTCGAGATGATCATGCCATGCACATGACCTGGACCATGATCTATAACACGCTGGGCGTGGCCAGGTTGTGGGCAGGGATTCGTGTGCAGGCACATGGCGTGCAATGCGCCAAGGTGAGCTGGACCATCATTGCCGAGCCAGTGGACAAGACGCAGGTGGGCTTCGAAGCGTTTGTGCAGGACTTTGCCGACAGCGCCCTGGTAAACGTGCGTAAGCTGCTGGGCGGTGCGTAGGAGCGAAGCTGCTCGCTCCTACGCACCGCCCAGACAAGTCAGATCTTGAAGCTGTCGACCAGTTGCTTCAAGCGATTGGCCTGTTGCGACAGGGCATCGCAGTCTCTGAGTGTCTCGTTGAGATTGGCTACGCCCTGCTGGTTAAGCAGATTGATCTGGTTGATGTCCACGTTGAGCGTTTCCACCACGGCGGTTTGCTCCTCAGTGGCCGCAGCGACGGACTGGTTCATGCCGTCAATCTCAACGATTCGCTGCGTCACGCTCACCAGGCGTTCACCCGCCTGGTTGGCGACCTCAACACTTTCCTCACTTGAGACCTGGCTGGCATTCATGGTGGTCACCGCCTCGCGGGAGCCCACTTGCAGTGAAGTGATCATTTTATGAATCTCTTCGGCGGACTCCTGGGTACGGTGAGCCAGGTTGCGTACTTCATCGGCCACCACAGCAAAGCCACGCCCGGCCTCACCAGCACGCGCGGCTTCGATCGCGGCGTTGAGAGCAAGCAAGTTGGTTTGCTGGGAAATGCCTTTGATCACATCCAGAATGTGACCAATGTTGTCGGTACTGGCGTTAAGCGTTTCAATCTGTGTGCACGAAAGACTGATCTTCTGAGACAGCTCAGACATTGCCAAAATGGTCTGCTCAACCACTTTGCGCCCATCGTCAGCCTGCTCACTGGCACCGCTGGCGTGTTGAGATGCATCAGCCGCGTTACGCGCAATCTCCTGAGTGGCGGCCCCCAGCTCGTTGATCGCCGCAGCAACGCTGTTGGTACGTGCACTTTGCTCGTCGGAGCCGATGATCGACGCGTTGGACGACGCCATCACGCGCTGGGACAAATCATGAACCTGGCGCGTGGCCGAAGAGACTTCCGAAATCGAAGCGTGAATACGCTCAACGAACCGGTTGAACGCACTGCCTACTTCGCCAAATTCGTCCTTGCTGGTGACAGCCAGGCGACGAGTCAGGTCGCCCTCGCCTTGGGCGATGTCCTGCATGGCGACGCCCATGGTGGTCAAGGGGCGCAGTAGCACTTGGATCAACAGGCTAAGCAACACCGCAATCGCTACCACGGCGATCAACATGGCAATCAAGGCTGAGGTGCGGAATTTACCGAGCGGCGCGTAGGCTTTGTCTTTGTCGATCGACAATCCGATATACCAATCGGCACCTGGCAGGCCGCTGATGGGCGTAAAGGACAGAATGCGATCATGGCCTTTGAGTACTACGTCCTGGTTGAGCTTTTCTATGCGAAGCGTGGTGCCTGGATAGATGTCCTTGAGGTTTTTCATCACCTGATCTTCGTCTGGACTGACGATGACCTGGCCGTCGCCGCTGACCAGAAAAGCATGGCCGATACCACCAAAGTCCACCGAGTTGATGATTTTCACCAAGGTTTGCAGACTAAGGTCGCCACCCACCACACCAAGCAATTCGCCGTTCTTTTTCACCGGCATCGCGATGGTAACGATCTGACCACCTACTGCCGCCATATAAGGCGGCGTCAGCATGGGTTTATCTGCAGCAACAGCTTGTTTGTACCAAGGGCGCTGACGAGGATCATAGTCGTCCGGCATTTTGGCGTCAGGGCGTTGGGTGAATACACCGTTGGTTTGCCCGACATAAGTGAACTGGAAGTTCGATGTCAGTGCAGGTTGATCTACCAAACCTGGCAGGTCCGCAGCACTGCCTTGGTGGGCAATGTTCTGAGTCAGACTTTCGAGTACCAGGATTCGACCACTGAGCCAGTTTTGCACACTGCTGGCGGTGAGCTCACCGGATTGCTGGATAGATGACTCCAGATTCTGCTTGATCGTACTGCGTTGCAGGTAATCGTTGTAAAGCGTAAATAACGCGAAGGCTAGGACCACCACGCCTGACGCGGCCAACAAAATTTTATGACTGAACTTGAGATTCATTTCATCGACTTCTTTTTGCCAAAGGGGGATGAGCGTGCCGAGCGGAACATTCCATGTAACGGTATAGCCGGCTTCGCGGGCCGCTCTATTTCGGTGCACGCATGGCTCATCAGGCTTTCGGTCAAATCGAGTGAAATCTTAAGGGTTTGTAGGAAACATCTTCTTTTTGAACGAGAAACCGGACCGGTGGTACACCGATTCATTGTGGGACGGCAGCACACCGGCACTTGCGCGCGCGCCAAATAAGGATATTGCGGTTGGATACTGAGTGGTAAATACCGATTGCCTAAACGACAAAACCCCTGCCTGCGTTAGCAGACAGGGGTTTCGGAATTTGATCTTGACGATGACCTACTCTCACATGGGGAAACCCCACACTACCATCGGCGATG
>NZ_JARVSS010000032.1:0-108424 GCF_030209095.1 Pseudomonas sp. lyk4-R2A-8
GCGGGGCAAGCCCGCTCACCACAGTTACAGTGTTCCTCCTTAACTGACTGGCATTTGACCCTTGGGCCGCCTCTTTTATCACGGCGCCGTCAGTATGATCCTGGACTTGTGTAGCTCATTTCTGAAGCGCTAAAACCGCCCCTGATTCCCCTTACGTCTCCTGGGTTGCCTTCCTATAGTTGGCCGCCACAGTCACTTGGAGGTGTAATCCTTGCAGGGAGCCTACGCATTTATCAATGAGCGACCGCAGCCTTATCCACTGCTCAAGCTCAGCCTTTCTCTTAATCCCCATGCGCAAACAAAGTTCGACACCGTCAACCACCACATCCGCAATGTCGTGGTACTGCCAGGGCAGTTGGTGATTATTCCTGATGCGCGCACGGCGTCTTGCACTGCTGAAGAAGCGCAACTGATGCGCTCAGCGCAGAACATAAAACAGGCGTTGCTGGCGCATTCTGCTGCTGATCAGTTTTTGATCAAAAACTACGATCAGCTACAGGCAATCATGTCCCACGCCTCGCTCACCATCGGAAGCGGCACCGGTGCATGGAGCAAGCACTTGGCGCAAATCGAAAAGACCCTTAAGGACATCGACGAGTTGCATAAGCAGTACTTGAAGAACGGGACTATGGGGGGCGAGGAGTGAGTTTCTGGCTAATCGCAGGACGCTATTTGCGAGGCTGGATCTTCAGCTCTCTGGTATGGCGCGTTTTGGTACGGGGTTGAAAAATGAGGGCTCTATTAAAAAAATGCTGGGTATTTCCAGTAAGAGCTATTGGCATCACGGAGAAATTCGTGGGTATGAGGAGACGGTCAAGCGCGTAGCCAAGGCTTCAGAGATGTTGAAAAAAGGAACGTATATTGGGATCGCGCTGGATGTCGGAGTGACCGCGTTGGAAATAACGGAGGCATGTTCCACCGGACGCGAACAGGAATGTACGCGGGCGAAGTTTGTAGAGGGAGGAAAACTGGCGTTCGGGGTTGGTGGGGCAGCGTTCGGCGCAGAGGTTGGTGCTGCTGTCGGAATGGTCGCCTGTGCAGTAGTCTTTGGCACCCCTACCGCCGGAGCAGGAGCGCTAGGCTGTGCAGTTGTTGGCGGGATTATTGTAGGTGCAGCCGGAGGCTCGCTAGGAAACAAGTATGGAGAACAGGTTGGTACGAGTCTTTATGAGACTTCAGGGGGTAGCGAATGACGCTTGAGCCCCTTGGGATGATATCGGCCATTATTATGATGTTGAGTTACCCCATATGTATTTATGCCATCTATACAAAACTTGAAGAAGCCGAGGACTATTTAAAACTCAGCACATTTATAGTGACGGTCAAATACAGATTTGGGTTCGGTCTGTTTGGAGGGAAACTGAAACGTCTCTTCGTTATCGCGATCGTTATCCTCATCCCAAAGGTTTTTCAATGGCGCCACTTGGTGCTTACCGAGGACGTAAGGCGTATGCCGAAAAGGCTCAAACTATGGATGGTCCTGCCCTTCCTGCTCACTATGTCTTCCTTCGCCGGAATGGCCTTGTCATGGTTTCTGACTGAGTAATGGTCATAGCAAGTAAAAAAGAGGGGGAGCCGGTTAACCGGCTCCCCCTCTTTTTTATGCTTCGAATTACAGGCTTTCGAGAATGTCCGCCATATCGTCCGCGTGTTCTTCTTCCTGGGCCAGGATTTCTTCGAAGATGCGGCGGGTGGTCGGGTCTTTGTCGCCGATGTACTGGATGATCTCGCGGTAGCTGTCCACCGCGATCCGCTCGGCCACCAGGTCTTCGTAGACCATTTCTTTAAGCGTGTTGCCGGCTACATATTGAGCATGGGAGTTCTTCGACAGCAGGTCGGGGTTGAACTCCGGCTCGCCGCCCAATTGCACGATGCGCTCGGCAAGTTTGTCGGCGTGCTCGGCTTCCTGGGTGGCGTGCTCGAGGAATTCCTGCGCGGCGACGGCGGCTTTGACGCCGCTGGCCATGAAGTAGTGGCGCTTGTAGCGCAGCACGCACACCAGTTCAGTGGCCAGTGAGGCGTTGAGCAGGCGAATGATTTCTTCGCGGTCGGCGTCATAGCCCTGGGTTACGGCACCGTTTTCGACGTTCTGGCGGGCGCGGCTGCGCAGGGTCGCAACGTCGGTCAAGTTTGCTTCAGTCATCTCAATCTCCTGGGGCTAATCCGGGTTACGTCACGCTCTGTCGGTGTGATCGCTCCAAGTTGTGAGTACCGGGCCGGGCAAAAAGTTTTATCGGATTTGCCCGCGACGTCATGAGGCAGACTTGCGGCTGGGCTAGTCTGCAAGGCATCACGCGGTTTTCGAGGATGTTCGCTTCATGCCGAAGTCGTTGGCTACACGTTATCCACTGGTGCTGGTGCCCGGCATGCTGGGCTTCGTGCGTATCGGGTTCTTCCCTTACTGGTACGGCATCGTCCCGGCGCTGCAGGCGGGCGGGGCGGTGGTATTCCCGGTGCAGGTGGCGCCGCTGGATTCCAGCGAGGTGCGCGGCGAGCAGTTGCTGCTGCAGATCGAGCGAATCCGTCGCGAAACCGGGGCCGACAAGGTCAACCTGATCGGCCACAGCCAGGGTGCGCTCACCGCACGCTACGCGGCGGCCATACGGCCGGAATGGGTGGCGTCGGTCACGTCGGTGGCCGGGCCCAATCACGGCTCGGAGCTGGCGGACCATTTCCACACGCATTACCCCACCGACAGCGTCAAAGGGCGGTTGGTCAGCGCAGTGTTTCACCTGGTTGCCTGGATGATGGGCCTGCTGGAAACCGGCTATCGCGGCCCGCGCTTCAAGGCGGACCTGCGGGCCTCGCACCAGTCCCTGACCAGCGCCGGCGTGGCGCTGTTCAATCGTCACTATCCTCAGGGTTTACCCGACAGCTGGGGCGGGCAGGGCGCCGAGGAGGTCAATGGCGTGCGCTACTACTCGTGGTCCGGCACCTTGCAGCCGGGCAAGACTGACCGTGGGCGCAACCTGCTGGATGGTACCCACCGCAGTTGCCGGCTGTTCGCCCGCAGCTTCCTACGCGAGAAGGGCCAATGCGACGGCATGGTCGGGCGCTACAGTTCACACCTGGGTGTGGTGATCGGCGACGACTTTGCGCTGGACCACTTCGACATCGTCAATCAGTCCCTGGGCCTGGTGGGCAAGGGCGCCGAGCCGATCCGCCTATTTGTCGAACACGCACGACGCTTGAAGGACGCCGGGGTTTAAGCGGGTCGACGCACCGGTGTGGTCCAGCGCTCCGACAGAATCACCCCGCCCAGGGTCAGCAACCCGCCCACCAGGTGATACAGCGCCAGTTCCTCCTTGAGCACCACCGCCGCGATCAGCGCGGTGATCAACGGCAGCAGGTTGAAAAACAGCGTGGTGCGACTCGGTCCGAGAGTTTTCACCGAATGCATCCAGGCCAGTGGCGCAAGCATGGACGCCAGCAGGCACGCGTACAGCACCAGCGGAATATTTGCCCAGCCCAGGCCGGCCTTCGCCGACAACAAGTACAGCGGGAACAGCACCACCACTGCCACCAGGATCTGCAGGTACAGCAGCACCAGCGGCGGCAGGCGCAGTTGCCATTTTTTCAGCAGGGTGCTGTAGACCGCGTAGGCCAGGGTGGCCACCAGCATCATCGCGTCACCCAGGTTGACCCCGTGTTGCAGCAGCGCGCCGAGGCTGCCGGCCGACACCACTACCGCCACCCCGGCAAACGACAGCATCGCCCCCGTGAGCGCGCCAAAGGTCAGGCGCTGGCCGAGGCTGATAATGGCGGCGGTCAACGCCATCAACGGCATCAGCGACAGAATGATGCCCATGTTGGTGGCACTGGTCAGGGATGCTGCGTAGTACGCCAGGCTCTGGTACACCGCCATGCCCAGCACGCCGAGGATGCAGACCTTGCCCAGGTTGGGCCGGATGGTCGCCCAATGAGCGAGCACCGGCTTGAGCATGAACGGGGTAAACAGCAGCGCCGCGAGCAGCCAGCGGTAGAAGCCGATTTCGGCAGGGAAGATCGAACCCACGGCCAGTTTGTTGACCACGGTATTGCCGGCCCAGATGAAGATGGCCAGCAGGGGATAAGCGTATTGCATGACAGCGCCGCATGGATGAATGAGCGGGGATTATCCTCTCTCTGCGCAGGAAGGTGTAACAGGGTTTGACTACACTCTCGAAAGACCGCGCCCCCCGGCCCGGTAACAGGGAGAAAACTCCATGAAGATGCTGCGTATACCGTTGTTGATGATGGGCCTGCTGTTGTGCTCCCAGGGCTTTGCCGCCACCGCCCAGCAAACCAAGATGACCACCTGTAACGCCGAAGCCACCACCAAGACGCTCAAGGGCGACGAGCGCAAGGCGTTCATGAAAACCTGCTTGTCGGCTCCGGCCGCCAATGATGCGAAGACGCTGACGCCGCAGCAGCAAAAAATGAAGGATTGCAACGCGTCGGCGAAAACCAAGGCGCTGACCGGGGACGCGCGCAAGACCTTCATGAGCAGCTGCCTCAAAGGCTGACCGCGCAGGCGATCAGGTGTGGGAGGTGGCGAGCCTCCTCCCAGCACATTCACAACCTACCCACTCGCTTGATTCCCTCAAGGCTGGCAGACTGCCCATCCTTTAACGCCGTTCGTTTTGAGGCTGTATGCCAACGTTTTCTCAGCGTCATATGTTGTTGCTGGCCAGCTACATCATTATTTTTGGCGGATTGCTGCTGGTATTGCCGCTCAAATTGCTACCCAGCCTGCTGGCCGGCCTGTTGGTTTACGAGCTGGTCAACATGCTCACCCCTCAACTGCAACGGCTGATCGAAGGCCGACGCGCGCGCTGGCTGGCGGTAGCCTTGCTGGGCACTGTAATCGTCAGCGTGCTGGCCCTGATCTTTGCCGGTGCTATCAGCTTCCTGCTCCACGAGGCGGAAAATCCTGGCGCCTCCCTCGACAAGTTCATGGGCGTGGTCGACCGCGCGCGCGGCCAATTGCCGCCGTTTCTCGACGCCTACCTGCCCGCCAGCGCCGCCGAGTTCCGTGTGGCCATCGGCGACTGGCTGAGCAAGCACCTGAGCGAACTGCAACTGGTGGGCAAAGACGCGGCGCATATGTTCGTGACGCTGCTGATCGGCATGGTGCTCGGCGCGATCATCGCGCTGCAGCGCATCCCTGACCTGACCAAGCGCAAGCCCCTGGCCGCGGCGCTGTTCGACCGCCTGCACCTGCTGGTCCAGGCGTTTCGCAACATCGTCTTCGCACAAATCAAGATCGCCGCGCTCAACACCGCCTTCACCGCCGTGTTCCTGGCCGTGGTGCTGCCGTTGTGTGGCATCCATCTGCCGCTGACCAAAACCCTCATCGTGCTGACCTTCCTGCTTGGCCTGCTGCCGGTGATCGGCAACCTGATGTCCAACACCTTGATCACCATCGTCGCGCTGTCGCTGTCGATCTGGGTGGCCGTGGCGGCGCTGGGCTATCTGATCGTGATTCACAAGGTCGAGTACTTCCTCAACGCCCGCATCGTGGGTGGGCAGATCAGTGCCAAGTCGTGGGAATTACTGCTGGCGATGCTGGTGTTTGAAGCGGCATTCGGTTTGCCGGGGGTGGTGGCGGGGCCGATTTACTATGCGTATTTGAAGAGTGAGTTGAAGCTGGGAGGGATGGTTTAGGCTTTGTGTTGTCTGGGCTGACGCCATCGAGGGCAAGCCCCCTCCCACCTTTGAATGCGTTCACAAATCAAAATGTGGGAGGGGGCTTGCCCCCGATGAACTCACCACGGTATTTCAGGTGAAACTCAGCAACCGTAGCGCTTACTCGCCTCAATCGCCAACCCGCTGCCGATACTGCCGAAGATATTCCCTTCCACATGCCGCGCATTCGGCAGCATCGCCGAGATGCTGTGGCGCAGCGCCGGGATGCCGCTGGAGCCGCCGGTGAAGAACACGGTGTCTACCTGCGCCACGCTGACCGAGGCATCGTTGAGCAGTTGAGTCACGCTGCCACGTACGCGTTCGAGCAGGCCGTCGATGGCTGACTCGAACAAGGTGCGGCTCAGGTCCACGCTCAAGCCGCGCTCGATGCGGTCGAGCGGCACATGGCGATTGTCGTCGTGGGTCAGCTGGATCTTGGTTTCTTCCACTTCCATCGCCAACCAGTGCCCGGCGCGCTGTTCGATCAGCTTGAACAGGCGGTCGATGCCACCGGTGTCTTCGATGTCGTAGCGCATGCTGCCCAGGGCCAGCTGGGATTTCTGCGAGTACACCGAGTTGATGGTGTGCCAGGTCGCCAGGTTCATGTGGTGGCTGGTGGGCATGTAGGCGCCGCTCTTCATGCGGCTGCCGTAGCCGAACAGCGGCATCATGCCGGCCAGCGACAGTTGCTTGTCGAAGTCGGTACCGCCGATGTGTACGCCGCCGGTGGCGAGGATGTCATCGTGGCGGTTGTCGTTGTGCCGACGGTCCGGCGACAGGCGCACCAGCGAGAAGTCCGAAGTACCGCCGCCGATGTCGACGATCAGCACCAGCTCTTCCTTTTCGATGGTGGACTCGTAGTCGAAGGCCGCGGCAATCGGTTCGTACTGGAACGAGATGTCCTTGAAGCCGATCTTGCGCGCTACGTCGACCAGGGTATTTTCCGCTTCCTGGTCGGCCATCGGGTCGTCATCGACAAAGAACACCGGACGGCCCAGCACCACTTCTTCGAACTCGCGGCCGGCGTTGGCTTCGGCGCGGCTCTTGAGTTGGCCGATAAACAGCGCCAGCAGGTCGGTGAAAGGCATCGCCGTGCCCAACACGCTGGTGTCGTGCTTGATCAGCTTGGAGCCCAGCAGGCTCTTGAGCGAGCGCATCAAGCGGCCTTCGTAGTTTTCCAGGTACTCGTGCAGCGCCAGGCGACCGTACACCGGGCGGCGCTCCTCGAAGTTGAAGAACACCACCGACGGCAGCGTGATTTTGTCGTCCTCCAGCGCAATAAGTGTCTGCGCGCCCGGGCGGATCCAGCCGACGGTGGAGTTGGACGTGCCAAAGTCGATGCCGCAGGCACGGGCCGGGGATGGGTTTTTCATGTCTATCGGGTTCCGGTCGGAAAACGGCCGCGCAGTGTATGCCAGTCGCGGACGGATGCGTAGGCCGACCATCCGTTAAATCATGCTTGAAAGTCACCGATTTGCCCCCACATCTGTTGCATACGGCTAGCGCCGATAACACTTTGACGCACCCCCAGGCCACAAGACTCAACAAGTGCAGAGCAGCGCACCTTGTGCCCCAGGCTGTGCGATCTCGATTAAAGGATGGTGAACCGCCGATGGATTTCAAAGACTACTACAAGATTCTGGGTGTCGAGCCGACGGCCGATGACAAGGAAATCAAGACCGCCTATCGCAAGCTGGCTCGCAAGTACCACCCCGATGTGAGCAAGGAAAAAGACGCCGAAGCCAAGTTCAAGGACGCGTCCGAAGCCTATGAAGCGCTCAAAAGCGCGGACAAGCGCGCCGAGTACGACGAGCTGCGCAAGTACGGCCAGCATGGTCAGCCGTTCCAGGGGCCGCCGGGCTGGCAGAGCCGCGGCGGCTTTGGCGGTGGCCAGGACGCGGGCGACTTTTCGGACTTTTTCAGTTCGATCTTCGGCGCGCGCGGCGACGCCTTTGGTGGCGGCCAGCGCCGTTCCGCCGGGCGCAAGGGCCAGGATGTGGAGATGCAACTCTCGGTGTTCCTTGAGGAGACGCTGTCCACCGAGTCCAAGCAGATCAGCTTCCAGGTGCCGCAATACGACGCCTCGGGCCGGCATGTCAGCAACACCACCAAGAGCCTGAACGTGAAGATCCCCGCCGGTGTGACCGACGGCGAGCGTATCCGCCTCAAGGGGCAGGGCGCGCCGGGCATCGGCGGTGGGCCCAATGGCGACCTGTACCTGATCGTCAAGTTTGCGCCGCACCCCAAATTCGAAGTGGATGGCGAAAACCTGATCATCAACCTGCCGCTGGCGCCGTGGGAGCTGGCGTTGGGCACCGAAGTCGCGGTGCCGACCTTGACCGGCAAGATCAACCTCAAGGTGCCGGCGGGCAGCCAGAACGGTCAGCGCATGCGCGCCAAGGGCCACGGCTTGCTGAACAAGGCCGGGCAACGCGGGTTCCTGTATGTGCAGCTCAAGGCCGTGATGCCCAAGCAGGCCGACGACGAAACCATCGCGCTGTGGCAGGAACTGGCCAGGAAAGCCAACTTCAACCCGCGCGAAAACTTCTAAGCCCGCCCCGACGCGAGGCCGTTACAGCGAGCGCGGCAGCACCACCGTGAAGGTGGTGCCGTCCGCCTCGCTGGACGTTACTTCGATGCTGCCCCGATGGGCCAGCACCACTTCCTTGACGATAAACAACCCCAACCCGAGGCTGGTGGAGGTGCTTCCCGGTTCCTCGTGGACGCTGCGCACCAGTGGGTCGAATACCGTGCCCAAGGCCGCTTCCGGAATCGGCGCGCCATAGTTGTGCATGCGCAGCTCCACGCCGTCGGCCAGGCCCTTGAGGGTCAGGGTTACCGCCTGGCTGTTGGCGCCATGCTGCAAGGCGTTGCCGATCAGGTTCTGCAGGAGCTGGTCGATGCGTCCACGGTCCCATTGGCCGTGGGTGTCCCCATGGATGATCAGGGCCGGGTTGCATTCCGGGCGACCTGCGCACGCCTCGGCAATGGCCTCGCGCGCCGCGTCCGCCAGGTTCATGGGTTTGGGCTCGATGGGCAGGCTGCTGCCCAGACGGCTGCGCACGAACTCCAGCAAGTCGCTGACCATCGCGCCCATGTGACGCGCGCCGTTGCGGATATTGCCCAACAGGCTCACCCCCTGGCTGTCCAACTGTGCCTTGCGCAGCAGCATCTCGGTCGACATGTTCACTGCCTGCAGCGGCGCGCGCAGGTCGTGGCCAAGAATCGCCAGAAAGATGTCCCGCGAGCGCGCCACCTGTTCGGCGTAAGCGGCGGTGGATTCGGCCAGGGCTTCGTCGATGGCTTCATTGAAGCGGATCATGTCCTGCAGGTCTGCTCGTTGCGGGGTGTGCACGCTGTCGACCCACAGGCGGATCACGCACGCGCGCAAATGCCGGAACTCGGAAGTCATCTGCACCAGGTCAAAGCCCACGGTGTGGCGCAGTTCGCCATGGCTGGCGGCGGCCTGGTCCAGGCTGGGGGTGTTCTCCGGGCCTGCGCCCTTGGCCTTGGCGGCTTGTTCGCTGGCGCTTTGGCGGGTGTTCATGTCACGGGCGGCGGCCAGCAGGATCGAATGGGCGTGGTCGCGCAATTGTGTGCGGTTGAGGGTGTCGGCGGCGGGGGTCAGGGTCTGGGCGAAAAGCTCCCATTCATCAACGATCTGCTCGGCGTGTAACACGATGAATTCGGATAAACGCATGGCCAGGTTTCCAGAACGGTGAAAGCGCGTGGCGCATCGTAGCGCCATACGCGTGCTTCATTCACTGGCCCTGCAGGTGAATGCCGATGAACGGTCAGAACAGAAAATAACGCTGGGCCATCGGCAGCACGTCCGCCGGTTCGCACCAGAGCAGTTGCCCGTCCGCCTTGACCTGGTAAGTCTGCGGATCCACTTCGATGGCCGGCAGGTAATCGTTGTGGATCAGGTCGGTTTTCTGCACATCACGGCAGCCCTTGACCACGCCGATGCGTTTCTTCAAACCCAGCGCTTCGGGCAGGCCTTCGTCCAGGGCCGCCTGGCTGATAAATGTCAGGCTGGTGGCGTGCAACGAACCGCCGAAGCTGGCGAACATCGGGCGGTAATGCACCGGCTGCGGCGTGGGGATCGAAGCGTTGGCGTCGCCCATCAGGCTGGAGGCAATGGCGCCGCCCTTGAGGATCAGCGTCGGCTTGATACCAAAGAATGCCGGGCGCCACAGCACCAGGTCGGCCCATTTGCCGACCTCGATGGAGCCCACCTCATGGCTGATGCCGTGGGTGATCGCCGGGTTGATGGTGTACTTGGCGATATAGCGTTTGGCGCGGAAATTGTCGTTACCCACGCCGTCGCCGGGCAGGGCGCCGCGCTGTTTCTTCATCTTGTCGGCGGTCTGCCAGGTGCGAGTGATGACTTCGCCGACACGCCCCATGGCCTGGCTGTCGGAGCTGATCATCGAGAACGCGCCGAGGTCGTGCAGGATGTCTTCGGCGGCGATGGTTTCGCGGCGGATGCGGCTTTCGGCGAAAGCCACATCTTCGGCGATGCTGGGGTCCAGGTGATGGCAGACCATCAACATGTCCAGGTGTTCGTCGATGGTGTTGCGCGTGAACGGCCGCGTCGGGTTGGTGGAGCTGGGCAGCACGTTAGGGAAACCGCAGGCCTTGATAATGTCCGGCGCGTGGCCGCCGCCGGCGCCTTCGGTGTGGTAGGTGTGGATGGTGCGGCCCTTGAGCGCGGCGAGGGTGGTTTCGACAAAGCCGGACTCGTTGAGGGTGTCGCTGTGGATCGCTACCTGCACGTCGTAGTCGTCCGCCACGCTCAGGCAGTTGTCGATGCTCGCCGGGGTGGTGCCCCAGTCTTCATGCAGCTTCAAACCGACGGCGCCGGCCTTGACCTGTTCGATCAGCGGCCCCGGCAGGCTGGCGTTGCCTTTGCCGGTAAAGCCGATGTTCATCGGGAACGAATCGCTGGCCTGCAGCATGCGCGCCAGGTGCCACGGGCCTGAGGTGCAGGTGGTGGCGTTGGTGCCGGTGGCCGGCCCGGTACCGCCGCCGATCATGGTGGTGACGCCGCTGGTCAGGGCCTCTTCGATCTGTTGCGGGCAGATGAAATGCACATGGGAGTCGATACCGCCGGCGGTGAGGATCATGCCTTCGCCGGCGATCACTTCGGTGCTGGCGCCGATGGCCATGGTCACGCCGGGTTGAATGTCCGGGTTGCCGGCCTTGCCGATCGCATGAATGCGCCCGTTCTTGAGGCCCACATCGGCTTTGACGATGCCCCAGTGGTCGATGATCAGCGCGTTGGTGATCAGCGTGTCGACCACCTCGGCGGCGAGCAACTGGCTCTGGCCCTGGCCGTCGCGGATCACCTTGCCGCCGCCGAATTTCACTTCTTCGCCATAAACAGTGAAGTCCTGCTCGACTTCGACGAACAGCTCGGTGTCGGCCAGGCGGACCTTATCGCCGACGGTGGGGCCGTACATGTCGGCGTAGGCTTGTCTGGAAATCTTCATGTGTGTGTCCTCGATCGTTCCCACGCTTTGCGTGGGAATGCATCCTGTGACGCTCTGCGTCACGATGGTAAGAGCGGACGCGGAGCGTCCATGGCGGCATCCCACGCGGAGCGTGGGAGCGATCAGTCGAGGTCGCCCATGATCCGCCCGGCAAACCCGAATACCCGCCGCCCGCCGGCCAGATCCACCAGCTCGACCTCACGGCTCTGCCCCGGTTCGAACCGCACCGCCGTGCCCGCCGGAATATTCAGGCGCATGCCACGGCTGGCGGCACGATCAAACGTCAGCGCGTCGTTGGTCTCGAAAAAATGGTAGTGCGAACCCACCTGGATCGGCCGGTCGCCGCTGTTGGCCACGCTCAGGGTGACGGTGCGGCGGCCGACGTTGAGTTCGATCTCGCCGGGCTGGATCTGAAATTCACCAGGAATCATGCAGGTTGCCCCAGGGTCTTGAAGTAGATGGCGGTCGGGCTGTAGCGCCCGTCCGGGCTTTGGCAGTAATCGGGCAGTTCACCGATCTTGGTGTAGCGCAGCGCCTGGTAGAAGGCTTCGGCACCGGAGCCGGCTTCGGTGTCCAGGTACAGCAGCCCGCGTTTGTGCTGGCGCGCGGCGAGTTCCAGGGCGTGCATCAGTTGCTGGCCCAGGCCGTGGCGGCGCGCGCTGCTGTGCACCAGCAACTTCTGCACTTCGGCGCGGTTGAGACCGTTGGCTTTCTGGCACAACGCCAACTGCACACTGGCGATCACCTGCTCTTCGCGCACCACCACCCAGAGCAGCAGGCTGCCCTCCTGGATACTCGCCTGCACGCCGTTCAGGTAGGCGCGCGCCTGGGCATCGTCGAAATCGGCCATGAAGCCCACCGACGCGCCATGCCTGACGGCGTCCAGCAGCAGGTCACTCAAGCCCTGGCGGTAATGGGCGAAACTCTCCGCGTTGACTCGACGCAGTTGCGCAGCATTCATCGGTCTCACTCCTTGGGCGGTTCGGCGCCGGGGTTCAGGGCCAGTTGCATAAAGGTCAGGTCCAGCCAGCGACCGAACTTGATGCCCACCTGCGGCATTTGCCCGGTGGTGACGAAACCCAGGCGCTCATGCAGGCGGATCGAGGACTGGTTGCCGCTTTCGATGGCCGCGACCATCACGTACTTACCGGCACTGCGCGCCCGTTCGATCAGCGCTTGCATCAGGCGTGGGCCGAGGCCTTTGCCGCGCTGGTCATGACGCACATACACCGAATGCTCGACGCTGTAGCGAAAGCCCTCGAATGGCCGCCAATCGCCGAACGAGGCGTAGCCGGTGACTTCATCGTTTTCCACCGCCACCAGGATCGGATAACCCAGGGCCTGGCGCGCGTTGAACCACGCCAGGCGGTTGGCCAGGTCCACCGGCTGTTCATTCCAGATAGCCGTGGTGTTGCGCACCGCGTCGTTGTAGATATCGCGAATGGCGGGAAGGTCCTTTTCGGTTGCATCACGAATCATGGCTGGGCCTCAGGCTATCGGTTGGTGAACGGTGACCAACTTGGTGCCGTCCGGGAAGGTGGCTTCCACCTGGATATCCGGGATCATCTCCGGGATGCCTTCCATCACCTGTTCACGGCTGAGCAGGGTGGTGCCGTAGTGCATCAGGTCGGCCACCGTGCGCCCGTCGCGTGCGCCCTCCATCAAGGCGGCGGAGATGTAGGCAATGGTTTCCGGGTAATTGAGCTTCACACCGCGCGCCAGGCGCCGTTCGGCCACCAGGCCGGCGGTGAAGATCAGCAGTTTGTCTTTTTCCCGTGGGGTCAGGTCCATGGTTCAGTCCGTCGTGAAATACATTCGTAAATACAATGGAGATTAAGTGTGAGAGGGGGCTTGCCCCCTCCCACATTTTTGATCTTCATGTGCTCCAGATTCTCGGTGATACCGCTTCTCGGCCCAATATGGCCGGGCGCAACAGCCGCCACACATCAATCAACCATCCCCGCGCCAGCAACGCCTCGCTGGCCAGGCAACGGGCCACCAGCAAGCCGGGCAATTGGGTCAGGTCGCCGCGCACTGCGTTGGGCAGAGAGCGGCATTGTTCAAGCAGCTCAGCGGTTATTTCGCCGGTAACAAGCAACGTGGCGAACACCGGTTGCCCATCCAGCCCGATCGGCGATTCCAGCAACCCATCGCCGCCGACGATGCGCTGGCGTTCGTGCCAGAGCAATTGCCCGTCGCGGCGGATATCCAGGTGCGATTGAAAGTGCCCAAGGTCGAAACGTTCACCACTGGCCGGGCGGCCCAGCGCAACCACGTCCCAATAGAACAGGCGGGCATCGCCGTGCAGGTCGATGCGCGTGGTGAGTTCGGCCTGGGCGGCGCTGAACACGATGGTTTCCTGGGGCAGCCACTCGAGGGTGGCGCCGGCTTCGACGGTCAGCGCGAGTTGCTGATACGCCGGGCCGCCGGCGCGGTACCACTTGGCCGCGCCGGGGCTGGTCAATTGCGCCCAGGCACCTGCGGCGACATGGGCCGTTATATCCAGGCGATCCCCGCCGGCAATCCCGCCGGGCGGGTGCACGATGATGTGCTGGCACACCTCGGGGCCTTCGGCATACAGATGCTTTTGCACGCGCAGCGGGCCGAGGTGGCGGCGCATCACAGGGCGCGTGGTGTCGCCCACGCGCGCATAGCCGAGCTCCAGCGCGGCGTGCCAGCTGGGGGTGAACAGGGCAGGGGAAACGGGCAGGTTCATCTTTATGTGCTTATCGTTAGGACGCTACAGATTAGATCGTTACGAGACCGCGCACACCGTCGCTTTCCATATTTTCACCACGGCCTTGCTGCACGATTTCACCCCGGGACATCACCAGGTACTGGTCAGCCAGCTCGGCGGCAAAGTCGTAGAACTGCTCCACCAGCAGAATCGCCATATCACCACGGGCCGCGAGCTTCTTGATGACCGCGCCGATCTCCTTGATCACCGAGGGCTGGATGCCTTCGGTGGGCTCATCCAGGATCAGCAGGCGCGGTCGGCTGGCCAGGGCGCGGCCGATGGCCAACTGTTGCTGCTGGCCGCCGGACAAGTCGCCGCCGCGCCGATGCTTCATCTGCAGCAACACCGGGAACAGTTCATAGATAAACGCCGGTACTTCCTTGGCTTCGGCGCCGGGGAAGCGCGACAAACCCATCAGCAGGTTTTCCTCCACCGTCAGCCGCCCGAAAATCTCCCGGCCCTGGGGCACGTAGGCGATCCCGGCATGCACGCGCTGGTGCGGCTTGAAGCCGGTGATCGGCTTGCCTTCCCAATTCACCGCGCCTTCTTTGGCCGGCAGCAGGCCCATCAGGCACTTGAGCAGGGTGGTCTTGCCCACGCCGTTACGGCCGAGCAGGCAGGTCACTTCGCCGATCTTCACGTCAAACGAAAGCCCGCGCAGGATGTGGCTACCGCCGTAGTACTGGTGCAACTTGTCGACTTGCAGCATGTTCAATTCTCCCCATGATCGTTCCCATGCTCCGCGTGGGAATGCATCCCGTGACGCTCTGCGTCACCATTGCGCAGGGCTTGAGCCGTGCGTTGGCAGCGGGACGCGGAGCGTCCCTGGCGGCATTCCCACGCGGAGCGTGGGAACGATCAAAAACGAAAGCCCGCGCAGGATGTGGCTACCGCCGTAGTACTGGTGCAGCTTGTCGACTTGCAGCATGTTCAATTCTCCCCATGATCGTTCCCACGCGGAGCGTGGGAACGATCAACGAACTCCGTTAGTTGGCGTCAAGCGGCAAGCTTCAAGCTGCAAGTAAGAGCGGGGGATGCCTGCTTTGCTTTAACTTGCCGCTTGAAGCTTTAGGCTCGAAGCTGGCCGATGTATCACCGTCCCAAATACACCTCGATCACCCGCTCATCGGCCTGCACCTGCTCCAGCGACCCTTCGGCCAGCACACTGCCCTGGTGCAACACGGTGACGTGGTCGGCAATCGAGCCGACAAAGCCCATGTCGTGTTCCACCACCATCAGCGAATGCTTGCCCGCCAGGCCCTTGAACAATTCGGCGGTGAATTCGGTTTCGGCGTCGGTCATGCCCGCCACCGGTTCGTCGAGCAATAACAATTGCGGGTCCTGCATCAGCAGCATGCCGATCTCCAGAAACTGCTTCTGGCCGTGGGACAGCAGCCCGGCCGAGCGCTGCACTGACGCGCTGAGGCGGATGGTGTCGAGGACTTCATCGATACGGTCTTTCTGCTCGCCGCTCAGGCGTGCTCGCAGGCTGGCCCATACCGACTTGTCGGTCTTCTGCGCCAACTCCAGGTTTTCGAACACGCTGAGGGCTTCGAACACCGTGGGTTTCTGGAATTTGCGGCCGATGCCGGCCTGGGCGATCTGCACTTCGCTCATGTCGGTCAGGTCCAGGGTTTCGCCGAACCAGGCGCTGCCGTGGCTGGGCCGGGTCTTGCCGGTGATCACGTCCATCAGCGTGGTCTTGCCCGCGCCGTTGGGGCCGATGATGCAGCGCAACTCGCCGACGCCGATGTACAGGTTGAGGTCGTTGAGCGCCTTGAAACCGTCGAAGCTGACGCTGATGTCTTCCAGGGTCAGGATGGTGCCATGGCGGGTGTTCAGGCCCTTGCCGGCGGCCTGGCCGATGCCGATCGCATCGCGGCCACTGCCCGCATCGAAAATAGGTTCAAGCATGACGTTCCTCATTTCTTCAGCAGCCCGATCACGCCCTTGGGCAGGTACAGGGTGACGATGATGAACAGCGCCCCGAGGAAGAACAGCCAGTACTCCGGGAAGGCCACGGTGAACCAGCTCTTCATGCCGTTGACCACGCCAGCGCCGAGCAGCGGGCCGATCAGCGTGCCGCGCCCGCCCAGGGCCACCCACACGGCGGCTTCGATGGAGTTGGTCGGCGACATTTCGCTGGGGTTGATGATGCCCACCTGCGGCACATACAAGGCGCCGGCCAAGCCGCACAACACCGCGCTCAGCACCCATACAAACAGCTTGAAACCACGCGGGTCGTAGCCGCAGAACATCAGGCGGTTCTCGGCATCGCGCAGCGCGGTCAGCACACGGCCGAACTTGCTTTGCGCCAGGCGCCAACCGATGTACAGGCTCGCCACCAACAGCAACACCGTGGCGCTGAACAGCACGGCGCGGGTACCCGGTTCAGTGATGCCAAAGCCCAGGATGCTGCGAAAGTTGGTAAAGCCGTTATTGCCGCCAAACCCGGTCTCGTTGCGAAAGAACAACAGCATCCCGGCAAAGGTCAGGGCCTGGGTCATGATCGAGAAATACACGCCCTTGATTCGCGAGCGGAAGGCAAAGAAGCCGAACACCAGCGCCAGCAACCCCGGCGCCAGCACCACCAGGCACAGTGCCCAGAGGAAGTGATCGGTGCCGGCCCAATACCAGGGCAATTCGGTCCACGACAAAAACGTCATGAACGCCGGCAGTTCGCTGCCGGCCGCCTGGCGCATCAGGTACATGCCCATCGCATAACCGCCCAGGGCAAAAAACAACCCGTGGCCGAGGGACAGCATTCCGGCGTAGCCCCATACCAAGTCCAGGGCCAGGGCGACAATCGCATAGCAGAGGATCTTGCCCACCAATGTCAGGGTGTAGGCCGAAACGTGCAGCGGGTTTTCCGGCGCGAGCAGGGAGCACAACGGTAAGGCCAGCAGCAGGATCAGGATGAGCGCGCCGACGGCAATCGTCACCTTGGGGCCGGCCTTTTGCGTGGCCGTGAGCATCAATGGCTG
Source organism: Pseudomonas sp. lyk4-R2A-8 (assembly GCF_030209095.1). Taxonomy (NCBI): domain Bacteria; kingdom Pseudomonadati; phylum Pseudomonadota; class Gammaproteobacteria; order Pseudomonadales; family Pseudomonadaceae; genus Pseudomonas; species Pseudomonas sp. lyk4-R2A-8. Next base: position 16,884 of record NZ_JARVSS010000032.1, read on the forward strand.
GTTCATCAGTCGATCACCCGTCCTTTCAGTGCGAAGAGTCCCTGCGGGCGTTTCTGGATAAACAGAATGATCAGCGCGAGGATCAGGATCTTGCCGAGCACGGCACCGATCTGCGGCTCAAGAATCTTGTTGGCGATGCCCAAACCGAAGGCCGCCGTGACGCTGCCGGCCAACTGGCCGACACCGCCGAGCACCACCACCAGGAACGAGTCGATGATGTAGCTCTGGCCCAGGTCCGGGCCGACGTTGCCGATCTGGCTCAGCGCCACGCCGCCCAGGCCGGCGATGCCGGAGCCGAGGCCGAATGCGAGCATGTCCACGCGCCCGGTGGGCACGCCGCAGCAGGCGGCCATGTTGCGGTTCTGGGTGACCGCGCGCACGTTGAGGCCCAGGCGCGTCCTGTTCAGCAGCAACCAGGTGAGCACGACCACAAACAGCGCGAAGGCAATGATCACGATGCGGTTGTACGGCAGCACCAGGTTGGGCAGTACCTGGATGCCGCCCGACAGCCATTGCGGGTTGGACACTTCAACGTTCTGCGCGCCGAACACCAGGCGCACCAGTTGGATCAGCATCAGGCTGATGCCCCAGGTAGCCAGCAGGGTTTCCAATGGGCGGCCGTACAGGTGACGGATCACCGTGCGCTCCAGCGCCATGCCGATGGCGGCGGTGACAAAAAACGCCACCGGCAGCGCGATCAGCGGGTAGAACTCGATGGCCGCGGGCACGTAGCGTTGCATCAGTAGTTGCACCCCATAGGTGGAGTAGGCGCCGAGCATCAGCATTTCGCCGTGGGCCATGTTGATCACGCCGAGCAGGCCAAAGGTGATCGCCAGCCCCAGGGCCGCCAGCAGCAGGATCGAGCCCAGGGACATGCCGCTGAAGGCCTGGCCGAGGATCTCGCCCAGCATCAGTTTGCGTTTGACCTGGGCCAGGCTGGTTTCGGCGGCGGTGTGCACGCCGGCATCGGTTTCGACGCCCGGCGCCAGCAGCGCTTCGAGGCGCGTGCGCGCCAGCGGGTCGCCGGTGCTGCCGAGCAGGCGCACGGCGGCCAGGCGCACTACCGGATCGGGGTCGACCAATTGCAGGTTGGCCAGGGCCAGGCTGAGGGCGGTGTGCACATCCTCGTTGGTCTCGGCGGCGACCTGCTGGTCGAGGAATTTGAGTTGCGCAGGTTGCGCGCTTTTTTGCAGGGTGCGTGCCGCAGCCAGGCGCACCTTGGGGTCGGCGGCGAGCAGTTGCTGGCTGGCTTGCACGTTGTCGATCAAGCCACGCAGGCGGTTGTTCAGGCGCACGGTTTTGGTTTCGCCATTGAGGGTGAGTTGGCCTTGTTGCAGAGCGTCCACCAACTCGATGCGCGCCGGGTCGGGCTGGGCAGCCCAGTCCTGCAACAGCTTGGCTTGCTGCGTCGGGTTGGCGGCCAGGAAGTCTTCGGCGTCGCCAGCGTTTGCCGCCAAAGGCAGCAACAGCAGGACTGTGACTATGAAACGGTGCAGGGCAGTGGGCATACAAAATGTCCTGATCTTGCGGGGACAGTGTGGGAGGGGGGCAAGCCCCCTCCCACATTTGGCCTGTGGTGGGGCTTAGTTGCTCTTCACCGCATAGTCCGGCTTCTTGTCATTGCCAGGAATGTACGGGCTCCACGGCTGCGCGCGGATCGGCTCCTGGGTCTGCCACACCACCGAGAACTGCCCGTCGGCCTGGATCTCGCCGATCATCACCGGCTTGTGCAGGTGGTGGTTGGTCTTGTCCATGGTCAGGGTAAAGCCCGACGGCGCGGCGAAGGTCTGGCCGGCCAGGGCTTCACGCACTTTGTCGACGTCGGTGGACTTGGCTTTCTCCGCCGCCTGCGCCCACATATGGATGCCCACGTAGGTGGCTTCCATCGGGTCGTTGGTCACGGCTTTGTCGGCGCCCGGCAGGTTGTGTTTCTTGGCGTAGGCTTTCCAGTCGGCGACGAATTTCTGGTTCACCGGGTTCTCCACCGACTGGAAGTAGTTCCAGGCGGCGAGGTTGCCCACCAGCGGTTTGGTGTCGATACCGCGCAGTTCTTCTTCGCCCACGGAGAACGCCACCACGGGTACCTCGGTGGCTTTCAGGCCCTGGTTGGCCAGCTCTTTGTAGAACGGCACGTTGGAGTCGCCGTTCACGGTAGAAATCACTGCGGTCTTGCCGCCGGCGGAGAATTTTTTGATGTTGGCGACGATGGTCTGGTAATCGGCGTGGCCGAACGGGGTGTAGACCTCTTCGATGTCCTTGTCCGCCACGCCTTTGGAATGCAGGAACGAACGCAGGATCTTGTTGGTGGTGCGCGGGTACACGTAGTCGGTGCCGAGCAGGAAGAAGCGCTTGGCGCCGCCGCCTTCTTCGCTCATCAGGTATTCCACCGCCGGGATCGCCTGCTGGTTCGGCGCGGCACCGGTGTAGAACACGTTCGGCGACATCTCTTCGCCTTCGTATTGCACCGGGTAGAACAGCAGGCCGTTAAGTTCTTCGAACACCGGCAACACGGATTTGCGCGACACCGAGGTCCAGCAGCCGAACACCACGGCGACTTTATCCTGGGTCAGCAACTGCCGGCCTTTTTCGGCGAACAGCGGCCAGTTCGACGCCGGGTCCACGACCACTGGCTCAAGCATCTTGCCGTTCACGCCGCCCTTGGCGTTGATCTCGTCGATGGTCATCAGCGCCATGTCCTTGAGGGACGTTTCAGAGATGGCCATGGTGCCGGACAGCGAGTGCAGGATGCCGACCTTGATGGTCTCGGCGGCCTGGACGGTCCAGGTCATGCCCATGGCGGCAATGGATGCCGACAGTGTGAAAGCCTTGATCAAGCTGCGACGCTTCATGGTGCGATCTCCGAGTACCCAAGTGTTGTTGTTGGACAGATACTCCGGTGATTGCAAGGGCTGTGCCCGCTTGGGCCAAGGCGTGAATACGGCGCTCTGCACCGCGTCCGCGGCCAGGCCCTGCACCGAATCGGCGCCTGAACCCGGCCGTGGTGCGGGGCCGGCACTGCACTGGTGCGTCGGCCCTTCCTACGTCATGCGCGCGCCGATCCCGGGTGCCCGAACCACCGCGACAGCACCAGGCGATCCAGCAGCCACACCGCAATCAACGAAGCGCCGACCAAGGGGAAGATAATCGCCAGCGCCAGCATGATGCCCATCGCGGTTTTCCACCTCGGCAGGTCATGACGCAGCGGTGGCACCCCGAGCCCGCCCTGGGGCCGGCGCTTCCACCAGATCACCACGCCACTGACGGCGCTGAGCAGAATCATCAGGCAGATCAGCAGCACGATCAGTTGGTTGACCCAGCCGAACATCTTGCCTTCGTGCAGCATCACTCCGGTCTCGGTGGCCCGTGCGACCAGGTTGTAATGCGCCCAGCGTACGTCGGCCAGGACCTTGCCGGTGTATTGGTCCACATGCAGGGTCGCGTCGTTGCGCGGGTCGTCGGCGAACACGGCGATGGTGAATACGCCGTCGGCGGTGGTGGGGAAGGTGATGCTGTAGCCGGGCTCGACCTGGCGCGCGGTGGCCAGGTCGACCACTTGTTGCAGGCTGATGGCCGGCGCTGCGGGGGCGGCGTGCATGGCGCCGTGGTTCATGTGTTCGGCGTGGTCGCCGGACATTGGCATCGGCGTGTTTTCCATGGCCCAAGGCACGGTCTGTTGCGTCGCGGTGTTGAGTACCCGTGCTTGCTGATCGGACTGCGGCACGCTGTTCCACATCGCTGCCGGGAAGCGGTTCCACAGGTCGGCGTATTGCTTGCCCCAGAAGCCGGTCCACGTCATGCCGCTGAGCAGCATCACCAGCAAGAATGCCGCGCCCCAAAAGCCGACCACCGCATGCAGGTCGCGCCAGAACAGCCGCCCGCGACTGGCGAGACGTGGCCACAGCACGCCGGCTGAAGACTTGCCGCGCGGCCACCACAGGTACAGGCCGGACACCACCAGCATCACGCCCCAACCGGCGGCGAGTTCTACCAAGCGATCGCCGGTGGTGCCGATCATCAATTCACCATGCAGCGCGCGGGCGATGGCTTGCAGATTGTATTGGGCGTCCTGCTCGCCGAGCACGGTGCCGCGATAGGGGTCGACAAACACCGTCACTTCGCGGCCATCGTTGTGCATCACAAACTGTGCGCTGCTGGTGGCGGTGGCCGGCGGTAGGTATTTGCTGATCTTGCCCTGGGGAAAGGCGGCTTGAGCGCGTTGCAGTTGCTCGTCGGCACTCAGCGCGTGCTCGGCGCTTTGCACCTTGAGCAGGTCGCCGTACATCAGCGGGTCGAGCTGGGGTTTGAACAGGTAGATGATGCCGGTCAGGGCCAGCAGCACCATGAAGGGGGCGACGAAGAGGCCCGCGTAGAAGTGCCAGCGCCAGGCCAGGTTGTAGAAGGAAACTTTTTGAGTGGTCATTGGGGGCTCCGCAAAGGCTTTGATTTTTTTGTGTCAGATACACCGCCATCGGGGGCAAGCCCCCTCCCACATTGGAATGCATTCCAAAATGTGGGAGGGGGCTTGCCCCCGATGCTTTTAGAAGCTCATGTCCACCTTGGTCCAAAGCGTGCGCCCCGGCTCCTTGATGGCCTGCGGATCGCTCGCCGGGTAGCCGAACCCGGCGTTGCCGGCCAGGTTCAGGTGCTCGGCGTAGGCTTTGCCGAACAGGTTGTCGACGCCAGTGCTGACCTTGAAGTTCTTGTTGATGCGATAAGCCGCGTTCAAAGAGAACACGCCGAAACCGCCGCTCCTGTCGTAGTCCTTGCCGACCACGTTGCCCTTGTTCGGGTCGATGCGGTTTTGCGCCGCCACCACCCGCCACAGGGCGCCGGCGCTCCAGTCGTCTTCGCTGTAGGTGAGGCCCAGTCGTGTATCCAACGGCGGCATTTGCGGCAGGGCCTTGCCGTCGCTGCTGTTCTTGCCCCAGGCGTAGGCCAGGGTCGCATCGGCTTTCCAGTGCTGGGTCAATTTGTAAGCCGCGCCCAGTTCGCCGCCCATGATGCGCGCGTCCACATTGCGCGCCTGGGAGGTGGTGCCCATCATGCCGGGCTTGTAATCGAACAGGATGAAGTCGCGCACCTGGCCGACGTAGCCCGATGCCCAGGCTTCCAGGTTGTCAGCTTTGTACTGCGCGCCGACGTCGAGCTGGGTGGTTTTCTCCGGCTTTACGCCCTCGAAGGCATTCACCGAGCCGACCGCGCCGGTGTTGGGCGAAAACAGCTCCCAGTAATCCGGGAACCGCTGCGAGTGGCCGAGCCCGGCGTAGACAGTAGTGGGGCTGTCCTCCAGGTCGTGCTCGTAGCGCATAAAGCCCGAGGGCAGTGTGTCGGCACGGGTGTCATCGGCGGTGGGGTTGGGCCGTTTGCTCATGCCCGACCCCGTGGTCTGGCGAAAATCCCTGGCCGAGGCGCGGTCCAGGCGCGCGCCGCTGACCAGGCGATCGCGGTCGGCGGCGTACCAGGTGAGTTCGCCGAACACCCCGTAGTTGTGAAAGTCGGCGTCCTTTTCGCGAGGCAGATTCTTGTAAGTATCGATGCCCATGCTGCTGCGCTGGCGGTGTTCGTTGGTCTGCGCGTCCAGGCCGCCGATCAACTGCACATCGGCCCAGCGCCAGGTGGCCTTGAGGCGGGCGCCTAGGGTGCGCCGGTCGACGTTGGAGGCCATGGGCCCGGCCATCATCCCGGTGCCCGACGGTGTGCGCAGGCTGTAGTTGTCCATCACGTGGTCGGCGTAGTTGTAGTAGACCTGGGCTTCGACCTTGTCCAGCACCTCGCCGATATTCGATTTCTCGAAGCGCAGGCCCAGGCTTTCGCGCAGGAACTGCGAACCGTCCATGCCGCGCCCGGCGTAGCGCGCTTGCCCGTCGCCACGGCCGGCGGTGAGTTCCAGCAAAGTGTCGGCGTCGGGGGTGAAACCCACCGCAACGTCACCGTTCCACTTGTCATAGCGCGAGGCGACCGTGTCGTTATTGCCGTCCTTGTAGTCATCGGCGTGAGCCTGGTTGCCGATCACTCGCACGTAGCCCAACGGCCCGCCGGCGGCGGCATCGACGACCTTGTCGAAGCGCCCGTTGGAACCGGCCAGCACACTGGCGTTGAGCCGCGTGCCCAGTTCGCCGAAATGCTCCGGCTCACGGTCGAACAGGATCGTCCCGGCCGAGGCGCCCGGGCCCCAGAGTACGGTTTGCGGGCCTTTGATCACGGTGAGAGTGTCGTAGGTTTCCGGCGAGATGTAGGAGGTGGGCGCATCCATACGGCCGGGGCAGGCACCGAGCATCATGCTGCCGTTGGTGAGGATATTCAGGCGTGAGCCGAACATGCCGCGCAGCACCGGGTCGCCATTGGTGCCGCCATTGCGCACCAGGGCGAAGCCGGGAATGGTCTTGAGGTAGTCACCGCCGTCACTGGCGGGCACCGGTTGGCGTGGATCTTTTGGGTTGGTGACCACGGTCAGCGGCGAGCTGGGGGCGATCGCGGTGATTACGGTAGGGCTCAGTTCATGCTCGTCGGCATGGACATGGGGCGCCAGCAGTGCACCGCATAAGGCGGCGAGCAGGGGGGTACTTCCCAAACGGGAGTCAGCAGAAAACCTGGACATGACAAATTCCATCAATCAATCGTAAACAACACGGCCAGCAGCCTGCGGCTGTCTGTCTAAAGTCGGCCGGGGTGAAGTAACGCGGTTAAGTGCTTACGTTGCGATGGGTGGCGCACGGCTGCGGGCGCCGGGGAAGATGCTCTGCCGGGCATGGCCCAGGCGCGTGGCGGGGGTGAGGGCGTTGGCCGGCGGCGGGGTACCGAGGGCCACGAATGACACGCTGCCGGGCAGCGCCGGGCAACTGAACAGCAGGTCGCAATAGCCGCATTTGGCCCACAGCGCGTGATGCTCGTCGGGGGCTTTGGGGTGATGGGAGTCGCCGTGGTCAGCGGGCATCTCCATGGGCATTTCCATGGACATACCGGCGTGATGATCCATCGGCATCGCTTGGGAAATCAGCGGACCGATAAAGATCATCAGCATGGCGAACAGGCTGATCCAACTGCCGCGCATCATGCGGCGGTGTGGAGATAGCCTGGCGCGGGGGGCGCCCATCGAGCTTCAGCCTATTGCGGGTGCTGGTGCTCGTGACTGGCCATGGGCGGCATTTTCTGCACTGACACTTGCACCTCGACCTTGCCTGCCTTTTCGAAGGTCAGGGTCAGCGGGAACTGTTTGCCATCGGCCAACAGGCTGCGATCCTTGAGGCCAAGCAACATCACGTGGTAGGCCATCGGGGCGAAAGTCAGGTCGCCTTTAGCCGGTACGGCCACGGTGCGCACCTGTTGCATTTTCATCAGGGCGCCTTGCATGACGTGCTCATGCAGCTCGGCCTTTTCCGCCACTGGCGTCTCGGCGCTGAGCAGGCGGTCCGGCGATTCGGCGGTGTTATGCACCACGAAATACGCGGCGACGGTGGGCGCGTTGGGCGGCAACTCCTGGGACCAGGGATCGCTGACCAACAAGTCGCCGGCCTTGTAGTCTTCGGCATTGGCAGCACTGAACACCGGCAGCAGCAACGCGGCCAGAAGCAGGGAAGATTTAAGCATGGCAGTTCTCCAGAACGGTTCTAAACGCAGTTCACTTGCGAAGAAGATCAGACCGTTGGAGAGGCGCGGGGGTTGAGGCTCGGCCATTGCTGGCGCGGGGTTGGGTTTTGCAATTGGGGTGGTGGCAGGTGCTGTGATGCAGTGAATTGCGTGAGGTACAACCGCGGCGCGTGCCCCGGCAACGCCACCAACGAAGGTGAGCCCGAGCAACACCAGCAATGCTGCATGGTGGAGTGATCGTCCTGCTGCGGCGACGGAATCTCCAGCTTGCCCAGGGCAATGGTCTTCAGGCTGGCGCCATTGGACGAACAGAAACTGCCCCACAGCATTTGCTGTACGGGGTCCTTGGACTGTTGCATCGCTCCGGCCAGCGGCATGGCAAACGCATTGAACAGCACTGCAAGGCAGGCGATCCAGGCAATTGCAAAGCGTTGACGGGCCATGGCGGACAATCCGTAGGGTTAAACGATCAGGCGGGTATTTAGCCTGATCGGCGGGGATAAGTAAAAAACCGTGGTGTGGTTTGGTGTCGCAGTGCCATCAGATCGCCGTGGCGTGAAGCTTGAGGCCCAGCGCTTTCATGACTTTCATGATAGTCGCGAACTCGGGATTGCCAGTGCTGGAGAGGGCTTTGTACAGACTTTCTCTGCCGAGGCCGGCGTCGCGGGCTACTTGGGTCATGCCTTGGGCGCGGGCGATGTTGTTGAGTGCTGAACGGATCAGCAGGCCGTCACCCGTATCTTCTTCGAAGCACGCTTCAAGATATTCGGCCATATCCTCGGGGGTTTTTAGGTGCTCTGCGACGTCGAAGTCAGTGAATTCATTCATGAGTTACTCCTTTTTTTCAAAGTTGTGATCGTTCCCACGCTCTGCGTGGGAGTGCCTCCTGGGACGCTCCGCGTCCCGCCAAGCGCTGCGAGTTTCGACTACTGCGCACAGATGACGCGGAGCGTCACGGGCTGCATTCCCACGCGGGAGCGTGGGAACGATCGACGCTCAGAAGCCGATGAACCTCGTTCCCACGCTCCGCGTGGGAATGCCTCCTGGGACGCTCCGCGTCCCGCCAAGCGCTGCAAGTTTCGACTCTGCGCACAGGTGACGCAGAGCGTCACGGGCTGCATTCCCACGCGGGAGCGTGGGAACGATCTTGGTCGCTGGCCGTTTGGCTGGTTATTCGTACAAGCAGAAATTTCCGACAAGGATTTGAGGTTGTCCCTAGGACACTCGGTCTCTAGTCTCCGTACACCGCTGCAAACGCAGCGGACGGGCGTCGCGGCCCGGATTGATTAAGCATTGCCTCCTTTCAGTTGACGCTTTTTTATCGTCTACTGTGTGGCGCTATGGTGGCTGTGCGCGGGATACCTTCGGGTATGCCGGCTTCCTTAATCTCCGGTCCGCGAACCTGCGCACAGCTGCCACCCCCATCGCGTCGCGGCGATCAATGGCAGCTCCACTTAGATTAAGGAGCTTCACAATGATCAAACCCACCCCCAATCCCCCCGTCCGGCTGTTCACCGTGGCCGATGGCATCAGCACCGAAGACCTGCTGGTCAACCTCAGCGAAACACTCGCCTCGGCCAATGCGCTGAGTTGCGACCTGGCGTTTGATCTGGAGGGCACGAAACGCGAGGAATTACTGGGCGTTGCGCAGTTGATTGAGCTGGCGCAGTTACTGGCAGATCGTGTGCACAGTGGTGTCGGGCAGGCGACAGCCACAAGCCGCTAGCACCACAGCAAACAAGGTGGGGGCTTGCCCCGATAGCACAGTGTCAGTCGCTGATTTGCTGGCTGAACCACCGCCATCGGGGGCAAGCCCCCTCCCACATTAGGTTTGTGGTGCTCAACGAGTGTGTATTGCCTGCAGCAGCGCTGACACCGTTGTGAATTCTCGATCCACCGCCGCCAACCCCGGCCGCTTCAAAACCAACACCGGCACCCCCCGTTCCCGCGCCACTTCCAGCTTCGGCTCGGTGGCCGTGCTGCCACTGTTCTTGCTGATCAGCACATCAATCCCACGCCGTTCAAACAACGCGCGTTCATCTTCGAGCAGAAACGGTCCGCGTGCGCCGATCACTTCACAGCGCTCATTGCCGGGGTACATATCCAGCGCGCGCAGTGTCCAGAATTGCCCGGCGGGGATTTCGTCGAGGTGCTGCAACGGTTCGCGACCCAAGGTGAACAGCGGCCGCTTGAACGGTTTCAATGCTTCGATCAACTCGGCCCAATCACTCACTTCGCGCCAATCATCCCCGGCCTGCGGCTTCCACGCCGGACGCCGCAGCGCCCAGCAGGGGATGTGACTCAACCGTGCAGCCTCGGCGGCATTGCGGCTGATCTGCGCCGCATACGGATGGGTCGCGTCGAGGATCAGGCTGATCCGTTCAGCGCGAACGAACCGGGCCAAGCCTTCTGCTCCACCGTAGCCGCCAACGCGCACTTGGCAGGTGAGGTCGGTCGGCACACGTCCCACGCCCGCCAGGCTGTAGATATGCTCCGGCCCCAGGGTCCGCGCGATGGCCAGCGCTTCGGTCACGCCGCCCAGCAGCAGAATCCGTTTCATAGCGGCTTGGTCACTTCAAGCAAGGTGATCGGCAGCGCCTGGCGCCACGTATCGAACTCGCCCAACGGCTGCGCCTGGGCCACGTGGATGCGCGTCAGTTCGCCGCCATGCTCCGCGCGCCAGTTCATCAGGGTCATTTCGCTTTGCAGGGTCACGGCATTGGCAACCAAGCGACCACCGGGGCGCAGCTGTTGCCAGCAGCTGTCGAGTACGCCGTCGCGGGTGACGCCGCCGCCGATGAAGATGGCGTCGGGCGTCGGCAGGCCATGCAAGGCGTCCGGGGCGGTGCCGCGTACCAGGTGCAGGCCGGGCACGCCGAGGGCGTCGCGATTGTGTTCGATCAAGTCCTGGCGGCCTGCGTCGGCTTCAATCGCCAGGGCCCGGCAACTGGGATGAGTGCGCATCCATTCGATACCGATGGAACCGCTGCCCGCGCCCACATCCCACAGCAGCTCGCCCGGCATGGGGGCCAGGCGCGCGAGGGTCATGGCGCGCACATCGCGCTTGGTCAGTTGGCCGTCATGCTTGAAGGCGCTATCCGGCAGGCCTGCCAGACGCGACAGGCGCGGCGTGTCGGGAGACGCCAGGCACTCGATGGCGACCAGGTTCAGATCCGCAGCCGACTGGTGCTGCCAATCCGCGGCCAGGCCGTCGATGCGTTGCTCATTCGTCCCGCCCAAGTGTTCAAACACGCTCAATCGGCTGGGCCCGAACCCGGCCTCGGTCAACACCGCAGCGATCAATGCGGGGCTGCCACCGTCATTACTCAGCACTAACAGGCGCACCCCACTGGCCAGATGCGCGTTGATGGCCGCGACGGGCCGCGCCACTACCGATAATGTCACCACGTCCTGTAACGGCCAGCCCAAACGCGCGGCGGCAAGGGACACCGACGACGGCGCGGGCACAATCAGCAACTCTTCAGCCGCGATCTGTCGCGCCAGGCTCGCGCCCACGCCGTAGAACATTGGGTCGCCGCTGGCCAGCACACACACCGGCGTACCGCGCCGCGCCAGTACCGGTTCCAGGGAGAACGGGCTCGGCCACAACTGGCGCTCACCGCGAATGCACACCGGCAACAGGTCCAACTGGCGCTGACCCCCTATGATCCGCGTGGCGCGCAACAAGGCATGCCGGGCATTCCTGCCCAGCCCCTTGAAGCCGTCTTCACCGATGCCTACTACCGTCAGCCAGGGCGACATATTGATTCCTTGAACGACATCCGACGGGCAGGCTTTTCATGCCGCCGGACAAAGCAGGCATAATACCGCGCCTTTACCCGTGAACCGGTAGCCCCGTGAACCCAACGCCCGCCCTGAACACCTTGCGCCCCTCGGCTTGTCCGGGGTTGCTGCGTATTGTCCAGGCGCTGGATGGCGGCATTTGCCGGATCAAGCTGGCCGGCGGTTCGATCAGCGCGGCCCAGGCCCACGCCGTGGCTGACGCGGCCCAGGCCTATGCCGGCGGGGTGATCGAGGCGACCAACCGCGCCAACCTGCAGATTCGCGGGATCGGCGCCGAGCAGGATGCCCTGATCGCGATGTTGCTGGCTGCGGGCCTGGGCCCGAGCAACGCCGCCGGTGACGACGTGCGCAACCTGATGCTCAGCCCCAGCGCCGGTATCGACCCGCAGATGCTGTTCGACACCCGCCCACTGGCCGGGCAGATCCTCGCCACGCTGGAGAATAATCCGCGCTTTCATGCGCTGTCGGCCAAGTTCGCCGTGCAACTGGATGGCGGCGAGGCCCTGGCGATGCTCGAACATCACCACGACCTGTGGTTATCGGCATTCGTGCGCGAGGGCGAGACGTTGCTCGCGTTTGGCCTGGCAGGTTGTCCGGGCCTGGACGCACCCCTGGCCGCCGTGCGATTGGACCAAGCGCACGCGTTGGTAGTGGCCGTCCTCGACGCGTTCCTTGACCTCGCGACCCCAGAGCAAACCCGCATGCGCCATGTGCGTGTGGACCACCTGCTGAGCCATCTGCGCCTGCCACTGCTGCCGATCGACAACTTCAAACGCCCAGCCAGCGGCGCCTTGTTGCACCTTGGCACTTATCCACAGCCTCAAAAAAATCAGTTTTATGTCGCCGCCGTCGCCCCCTTGGGCCGCCTGGATTCGACGATGCTCAAGGGCGCCGCACAACTGGCCGGCGACTATGGTGACGGCACCTTGCGGTTCACCCCCTGGCAAGGCGTGCTGTTGCCCAATGTCGAAAAGCCTCATGCCGTGACCGAACGCCTGGCGCAATTGGGTTTCCTCGGCTGCGCCGATCAACCGCTGGCCCGCATGGTGGCCTGCACCGGTTCCAGCGGCTGCGGCAAAGCCCTGGCCGACACCAAGGCCGACGCCATGCAACTGGCCGCGCAGGCACCCGGCGTTGAGGCGCACCTGTCCGGCTGCCCACGTTCCTGCGCCGCCGCGCACACCGCGCCGGTCACCTTGCTGGCGGTGAGCCCCGGCCACTACGACCTCTATTTTCGCGATGCAGCCCACCCAGGTTTCGGCCGGCTGCACGCGCGCAACCTTTCCATTGAAGCGGCGGGCGCCGTGCTGCGCGCTCGTCCACGGAGCAACACCGATGATTGATTACATCCGCGACGGTCAGGAGATCTATCGCAACTCCTTCGCCATTATTCGCGCGGAAGCCCGGTTGGAGCGGATCCCGGCGGACCTGGAAAAACTCGCGGTGCGGGTGATTCATGCGTGCGGCATGGTCGATGCCATTGACGGCCTGCAGTTCTCCGACGGCGCCGGCAAGGCCGGACGCGATGCGCTGGCCGCCGGCGCGCCGATCCTGTGCGATGCGCGGATGGTCTCCGAAGGCGTGACCCGCACGCGCCTGCCGGCCAACAACCCCGTGATCTGCACCCTGCGCGACGACAGCGTTCCCGAGCTGGCGCGAGAGTTGGGCAACACCCGCTCCGCTGCCGCCCTGGAGCTGTGGCGCCCGCATCTGGCGGGCAGTGTGGTAGTGATCGGCAACGCACCGACGGCGCTGTTCTACCTGCTGGAAATGCTCGATGCCGGCGCACCGAAACCCGCGTTGATCCTGGGCTTCCCGGTGGGTTTCGTCGGCGCCGCCGAATCCAAGGCGATGCTCGCGGCCGACAGCCGTGGCGTGCCGTTTGTGATCATGCAAGGCCGCCTGGGCGGCAGCGCCATGGCCGCCGCCGCGGTCAATGCACTCGCCACGGAGGTCGAATAATGCCGGCACGCGGACGTTTGCTCGGCCTGGGCGTCGGCCCCGGCGACCCGGAGCTGATCACCGTCAAGGCTTTGCGCCTGCTGCGGGAGTCGCCGGTGGTGGCGTACTTCGTGGCCAAGGGCAAAAAGGGCAACGCCTTCGGCATCATCGAAGACCACCTGGTGGCGCAGCAGACCCTGATGCCGCTGGTGTACCCGGTGACCACCGAAGCGCTGCCGGCGCCGCTGTCCTACGAGCAGGTGATCAGCGATTTCTACGACACCGCCAGTGTCGAGGTGGCCGCGCACCTGGAAGCCGGCCGCGATGTCGCGGTGATCTGCGAAGGCGACCCGTTCTTCTACGGCTCCTATATGTACCTGCACGACCGTCTGGCCGAGCGCTACGAAGCGCAGGTCATTCCGGGCGTGTGCTCGATGCTCGGCGGCGCTTCGGTACTTGGCGCGCCGCTGGTGTATCGCAACCAGAGCCTGTCGGTGCTCTCGGGCGTGTTGCCCCATGACGACCTCAAGCGTCGCCTGGCCGATGCCGACGCGGCGGTGATCATGAAGCTGGGCCGCAACTTCCCCAAGGTGCGCCAGGTACTCGAAGAACTCGGCCTGGCCGGGCGTGCGCTGTACGTGGAGCGCGCCACCATGGCCAACCAGAAGATCGTGCCGCTGGATCAGGTGGAGCCGATGTCGTCGCCGTACTTCTCGCTGATCATCGTGCCCGGTGAACGGTGGCAAGGGTGATGACTCCAGCGATTGTCATCCTGGGCCAGGGCAGCCTGGCCACGGCGCGCAGGATCCAGCAGGTTTACCCTGGGGCGCTGATCCACGGCCTGTCGGGGCGCGTTGCAGGTGCGGACCAGGCCTACAACGAATTCGGCGCCACACTGCGCGAGCTTTACCGGCAAGGCACGCCGCTGATTGCCTTGTGCGCGGCCGGTATCGTGATCCGCACCCTGGCGCCGTTACTGCTGGAAAAAGGCGAAGAGCCCGCCGTGCTGGCGGTGGCGGAGGATGGCAGTGCAGTGGTACCGCTGCTGGGTGGCCTGGGCGGCGTCAACGGCATGGCGCGCGAGATCGCGGCGGCGTTGAACGTGGACGCGGCGATTACCACCAGCGGTGAGCTGCGCTTCGGCACCTGCCTGCTCAACCCACCCGCAGGTTACGAACTGGCGGACCTGGAGTTGGGCAAGCGCTTCGTGTCCGACTTGCTGGCGGGCCAAAGCGTGCGTATCGAAGGCGCGGCGCCGTGGTTGGATCAAGCGAATCTTGCGCAGGACCCGCAAGCGCGGTTGGCGATCCATGTGGGCAGTGCCGCGCGCGCCGCCGTTGCCAACGAATTGCTGATCTATCCGAAAAACGTGAGTGTGACCTGCAAGCCCGGCGCGCAGTTGGCCGAGCGTGTGCGTGCTGCGTTGCATGACGCGGGCATTGCCGTGCAATCGCTGGCGTGCCTGCTAGCCAGCGAAACGCACATGGCCGAGGCGACGTTGCATGAAGCGGCATCGGCACTGGCTGTGCCGCTGCGTTTCGCCAGCATCCGGCAGGACGCCGACCTCGTGATTCAGGTTGCCGAGCATCCCCTGGACCTGTCCCAGGTAGGGCGCCAGCGTGGCCGTCTCGCCGTGATCGGCCTGGGCCCCGGTGCGGCCGAGCTGATGGTGCCGGCGGTCAAGGCTGAATTGGCGCGCTGCACCGACGTGTTGGGTTATGAAACCTACGTGCGCATGGCCGGGCCGTTCCGTGACGACCAAGTGCAGCACTGCACCGATAACCGTGAAGAAATGCAGCGCGCACGCCATGCGTTCGAATTGGCCGCCAGTGGCCGTTCGGTGGTGGTGGTGTCGTCCGGCGACCCGGGTGTGTTCGCCATGGCGGCTGCGGTGATCGAGGCGTTGCATGACTCCAGCGACCCGGCCTGGCATCAGGTCGAGCTGGAAATTCTGCCGGGCGTCTCTGCGTCCCTGGCCACCGCCGCCCAGGCCGGCGCGCCGCTGGGCCATGACTTCTGCGTGATGTCGCTGTCGGACAACCTCAAGCCGTGGTCGATCATTGAAAAGCGCCTGGACCTCGCCTCCCAGGCCGACCTGGCGCTGGCGTTCTACAACCCGATCTCGCGGTCGCGCCCGTGGCAATTGGGCCGCGCCCTGGAAATCGTTGCGCTGCACCGTACGCCGCAGACGCCGGTAGTGCTGGGTCGCGATATCGGGCGGCCCGGCCAGACGCTGCGCGTCACCACTCTGGGTCAACTCACCCCGGACCAGGTGGACATGCGCACCATGGTGCTGATCGGCTCTTCCACCACCTGCACATTCGCGCGGGCCGATGGCGGTACCTGGGTGTACACACCGCGCTGGTATGGCGAAAAGCCCGGCGCCTGAGGCTGCATGAAAGCTCCGATAAACCCTGGGTGATCGCCTGGTGTTTTCGGCGCTTTTTTCTTTTTGGCACAACGAAAACCGGAACGTCCAGTGAGCTGCCCCGTAATTGCGGGGCAGTGTTTTGCGCTGGCTGTGCGCAAGCGTTGTTTGTCGTATGGCAACGCCGCCGAGCCCTGGACTAGGGTGAAAGCAAGCCCCATGTGGGGTGCTTGTGGAGAACTGAAATGGAGCGACATCACAGAAGGATCAATACGGCAAAGCGGCGCAAGTTGATTGCCGCCTACAAACTGCCCGGCGCACCGGGAGCGCCTGTCACGCAGGTGTTGGACACCGACGAAGACAGCAATGCGGCGGTGGTCAACAACGGCGTGATTTCGTTTGCCGAGGGCCTGTCGGGGCTTAACCGCGAGTACATTCGCAAAAGCTACCTGCTGGCCAGCAGTTACGTCAGCGATGTGTTGAATATCCAGCGCGGCAGCGAAGCCTGGTATGACGAATTTATCAAGGTGATGATCAGCCTGGGCTGGCTGCCGGTGCGCAGCCGCTTCGAGCGCGTCTCGAGTTCCGGCAGGGGCCTGACGGTGCAACTGGCGGCACTGAATCTCATCGCCACGTTGCTGGCGTCGACATCGCTGTCCGGGCCGCTGCTGGCCGCGCTGCCGAAGCTGGCCGCTGATGCACTGGAGGCCTTGAAGCAGCAACCGGCGTCTTTCGAGCTGTTCAAACGCAACAGCATGGTGCATCAGGGCGGTGATTTTGGCCTGGCGTCCTGTGCCGAGTCGGACGGTGAATTGACCATGGTGCTGGTGACCTACAGCACCCAGGGCGCGAGCAAACAGGTGGGGCTGCCGTTCCTGGAATGGGACAGCTCGTCGTTCGAGGCCTTCAGCGGGCAGACCTGCCTGGTGTTGAATACCTCGGTGGTCAACGAAAAAACCATCCGGTTGATGCGCGAGAGCGCCGGCGACAAGGTGCACTTGGCGATTGCCAAGTACCGGATCTAAGGCACCAGATAACCGCGCACGCCGGTGAAGATGATTTGCGCGGCGAGGGCGCACACAAACAGGCCCATGAGGCGGCTGACAATCTGCAGGCCCTGGTCACCGAGAATGCGTTCGATACGGTTGGACAGATACAGCACCACACCCACCGTGAGGCTGGCCAGGGCGATGCTGAGGATGGCAGTGAGTTTGTCGTCCCAGTGCGGCTGGCTGACGCCCATCACCAGCAGCGCACCGATGGTGCCGGGGCCGACGGTGAGCGGGATGGTCAGCGGCACAATGGTGACGTCCTGCTGCACGTTGTCGGTCTGCACCGCCGACTTGCCCTGGGCCATGCCCAGGGCGGAGATGAACAACACGCTGCCGGCGCCGATGCGAAACGCGTCCACGGTAATACCGAACACACTGAAAATCACCCGGCCGAACAAGTAGAGCAATACGCTGGAAACCAGGGTCGCCAACGCCACTTTCCAGGCCAGGCGCCGCCGTTCTTTGCTGGAATAACCACGGGTCAGGCTGATAAAGCAGGACAACACGAAGAACGGGCTGTAGAGCACCAGCATCTTCAGGTAAACGCTGAATAACACGTGGAGCATGGGGGTGGCTCGCAACAGTAAAAGTGGGGAGAGTCTAACAGGCGACACAGAGCAATGTGGGAGGGGCAAGCCCCTCCCGCATTGCAATTGCATTTCAAGTCAGGACGGGGCGTGTTCGGGCCGCTGTTGGCGCTGCGCCACCCAGAACTCCACCAACTCGCGCAACTGCGACAACTCCACCGGCTTGGCCATGTGCCCGTCCATACCGGCCTGGCGTGCACGCTCTTTGTGCTCCGAGAGGATATGCGCAGTGAGCGCCACCACCGGCGTGCGGATGCGTTGGTGGCTGACTTCCCACGCACGCAGTTGCTGGGTGGCTGAGAAGCCATCAAGGATCGGCATTTCGCAGTCCATCAACACCAGGTCATAGCGCTGGGCTTTCATCGCCTCCAGCGCTTCCTCGCCGTTGCTGGCGGTGTCCGGGTTGAGGTTGAGTTTGCCGAGCATGCCGCGAATTACCTTGGTGGAGATGCTGTTGTCTTCCGCCACCAGGATGCGGAAGTCGCTGGGCACCGTGACTGCTTCCGGCGCGTTGGGGGCGGGGCGCGGCGCAATGTTGCCTTTGCTGCGCTGGGTCAGTTCGTCGGCCAGGGTCGTCTTTAAGGTATAGCCGGCCACCGGTTTGGCCAGGATGCGCTTGATCCCGCAGTTACGCGCGATGATCTTGCTGGGCGCATTGCTGATGCCGGTGAGCATGATCAACAGAATGTCGTGGTTCAGGCTCGGGTCTTCCTTGATCTTGGCCGCCAACTGCATGCCGGTCATGCCGGGCATGTTCTGGTCCAGCAGCACCACATCGAAGTAATCACGCAAGTGCGCCTTGGTGCGCAGCAGCGCCAGCGCTTCCTTGCCCGAGGGCACGGCGCTGACGTTGAGGCCCCAGGCCGAGCATTGTTGCACCAGCACTTTGCGACAGGTGTCGTTGTCGTCCACCACCAGCACGCGGGCGCCTTTGAGCGGGCCGTCGAGGTCGGAAGTCGGGTGCTCCAGGCGCTCGGGGTCCAGGGGCAGGGTCAACCATAAGGTGCTGCCCTGATGGCTGCCGCTCTTGATGCCGAATTCGCCGTTCATCAACAGGATCAGCTGGCGAGCGATCACCAGCCCCAGGTGGCCGCTCAGGCGCGTGGCCGAGAGGAAGTTCTTGCTGTGCAGTTCGCTGTGCAGCAGGGCTTCACGCTCGGCGGCATCCATCGGTACGCCGCTGTCCTGCACGGCGATGCGCAGGCGAGGCTTGGTGCTGCGGTCGTCCAGGGCCACCACGATCAGCACTTCGCCTTCATCGGTTTTATGCAGGGCGTTTTCCAGCAGGCTCAACATGGCCTGGCGCAGGCGCGTCGGATCGCCGCTGATGACGCGGGGTACCTGGGGCTGGATAAAGCTGATCAGCTCGACGTTCTGCTGCTCGGCCTTGGCGCGGAAGATACTCAGGCAATCGTCGATCAGCGCGTTGAGGTCGAACTGCACGTCGTCCAGTTCGATCTGGCCGGACTCGAGCTTGGAAATGTCGAGAATCTCGTTAATCAGCGTCAGCAGTTCGTTGCCCGCACTGTGGATGGTTTGTACGTAGTCGCGCTGTTTCACCGACAGCGGCGTGCCGAGCAGCAGTTCGGTCATGCCCAGTACGCCGTTCATCGGTGTGCGGATTTCGTGGCTGATCTTCGCCAGGAACTCGGCCTTGGCGGCGATTTCGGCATTGCTGGCGGCCAGGTCGCGGCTGAGGCTGAAACGTGCCTCGACAATGGCACGCTGACGTTCGCCCAAGGCCAGGCTCATCAGCAGGCCGCTGATGCAGATAAAGGCGAGCAGCGTCACGATCAGGCCCTGGGGCGATACCATCGTCAGGCCCAGCAGTGCCGGCAGGATGATCAGGGTGCCGATATTGAAAACCACCATGCCGGCCACGAACAGGCGCGCCGGACGGTAGCCTTGCTGCCAATGGTAGGCCGAGACGAACAACATGCTCAGGCCCGCCAGGGCCACCAGGACGTAGGTGATGATATTCAGCGGCAAGGTGTTGACGAACAACAGCAGCAGGCCGCACAGCACGATCAGCAGGATGTCGGCCATCAACAGCCGGTTCAGCATGTGAGGGCCCAGCGGCATGAAGAAGCGATAGGCAAACATCAGGCCGCACGGCGCCGTCAGCAGCAGGGCCAGGTAGGCGCCAGGGGTTTGGATCGCATGCCAATTGGGCAGCCACGGGCCGACCAGGTTGAGCAGCAGCGCCAGGCTGAGCATCAGTAACGTTTCGCAGGCCGCCAGCCACAGGCTGCTGCGCGAGCGGTGGTAGGCGAAGCGCGTGAGGTTGTGCAGGATCAGCATCAGCAGGCAGCCGAACAGCAGGCCGTAGATCAGCGTCTGGGTCTGGTCGGCGGCCGCCAGTACGGCCGGTTCAAGGGTGATGTAAGGGCGCAGCTCATGTTCCGAAACCAGGCGCAGGTAGACCTCGAGCGGTCTCTGGCTCTGCGGCAGCGGCAGCATGAAGTCACTGCTGGGCAGCGGGCGCTGCGCCTGGGGCTGGCGGGTGCCGGTGTTCTGTTGTTCCACCAGGGTGTCGCCGTCGAGCACGTAGAGGCTCAGTTGCGACAGGTCCGGGGCGAATACCCGCAGCACCTGCTCGTGCTTGCCGGGTTGCAGCTTGAAACGCACCCACAACGCACCGTCCGGTTCCGCAGCGGTAATGCGGTCCAGTTCGATGGGGCTGAATTGATTGGTGTAGCGAGAGGAGCGGATGTCGCTCAACTGCAGATCGGCCTGTTCATCAAGCAATACTGCCCAGCCACTGCCTTGCGCGGCGGCCTGGGCCGGGAGCAGGCAGAGCAGCGTCAGCAGACTGACAGTGAAACCTATGGCGATCCTGAGCCAGCGCACGGCGAAATCCCTTCGTAGGTTGATGCACGGGTTAACTATGCGCGGCAGGCCTGTATACGGCAAGGGCCTTGGGCCCTTGCCTAACCGAACGGATAGCTACTGGGTAGTCGCTGTTCAGCTGTTCTGGCCACGTTCGCGGGCAATGGCGCGGTAGCCGATGTCCTTGCGGTAGAAACAGCCGTTCCAGTTGATCCTGGCGGCCAGTTTATACGCCTGCTGTTGGGCGGCATCGACACTGGCGCCCATGGCGGTGGCACACAACACACGGCCGCCGGCAGTGACGGCCTGGCCATCCTTGAGCGCCGTGCCTGCGTGGAACACCTTGCCTTCCAGCGTAGCCGCCGCGTCCAGGCCTTCGATCACGTCGCCCTTAGCGTAGTCGGCAGGGTAGCCGCCGGCCGCCAGCACAATGCCGACACTCGGACGTGGGTCCCACTGAGCTTCAACCTTGTCCAGGGCCTGGGCCAGGGCGGCCTCCACCAGCAGTACCAGGCTCGATTGCAGGCGCAGCATCACCGGTTGGGTTTCCGGGTCGCCGAAGCGGCAGTTGAACTCGATGACTTTGGGGTTACCGGCTTTGTCGATCATCAGGCCGGCGTAGAGAAAACCGGTGTACACGTTGCCTTCGTCGGCCATGCCGCGCACGGTCGGCCAGATCACCAGGTCCATGACGCGCTGGTGCACGTCGGCGGTGACCACCGGTGCCGGGGAGTAGGCGCCCATGCCGCCGGTATTCGGGCCGGTATCGCCGTCGCCGACGCGCTTGTGGTCCTGGCTGGTGGCCATTGGCAGCACGTTCTTGCCGTCGACCATCACGATGAAGCTGGCTTCTTCGCCGTCGAGGAATTCTTCGATGACGACACGCGAACCCGCCTCCCCGAAGGCGTTGCCGGCAAGCATGTCGCGCACGGCGTCTTCGGCTTCCTGCAGGGTCATCGCGACGATCACGCCTTTACCGGCGGCCAGGCCGTCGGCCTTGATCACGATTGGCGCACCTTTTTCACGCAGGTAAGCCAGGGCCGGCTCGATCTCGGTGAAGTTCTGGTAATCGGCGGTCGGGATCTTGTGGCGGGCCAGGAAATCCTTGGTAAAGGCTTTCGAACCTTCCAATTGCGCAGCACCGGCGGTGGGGCCGAAGCAGTCCAGGCCACGGCTGCGGAACAGGTCCACCACACCGGCTACCAGCGGTACTTCCGGGCCGACGATGGTCAGGGACACGTTTTTTTCGGCGAAGTCGGCCAGTTGCTCAAGGGCCAGTACGTCGATCGCGACGTTTTCACACTTGGCTTCGATAGCGGTGCCGGCGTTGCCGGGGGCGACGAAAACTGTCTGGACGCGAGGGTCCTGGGCAACTTTCCAGGCCAGGGCGTGTTCACGGCCGCCGCTGCCGATGATCAAAACATTCAAGTCAGACTCCTTCAAAGGAAGTTAAAAGCTGCAAGCGGCAAGTTAAAAGCAATCTGCATTGCCTCACCCTACGTTGCGCAGCCTCTAATGAATAAGGCTGCAAGCGAAAGTAAAAGCGATCCCGGTCTACTCTTACTTGCCGCTTGCAGCTATAAGCTCGCTACTTCACGCAGTGGATCAGTGGCGGAAGTGGCGCATGCCGGTGAAGACCATGGCAATGCCAGCTTCGTCGGCCGCGGCAATCACTTCGGCGTCGCGCATCGAGCCGCCCGGCTGGATCACGGCGGTGACGCCGGCCTTGGCGGCGTTGTCCAGACCGTCGCGGAACGGGAAGAACGCATCGGAAGCCATCACCGAACCCGCTACCTGCAAACCGGCGTGTTCAGCCTTGATCGCGGCGATACGCGCCGAGTTCACACGGCTCATCTGGCCGGCGCCGACACCGATGGTCTGGCGGTTCTTGGCGTAGACGATGGCGTTGGATTTAACGTACTTGGCCACTTTCCAGGCGAAGATCAGGTCGTGGATCTCCTGTTCGGTCGGTGCCCGCCGGGTTACCACTTTCAGGTCGTCGGCGCCGATCATGCCGATGTCGCGGCTCTGGACCAGCAGGCCGCCATTGACACGCTTGTAGTCCCAGGCCGCTGCGCGGTCAGCCGACCACTCGCCGCAGGCCAGCAGGCGCACATTGGCTTTCGCTGCAACGATGGCGCGAGCTTCTTCACTGACGCTTGGGGCGATGATCACTTCAACGAACTGACGGTCGACGATGGCCTTGGCGGTCTCAGCGTCCAGTTCACGGTTGAAGGCGATGATGCCGCCGAAGGCCGACTCGGTGTCGGTGGCGTAGGCCAGTTCGTAGGCCTGGCGAATGCCGCCTTCGGCATCCGGGCTGACGGCCACGCCGCACGGGTTGGCGTGTTTGACGATGACGCAGGCCGGCTTGACGAAGCTCTTGACGCATTCGAGCGCAGCGTCGGTGTCGGCCACGTTGTTGTAGGACAGCTCCTTGCCTTGCAGTTGGGTCGCGGTGGCGATGCCCACTTCGGCCGGCTTGGCTTCCACGTAGAACGCCGCGCTCTGGTGCGGGTTCTCGCCGTAGCGCATTTCCTGGGCCTTGATGAACTGGCTGTTGAAGGTGCGCGGGAACTGGCTGCGGCCTTCCGTGCTGAGGGTTTCGGCGGCCTGGTTCACGGTGCCCATGTAGTTGGCGATCATGCCGTCGTAGGCGGCGGTGTGTTCGAACGCCTTGAGCATCAGGTCGAAACGCTGGGCGTAGGTCAGGCCCCCGGCTTTCAGGCTTTCGAGTACCTGGGCGTAGTCACTGGCATTGACCACGATGGCCACGTCTTTGTGGTTCTTGGCGGCCGAGCGGACCATGGTCGGGCCGCCGATATCGATGTTTTCGATGGCGGTCGGCAAGTCGCAGCCTGGTTTGTTGATGGTGGCTTCGAACGGGTAGAGGTTAACGGCCACCAGGTCGATCGGCTTGATACCGTGCTCGCTCATGATGGCGTCGTCGATGCCGCGACGGCCGAGGATGCCACCGTGGATTTTCGGGTGCAGGGTCTTGACCCGGCCATCCATCATTTCTGCGAATCCGGTGTAGTCCGCCACTTCCACTGCGGCCACGCCGTTGTCCTGCAGCAGTTTGAAGGTCCCGCCCGTGGAGAGGATTTCCACACCCAGGGCTTCCAGCTCCCGGGCAAATTCGAGGATCCCGGTCTTGTCGGAGACACTGATCAAGGCGCGGCGGATCGGCAGGCGGGTGGTCTGGTCGGTCATTTCAATTTCCATCAAAAGCAAGGGAGTCAGCAAAAAAGGCGACCGTTTTTACGCGGGCGCCTTTCTGGTTGGATTGAATGCTTACAGCAAATCGTACTGCTTGAGCTTTTTGCGCAGGGTCCCACGGTTGAGGCCCAGCAGCTCGCTGGCTTTGGTCTGGTTGCCCTTGACGTAGTTCATCACGCTTTCGAGCAAGGGTGCCTCGACTTCGGAGAGCACCAGGTTGTAGACGTCCGTGACGGAAGCGCCTTCCAGGTGGGCGAAATAATTGTGCAGCGCCTTCTCGACACTCCCGCGAAGGGTCTGGCCTTCTTCGCTCGGCGTGTTGAGGTGCTGTTTCAAATTGACGTTGTCGCTCACGGGTGCTGTTCCACTCACTAAAGTCTCGGTCATCATCGTCATGCGGCCACCCCCTCTCCGTCCCCTGTCACCAGGCTCTTGTAACGTCCGGCGAAGAACTCACGAACGTTGGCGCACTGTGCTTCCGTATCATCCAAACGATTGAAGTGGGCGCGAAACTCCTTGGCGCCCGGCAAGGTTGCGAGATACCAGCCGACATGCTTGCGAGCAATGCGTACTCCCATCACGTCTCCATAGAAGGCGTGCAGGGCGGCCAGATGCTCTAGCAGAATGCGTTCCACCTCGATCAGCTCCGGTGCCGGCAAGGTTTCGCCGGTACGCAGGAAGTGCTCGATCTCACGAAAAATCCACGGCCGCCCCTGGGCGGCACGGCCAATCAACAGGCCATCGGCACCGGTCGCGTGAAGTACGCGCCGGGCTTTCTCGGCGGAGTCGATGTCGCCATTGGCAAACACCGGCATCGACACCGCCTGCTTGATCGCGGCGATGGTGTCGTACTCGGCTTCACCGGTGTAAAGGTCGGCGCGGGTGCGGCCATGCACCGCCAGCGCTGTAATGCCTGCCTGTTCGGCGATCTTCGCCACCGTCAGGCCGTTCTTGTTGTCCCGGTCCCAGCCGGTGCGAATCTTCAGGGTCACCGGCACATCGACTGCGGCGACAACGGCCTGCAGGATCTCGGCAACCAACTGCTCATCCTTCAACAACGCGGAACCGGCGGCCTTGTTGCAGACCTTCTTGGCCGGGCAGCCCATGTTGATATCGATGATCTGCGCACCCAGCTCCACATTGGCTCGGGCCGCATCCGCCAGCATCTGCGCATCACCCCCGGCGATCTGCACCGAGCGCGGCTCGGGATCACCTTCGTGGATCATGCGCATCCGCGACTTGCGGGTGTTCCACAGACTCATGTCGCTGGTGACCATTTCCGACACGACCAGCCCGGCGCCCAATCGTTTGCACAGCTGACGAAAGGGCTGGTCGGTGACGCCCGCCATGGGGGCGAGAATCAAGCCGTTCTGCAATGTATATGGGCCGATGCGTACCGCCGACATAGGACTTCCCTGTTGTGGGGCCGGATCATTAGAGTTCGAAAAAGGGTTGGCATGATACCCGCTCTCGATGACTGGATAAAGGCTGAATTGGATAAAATCTGAACAGTTATTTCTTTATCGCCGCCGGTTTGGTTGGCCGGCGCGCAGTCAATATTCCACCGTCAGGTTTCGGTGGCCGAGCCGATTTACTCGGGCGAGTGGAAGCTCAGGCTGTAATTCACGGCTTTATTGCCCGGATCAAGGATATCGAGGGAGATGTGGATCGGGGTCTGTGATGGCATTTCGCTAACGCCGGCCAGTTCACCACTGAGGTATTCGGCGGGCTTGAACCGACGACTGGCGATCAGGCCACCGTTGAGGTCGGCGAAACGCAGCTCCAGCAGCGGGAAGGGCTGGGAGAAGGTCGCGCGGTTATAGATGATCGCGTCCACCACCAACGCCCCGGCGAATTCCGGGTGGCTGCGCACCACCAGATTGCTGCTCTTGATATGGGCGATATCGACCCGCGACGGCACCGTGCAGCCCAATGTGGGGCACAGTTGCTGGAACCACGGGCGATAAGCGTCCTGGCGGGCCAGGTCGTCGAATTGATAAGCGATGTACTGGCCGACCAGGCCGGCGGCGGCGATCAGTACCAGCAGTATCCAGACCAGGCGGCGGCCCAGGCTTGACGGGCGTTTTTGTGCGTAGAGGTGCAGCGGGTCGTCTTCCAGGTCCTGGAGCACGTCGTCGTGGGCACCGGTCGACGCGCGGGTGCGCCTGCGGCGCGGTTGAGGGCGCTCTTCGGGCTCCGCCTCGGAGGCTTCGTGGAGGACGGGAGTCAAGGGTGGGTCGAGCTCGTCATCGTCGCGGGGCGTGCCCAGCGGCGGCCCATCTTCGATGTCGTCGGCGTGAGGTGACATCGACGGTTCGGTGCGTGCTCGGGTGGCAGCCGTTTTTTTCGCTTCGTATTCGTCTTCGTCGGGTTGGCTGCGCGCTTCAGAAGGTTCGCTGAACAGGCTGGCGGCCCACTTTTCCTCATCGGCCTTGAGGCTATCGCGGCTGGCGCTGAGCGGTTCTTCCTTGTGCCGACGGTCGCCCGGCTGGCGGCGGTCTGCGCTCACCGGCAGGGCGGGCTGCGGGGCGCGCCGCTCCAGCTTGGCCAGTTCTTCGTCCAGGTCCAGATTGTCCAGGTCCAGCTCTTCGGCGTTCCACTGCTTCTGGCTGATCGCGCGCGGCGCCTCGGGGGCGGCTTGCGCGACCGTCGGTACTTCGGATGTCGGCGCAGGGGCGTGGGTGGCGCGCTGCTCCAGCAATTGGCGGGCAGCGTTGAACACTTGCAGGCACGAGCCGCAGCGAACCACGCCGCGGGCCACGCTCAATTGAGCATGGTTGACGCGAAAGCGGGTCTGGCAATGCGGGCACTGGGTGACGAAACTGTCGGTCATGCGGCCATCCGATTCAGGCAAGCGCTCATTCTAGCGCCGACGACCGCTGATGCGTACCCAGCCGTCGCGTTCAGCGATCGGGTCCAGGTCAAAGTCCTGGGCGTAAGCGGCGGCGACTTCCTCACCCTGTTCGGCCAGGATGCCCGACAGCGCCAGGCGGCCGCCCGACCTGACCAGGCTCGACAGCTGCGGCGCCAGGGACACCAGCGGCCCGGCGAGGATATTGGCCACCAGTACATCGGCCTGCACCTGGGGCAAATCCTGCGGTAGGTAAAGCGGGAATTTGCCTTCAGGAATGTTGTTGCGCCCGGCGTTATCGCGCGACGCTTCCAGCGCCTGCACGTCGATATCGGTGCCGACGGCTTGCTTGGCGCCCAGCAGCAGGGCGGCAATGGCCAGGATGCCCGAGCCGCAGCCGAAGTCCAGCACGTTGCTGTCGCGCAGCTCCTGGCCGTCGAGCCACTCCAGGCACAGGGCAGTGGTGGGGTGGGTGCCGGTGCCGAAGGCCAGGCCCGGGTCGAGCAGCAGGTTCACCGCGTCCGGCTCCGGGGCCGCGTGCCAGCTCGGCACGATCCACAGGCGCTGGCCGAAACGCATGGGCTGGAAGTTGTCCATCCAGCTGCGTTCCCAGTCCTGGTCTTCGATCACTTCGCTGTGATGCTCCGGCAGCGGGCTGCCGGTGAGCAGTTCCAGATGGGCCAGTACGCTGGCGGCTTCGGTGCCGCCTTCAAACAGCGCCAGCAAATGGGTGTGGGACCACAGCGGGGTGGTGTTCAGCTCGGGCTCGAAGATCGGCTGGTCTTCGGCGTCCATGAAGGTCACCGACACGGCGCCCACTTCGAGGAATGCGTCTTCGTAGGTTTCGGCTTGTTCTGGGCTGATGGCGAGACGGACTTGCAGCCAAGGCATGGCGGGCACCTTTGAAAATAATGAGTGTGCGACGGCGGGGTCGCGAAAGCGCGCAAGTTTACGCGAGCGGCGGGCAGAAGACGACACTGCTGACTGCACGCCGGTCAAATGTGGGGCTGCCCCTGCCACCTTTGGAGTGTGTACTTTTTCAAAATAGAGGGCCCACAAACAACAAAACCGCCCGAAGGCGGTTTTGTTGGGTGGAGCACTTACTGGTTGGCCAGCTTGTGTTCCAGGTAGTGAATGTTCACACCACCTTCGCAGAAGCCTTCATCGCGGACCAGGTCCCGGTGCAGCGGGATGTTGGTCTTGATCCCGTCGACCACGATTTCGTCCAGAGCGTTGCGCATGCGGGCCATGGCCTCATCGCGGGTGGCGCCCCAGGTGATCAGCTTGCCGATCAGCGAGTCGTAGTTGGACGGAACCTTGTAGCCGCTGTACAGGTGCGAATCGACGCGAACGCCGTTGCCGCCCGGTGCATGGAAATGCTTGACCAGGCCTGGACTCGGAATAAAGGTTTTCGGGTCTTCGGCGTTGATTCGGCACTCCAGGGAGTGGCCGTGCAACTTCACGTCGTCCTGGGTGTAGGACAGTGGGTTGCCGGCGGCGATGCTGAGCATCTCCTTGACGATGTCGATACCGGTAACCATTTCCGACACCGGGTGCTCTACCTGAACGCGCGTGTTCATCTCGATGAAGTAGAAACGACCTGCTTCATAGAGGAACTCGAACGTACCGGCGCCACGGTAGTTGATGTCGATGCACGCTTTGACGCAGCGTGCCAGCACTTCCTGGCGTGCTTTCTCGTCCAGGCCCGGTGCCGGGGCTTCTTCCAATACCTTCTGGTGACGGCGTTGCAGCGAGCAATCGCGGTCGCCCAGGTGGATGGCGTGGCCCTGGCCGTCGGACAATACCTGCACTTCCACGTGACGTGGATTGGTCAGGTACTTCTCCAGGTAGACCATCGGGTTGCCGAACCAGGCAGCCGCTTCGGAGCGAGTCTGCTTGGCCGCTTCGATCAGGTCTTCTTCCTTGTGCACCACGCGCATGCCGCGACCACCACCGCCACCGGCGGCCTTGATGATCACCGGGTAGCCGACTTCGCGACCAATGCGCAGTGCGGTTTCCTCGTCCTCAGGCAATGGGCCATCGGAACCTGGAACGGTTGGCACGCCGGCGGCGATCATGGCGTCCTTGGCCGATACCTTGTCGCCCATCAGGCGAATGGTTTCGGCTTTCGGGCCGATGAAGGCAAACCCGGACTTTTCCACCTGTTCGGCGAAATCGGCGTTTTCCGCGAGGAAGCCGTAGCCTGGATGGATGCCGTCAGCGCCGGTCACTTCCGCGGCAGCGATGATGTTCGAGACTTTCAGGTACGAGTTCGTGGCCAGTGGCGGGCCGATGCAGATGCTCTCGTCCGCCAGTTTCACGTGCATCAGTTCGGTATCGGCCGTCGAGTAAACAGCGACGGTCTTGATGCCCTCTTCCTTACAGGCGCGCAGGATACGCAGCGCGATCTCGCCGCGGTTGGCGATCAGGACTTTTTGCAGTTTCTTCGCAGGTTTCAACATCGAAGGTGCTCCGCGGTTCAAACGATGGTGAACAGCGGCTGGTCGTACTCAACCGGCTGACCGTTTTCTACCAGGATGGATTCGATCACGCCGGCTTTTTCAGCGGTGATGTGGTTCATCATTTTCATCGCTTCGACGATGCAGATGGTGTCGCCCACTTTCACGGTCTTGCCCACTTCAACGAAGGCTGGCGAGGTCGGTGCCGGGGTGCGGTAGAAAGTACCGACCATTGGCGACTTGACCACGAAACCGTTCAGCACAGGAGCTGCCGGTGCGGCAGGAGCAGCCGGGGCAGCCGGTGCAGCGGCTGGTGCCGCAGCGGCCGGAGCCGGTGCTTGCATCTGCGGGGCATAGAATTGTTGAGCCGGGGTCTTGCTGTGGCGGCTGATCCGTACGGACTCTTCGCCTTCCTTGATTTCCAGCTCGTCGATACCGGATTCTTCCAGCAGTTCGATCAACTTCTTAACTTTACGGATATCCATGAATCATCAACTCCCAAGGGTCGGTCAGGGGCGCTTGGCCGGTTGTTCAAGCTGTTCCAGGGCGGCCTCCAGGGCCAGTCGGTAACCGCTGGCGCCAAGGCCGCAGATCACTCCTACCGCTACGTCGGAGAAGTAAGAGTGATGGCGGAAAGGTTCGCGTTTGTGCACGTTCGACAGATGCACTTCGATGAATGGGATGCTCACCGCCAGCAGCGCGTCACGTAATGCAACGCTTGTGTGCGTAAAAGCGGCGGGATTGATCAGGATAAAGTCCACGCCTTCGCCGCGCGCGGCATGGATTCGATCAATCAATTCGTACTCGGCATTGCTTTGCAGGTATTGCAGATGGTGGCCGGCATCACGGGCTCTCTGTTCCAGATCGAGGTTGATCTGATCGAGGGTCACTGCCCCGTAGACGCCCGGTTCACGGGTGCCAAGCAGGTTCAGGTTGGG
Source organism: Pseudomonas sp. lyk4-R2A-8 (assembly GCF_030209095.1). Classification (NCBI taxonomy): domain Bacteria; kingdom Pseudomonadati; phylum Pseudomonadota; class Gammaproteobacteria; order Pseudomonadales; family Pseudomonadaceae; genus Pseudomonas; species Pseudomonas sp. lyk4-R2A-8. The sequence goes on from NZ_JARVSS010000032.1 coordinate 46,519, forward strand.
TCCGTGAAGAACCAGTAAGGTCGCCATCGGCTGTTCCTTGTTATGGAGGTGGGTACGTCAGAACCCGGCGACTATGCCGTAAAGCCTTTGTGACTGTCCAGTTCTACGCAGTAGGCGGCACGATTAGCGAGGATAGCGCGAAATTTGTGACTGGGGGCCAGTATCCGGTCATAGGCGACACGTCCTTGAACCCTATGGAGATCAAGTGTGGGAGGGGGCTTGCCCCCTCCCACATTGATATGACGCTGGATCCGGTTAGACGCGGAATGCCTGTACGGCGGTATTGAGCTGCCCACCCAGCACCAGCAGGTGCTCGCCCTGGCTGCGGCCCTGGCCGATGCGCAGCAGATTATCCTCACCCAACTGATGAATCCTCTCGCTGTTATCGCGGATTTCGCTTACCGCATCACGTTGCTGCGCGGTGACATCGGCGATGCGCACGGCGGTATCGGAAATGGTCTGGATCGCGCCGACGATTTCATCCAGTGCGCCGTCGGCCGCCTGGGCCTGCTGGGCGGTGGCTTCGGCGTGCTCGACCTGGGCGCGCATGCCTTCCACCGATTGGTGAGCGGCGCTTTGCAGACCGGCGATCAGGCCCTGGATTTCGGCGGTGGCGCCGGCGGTGCGCTGGGCCAGGGAGCGCACTTCGTCCGCGACCACCGCAAAACCACGTCCGGCTTCACCGGCGCGGGCGGCTTCGATGGCTGCGTTCAGCGCCAGCAGGTTGGTCTGGTCGGCGATCGAGCGGATCACCGTAAGTACGCCGCCGATAGTGGCGGATTCTTCAGCGAGTTTTTCGATCATCTGCGCGTTTTGCTGCACTTCACCGACGAGGGCATGCAGCCCGGTCAAGCTCAGGCCGATCACCCGCTGGCCTTGTTCCACCGCCTGGCCCGCGCTGCGGCTGGCGCCGGCGGCCTGGCTGGCGTCGCCGGCCACTTGCTGAATGGTCGCTTCCAGTTCACCCAGGGAATCGCGGATCTGCGCGGTGTCGCCGGCCTGGCGCTCGGCGCCGTCATGCAGGCCGCTGCTCAGTTCGGCGAGCGTGCGGCTGCTGCCGGCGACTTCCTCGGCATTCCCGCGAATAGTGCCCACCAGGTCCACCAGATAAGCGCGCAAGCGGTTCAGGGAGGCTTCGATATCGTGCAGTTCGCGGTTGGTCTTGCCCAGGGCAATCGGCTGGCTGAAGTCGCCCTCGGCCCAGGTCGACAGAGCGGGCGCCAGGCTGGTCAATACCCGGGCCAGGCGCCGCTGCAGGGTGTCGATCAACAGCGCGATCAGCAGGATCAGGCCAATCATCATGCCTTGCATCAGGCGCACTTCGCTCTGGATTTTGCCATGCTGCGCGCGCACCACCGGCTCCAGCCCGGCAATGGCTTGCTGCACGGCGTTGATTTTCAGGTGCGTGGCGGCGGCTAGGTCGGCGCGCTGCTGGATCTGGGTACGGGTGCGCTTGAGTTCGGCGGGATAGCGGGTCAACAGGCTGTTGAGTTCGCGCTTGAGGTCGACGCCGGTGTCCTGAGCTTCGGTTTTTTCGGTGTTTTCCAGGCCCATCAGCGCGGAGAAATCATCGGTGTTGGATTCGGTGCTGGCTTTCACACCCAGTAATGGCAACTGTTCCAGCAGGTCGGCCTGGCCACGGATCTGGCCCAGTTCGCGCTCCACATCCTCGGCCAGCTCGGCGCGTCCGCTGCTGACCAGTTTGTCGCGGGCCAGTGAGAGTTTGCCCAAGTGCTGGGAAGCGGCCAGCAGCGCTGGCAGGTAGCGTGCAGCTTCCGGCGAGTTCACGCCCGTGGCGTACTGGCTCAGCTGTTCCAGGTTCGCACCCAGCTCACGCTCGGCCTGCACCAACAAGGCTTGCGGATCGCCAGCCAACTTGCCGGCGGCAAGCAGGTCGGTTTTGCTGAAGGCGTCCAGTTCCACCAGGCTGGGGCGCAGGCTCTGCGCCAGTTCGGCCGGCAGTTCGTGCAATTGTTGCAGCAACCCTTCCAGGCTTTGGCTGGCGCCGCTCAAACGCAGCGCATCGCCATTGGCCAGATAGTCCTCGATATTGCGTGCCGCCTGGTTCTGAAAGGTCTGCGACAGGCTCAGGTAGCGTTCCATCAGCAGATAAGGGCGCTCCAGGGCGCGTTGCGACCACCACAGGGTCGCCCCGAGGGCCAGGCACACGGCCACTAACAGGAGGGTGTTGAGATTGGTCAGCAGCTTCAGGCGCATGCGAGGTTTCAGCCGGCAGCAAAAGATAAGTGCCTGAAGTTATTGCGTTTCTATTACAGCGTTATGACGGAGTCGGTGGATTCCGATGAAAAGATGGCACTTTGCTTTGATGTGCGCGCCGCCTGTACGCGGTTGCGTCCGCCGTCCTTGGCGCGGTACAGCGCCTCGTCGGCCTGGGCGGCCATCATCAGGCTGTCGGAACCGTCGCACAGCTCAACCAGGCCGGCGCTGAAGGTGCACCACAAATCCTGAGGCTGAGCCGGGTAGTGGATTTCGGCAAAACGTTCGCGAATTTCATCCAGCACCTTGCAGGCCGATTCCAGGTCGGTATCGGGCATCACGATGGCGAACTCCTCGCCGCCGTAGCGCCCGATAAAGTCGGTCTTGCGCAAACGTTGCTTGAGAAACAGCGCCAGACTCTTGATTACGCGGTCGCCCATCGGGTGGCCATGGCTGTCATTGACGCGCTTGAAATGGTCGATATCGAGCATCGCAAAGCTCAACGGCTTGTTCTCGCGGCGCGCGCGGAAGCTGCAGTCTTCAAGCAGTTGCAGGATATGGGTGTGGTTGTACAGGCCGGTCAGGCTGTCGCGCACCATTCGCGCCTTGAGGTGCCGGGCGCGTGCTGCGCGATTGCGCACGGTGGTGATCAGGTGGCGCGGCTTGATCGGTTTGGTGAGGAAGTCGTCGCCGCCCTCACTCATGGCGTCCAGTTGTTTGTCCAGGTCATCTTCGGCCGACAGGTAGATGATCGGCACGCTCACATAACGGTCGTTATGGCGGATCACCTTGGCCAGCTCGGTGCCGGTGCAGGCGGGCATGTACATGTCGAGGATGATCAGGTCAGGCTGGAAGTCCGCCAGTTCGGCCATGGCCTGGATCGGCTCGATCAATGTGCGGGTGACGATACCGGCACTGTTGAGCAGGCGCTCGGTGTGCAGGGCCTGGGCCCGCGAGTCGTCGATAATCAGCACTTTATAAGGGTCGTACTGAGCGACGCAGGTCAGCACTTCAATCTTTTCCAGCAGGCTGGACGCTTCCAGCGTGCCGGTCAGGAACTCCTGGCCGCCGGCGCGTACGGCGGCCAGGCGCGTGGGCGTGTCGGTTTCGTGCAGGCTGAAAAACAGCAGCGGCAGCTTGTGCTCCAGGCCTTCCTGGGCTTCGGCGGCGAGCGTAAGGCCCAGGCCGGCGCCGCAGAAATCCACATCCATCACAATCGCCGACGGCAGGCGCTCGGCCATCGACGCGCGAAACGCCGCCACGCTGTCCAACGACTGGGCGCTCAAGCCAAAGAATTCCAATTGCTTGGCCAGGCGTTCGGCGCGGTCGTGATCGGCCAGCATCACGTAGATCGGCTTGCGCATCGGCGGCAGTAAGGTTTGCTCCAACTGGTCGCCCTGGCGCAGGCCGGTGCGCGACAGGCGCTGCATCAGTCGGTTGAGCTCAGTGATCAACTGACTGCTCAGACGGCCGCGGTTTTCATCCACAGCCCTGAGGGATTCGCCGATACGGTGCGCCAACTGACCGTGCTCGGGCTGTTCGAAACGCTCGGCAAAGCGCAGCAGGCGCAGGTTCGCGTCGTTGAGCTCGGAGAGGTCTGCATTCGACCATTCGCTGCGTTGCAGGCGCTGCCAGATCTCAAGAATTTGACGTGCCTGATGAATTACCCGCTGGGCAAAGTGCTGCTTGAGGCGCTCACGGCTGGGGTCTTCTGGCTCGGTCATATCCTGACTACTGGTGAGGGTGCATGCTGAGGGCGACTGATGGCTCTATGCTAGCACCTCTTGATCAAGCGGATGAGTGTCATACGTCAATTAACTGCGTGTCTTTGCTATTCAGTTAATGACTGGCTGGTCGCGTGGGTGCAAAAGCGTGCATCCTTTATAGTCGAACACGGCCGGTGCGCCAGTTTGGATAAAAGCGCCGCGCCGACGGGCACGATGGGGTAGGGTTGTGGTCGGAGTGTTTGAACGCACGCCATCAATTCAAGTGCATGAACTCAAGTGATTGAAAGGATATCGCCATGCTGGACTGGAAAAACCGTGCAGGCAGTGCCAAAGGCCCTGTGCCTGAGCCCAAGTCAACCAACCGCGGCTATTTTCGTACGCTGCTGATGAGCCGTGCGGTACTCAGCCTGCTCGGCGTGTACCTGCTGGTCACCGGCGCTCTGGGTTGGTACTGGAGCGAAGAGCCTGCGCTGTTTCCGGTGCAGCAAAATGCGCAGATCGCCGCCGAAAAGGACGGCAAGCAGATGGTGGTGGGCTTCACCACCGTCGAAACCCTCAAGAGCGTGGTCGGCACGCTGCTTAACAAGCCCGGCGGTTATATTTCCAACGATCGTTTCCCGCCTGGTCTGTGGATGGACAACATGCCCAGCTGGGAGTACGGCGTGCTGGTGCAGGTGCGGGACCTGACCCGCGCTCTGCGTAAAGACTTCGCCCGCTCTCAGTCGCAGTCCGCCGAAGACGCCGATCTGGCCAAGGCCGAGCCGCGTTTCAATTTCGATAACAAAAGCTGGGTACTGCCATCCAGTGAGTCCGAGTACCAGGAAGGGATCAATTCCCTCAGCCGTTATGAAGCGCGTCTGTCCGACCCCAACCAGCGCGGCGCCCTGTTCTACGCCCGTGCCGACAACCTGAACAACTGGCTGGGGGATGTGGCTACTCGCCTGGGTTCGTTGTCGCAGCGCCTGTCCGCCAGCGTCGGCCGGGTCAAGCTCAATACCGCGCTGAAAACCGAAGCCCTGGCACCGGGTGAAGTACCGCAGGTCGATGAAGAAGTGGTGGAAACCCCATGGATGCAGATCGACAACGTGTTCTATGAGGCCCGTGGTCAGGCCTGGGCCTTGTCTCACCTGCTGCGTGCGATTGAAGTCGACTTCGCCGACGTACTGGCCAAGAAGAACGCCACGGTCAGCGTGCGCCAGATCATTCGTGAGCTGGAAGCCTCGCAGGAACCGGTTTGGAGTCCTATGATTCTTAACGGCAGTGGCTTCGGCGTACTGGCGAACCATTCGCTGGTGATGGCCAATTACATTTCCCGGGCAAACGCTGCAGTGATCGATTTGCGTCAGCTCCTCAATCAGGGTTGATGATGGACGTTACTCCACGGGAGGCCGCTCACCGGGTGGCCTCCGATGCTGAACTGATCTGTTGGGTGGATGAGCAGGACAACCTGCTCGGCCATCTGGTCAGGTCAGACTTGCGCAAGCGCGGCCTTATCGGCCGTTGCACCTTTATCTTCCTGTTCAACCGCGCCGGTGAACTCTGCGTGCACCGCCGCACTCTGAGCAAAGCCCTGTATCCAGGATTCTGGGACACTGCGGCCGGTGGGATGGTCGCGGCCGGTGAGACTTATGGTGAATCGGCGGCCCGCGAGCTGGAGGAGGAACTCGGAGTCAGTGGCGTGGCGTTGACCGAGCATGACCATTTCTATTTCGAGCAGGACGGCAGCCGGCTCTGGTGCAAGTCCTACTCCGCCGTGTGGGATGGGCCCCTGCGGTTGCAGCCGGAAGAGGTGATGGAGGCGCGTTTTCTACCCATCAGGAAAGTCTTGCGCGATGCCAGGAAAAAACCTTACTGCCCGGACGCCCAGGAGGGCCTGCGCCGCTATCTGGCCTTGCGTCGCTAAACTTGCATGAATTGGCGCTATTTGGCTCTTAGCAAGCGTGCTTTTTGCCGTTACACTGCGCGACTTTTCACCCGAACCGCCTTGGCGTGTCGGTAGCGCTGCCCCTGCCTGAGTGGGGTTTCGCGGTCGGTCGTCCGTTACGAGGGCCGATCAGTCTTTGTCCTCCCAAGAGGATTGCCGGTGGCCAAAAAAGCCGCATCCTTCGCCGCCCTTGGTGGCCTGGTATTTTCCACCGACGCAGGTCGCCACTGCCCGGACTGTCGTCAGCCCGTGGACGCCTGCATCTGCAAACAGACCCTGATCCCGGAAGGCGACGGTATCGCCCGCGTGCGCCGCGAGAGCAAGGGCCGTGGCGGCAAGACGGTGACCACCATCACCGGCGTGCCGTTGGCCGCGGAGCCGCTCAAGGAGCTGGCCACCACGCTGAAAAAGCGCTGTGGCACCGGTGGCGCCTTGAAAGACGGGATCATCGAGATTCAGGGCGATCACGTCGAACTGCTGTTGGCCGAGCTGATCAAGCTTGGTTACAAGGCCAAGAAGTCCGGCGGCTGAGCCTCTTCCCGACCTGTGTCTAAACTCTGTCCTGCGAGTGGGGTCTACCTCTCTTACAGGCAAATCGTCATTTTCATTCTTTAGACTGCGCCGGCCTCGAACCCGAGGCGGTGTCTTCGACTTCATTTATAGGGGACTTCGATGTCCGTACGACGCACACGCAAAGACGATGGCAGCCAATGGACAGTTGCGGACAGCCGCAGTGTTTACGGGATTCGCCATTGGGGGGCCGGGTATTTCGCGATCAATGATGCCGGTCGCGTTGAAGTCCGTCCGAACGGTCCCGACAGCACGCCCGTCGATCTCTACGAGCAGGTCGACGAGTTGCGCAAGAGCGGCCTGTCGCTGCCGCTGCTGGTGCGTTTTCCCGATATCCTGCAAGACCGCGTGCGCCAACTGACCGGTGCATTCGACGCTAACATTGCGCGCTTGGAATATCAGAGCCAGTACACCGCGCTGTACCCGATCAAGGTTAACCAGCAGGAAGCGGTGATCGAAAACATCATCGCCACGCAGAACGTCTCCATCGGCCTGGAAGCCGGCTCCAAACCCGAGCTGCTGGCCGTGCTGGCGCTGGCACCAAAAGGCGGCACCATCGTCTGCAACGGTTACAAGGACCGTGAGTTCATCCGCCTGGCGCTGATGGGCCAGAAGTTGGGCCACAACGTATTTATCGTGATCGAAAAAGAATCCGAAGTCGGCCTGGTGATCGAAGAGGCGGCGAGCCTCAAGGTCAAGCCTCAGGTTGGCCTGCGCGTGCGCTTGTCGTCCCTGGCGTCGAGCAAATGGGCGGACACCGGTGGCGAGAAGTCCAAGTTCGGTTTGTCGGCCGCGCAACTGCTCTCCGTGGTCGAGCGCTTCCGCGCCGCCGGGCTGGACCAGGGCATTCGCCTGCTGCACTTTCACATGGGCTCGCAGATCGCCAACCTGGCGGACTACCAGCACGGTTTCAAGGAAGCCATCCGGTACTACGGCGAGCTGCGCAACCTCGGTTTGCCGGTGGATCACATCGACGTCGGCGGTGGCCTGGGTGTGGATTACGACGGCACCCACTCGCGTAACGCCAGCTCCATCAACTACGACATGGACGACTACGCCGGCGTGGTCGTGGGCATGCTCAAGGAATTCTGCGACGCGCAGAGCCTGCCGCACCCGCACATCTTCTCCGAAAGCGGTCGCTCGCTGACCGCCCACCACGCCATGCTGGTGGTGCAGGTAACCGACGTCGAAAAACACAACGACGAAATCCCGCTGATCGAAAACAAGGAAAGCCTGCCGGAAACCGTGCAATGGCTGGTGGATCTGCTGGGCCCGACCGACATTGAGATGGTCACCGAAACCTACTGGCGCGCCACCCACTATATGAGCGACGTGGCCGCCCAGTACGCCGACGGCAAACTGACCCTGGCGGAAAAGGCCCTGGCCGAACAATGCTACTTCGCCGTGTGCCGTCGCCTGCATAACTCGTTGAAAGCCCGTCAACGCTCGCACCGCCAGGTGCTGGACGAACTCAACGACAAGCTGGCCGACAAGTACATCTGCAACTTCTCGGTGTTCCAGAGCCTGCCGGACACCTGGGCCATCGGCCAGGTGCTGCCGATCTTGCCGCTGCACCGTCTGGACGAGGAGCCGCTGCGCCGCGCCGTGCTGCAAGACCTGACCTGCGACTCCGACGGCAAGATCAAACAATACGTCGACGAACAGAGCATCGAAACCAGCCTGCCGGTACATGCCCTGAACGAAGGCGAGGACTACCTGCTGGGTATCTTCCTGGTCGGCGCCTACCAGGAAATCCTCGGCGACATGCACAACCTGTTCGGCGATACCGACTCGGTGAACATCTACCAGCGTGAAGACGGCTCGGTGTACAGCGCCGGGATCGAAACCCACGACACCATCGAAGACATGCTGCGCTATGTGCATTTGTCGCCGGAGGAGTTGATGACGCATTACCGTGACAAGTGCGCCAGCGCCAAGATCAGCGCATCGGAGCGTACCCAGTTCCTCGACGCGTTGCGTCTGGGGCTGACGCGGTCTTCGTACCTGTCTTCCTGATATCGGTTCAGCGTTTAACAAGGGCTGCAGTTAACACTGCGGCCCTTTTTTATGGAGTTGGCGGTCAAGTGCCGGTTCCAAGGCACCTTTCATCTGCGCAGCGATAAGTAAACGGTCAATATACGACGACGCACAAGTTGACCGAACAGCCGCCGGGATTGAACTTGAGATTGAATCGGTCAATCTTGTCGCGGTTGCTATCTTCCGGCATTACGGTTAATCCGAAGCTATTGATGGGTAGGTCGATTGTTGCGTTCGGCGCGAGGGGATGGACGTCAGAACGCTGGCTGACTATTACAGTGGAACTGCCGGCATTGCTTACCCGCATGGTTCCCTCAACGCTGTTGGGGCCTCCAGCGGTGCATCCGGCGATCGTTGCCAGGGTGCACGCTGTGACGATCCATAGTGCGGTAACGCTTATGTGTTTTGTGATGTTCATATTCGACTCTCCAGGAAGGTAGGGGGTGGATACCTCCCTGGCTATTCAACCCCCGGGTCGTCGGTTTGTAACCTGTCAGAAGTAACAGGTAGGGGATTAATGACGGGTGCCGATCCATTGTTCCTGCCGGTTCAGCCGCCAGGCGATCGCCCACAGCGTCAGGCTGCGTATCGCCATGAACAGCAGGAAGGTTATCCACAAGCCGTGATTGCCCAGCCCCTGCAACGCCCAGGCAAACGGCGACACCATCAGCACCGTCAGCAGCATTGCGTTGCGCATCTCCCGAGCCCGCGTTGCACCAATAAACAGCCCATCCAGCAAATAACTCCACACCGCAATCAACGGCAATACCGCCAGGTAAGGCAGGTAGATATCAGCCGTTTCGCGCACGCTGGGGATATCGGTCTGCATGGCGATAAACAGATGGCCGGCGACGGTGAACAACAATGCAAATCCAAGGCTGGCGATCAGTGACCAACCACCGGCCACCACCAGCGAACGGCGCAGGGATTGCCGGTCGCGGGCGCCGATGGCGTGGCCGCACAGCGCTTCGACGGCGTGGGCCAGGCCGTCCAAAGCGTGGGCGGTCAGCAGCAGGCCGTTGAGCAGCAGCGCGTTGGCCGCCACGGTGGCGTCGCCCAGGCGTGCGCCTTGCACGGTGATCATGAAAAACACCGACTGCAACGCCAGGCTGCGGATAAAAATGTCGCGGTTCACCGCCAGCAACGGGCGCCAGCTCTCCCATCGTTTCAATGCGGCCCAGGCGATATGCCCTGGGTAGGCGCGCAGGGCCTTTTGCGTAAGGGCCAGGCCGAGCAGGGCACCGGTCCATTCGGCGATCACCGAGGCGCGGGCGGAGCCGACCACGCCCCAATCCAAACCCAGCACAAACCACAGGTTCAAGGCGATGTTCACCAAGTTGGTGGTCAGCAGAATCGCCAGCGGCGCGCGAGCGTTCTGTGTGCCGAGGAACCAGCCGACCAGGGCATAGCTGGCCAGCGCGGCGGGCAGACCGAACAGGCGAGTGTGGAAGAAATCGCGGGTCAGTTGGTTCAGTTCGGGCGAGGGCTGCATCCATTCCAGGGCCAGGTGGCTCAGGGGAGTGCCCACGGTGCCGAGCAGCATTGCCAGGCCCAGCGCCAGCAGCAAACCTTGCAGCAGAATTTGCCGCAGTGCCGCACCATCCTTGCGCCCGGCGGCCTGGGCGGCAAAACCGGTGGAGCCCATGCGCAGAAACCCCATGGCCCAGGCCAGGAAGGTATACAAGCTGGCCCCGACGGCCACGGCGCCCAGTTGGTGGGCATGGGGCAGGTGGCCGATGACCATGCTGTCGACCAGGGCAACCAACGGCACCGAGATGTTCGACAGAATCATCGGCGCAGCCAGGGCCCATACGCGGCGGTGGGTGGGGCGGTCGCGCCAGTCGGTCAGTAAGGTGGACATGCAGGCTCCTTGGGGGAACGACATTGTAACCATCCATTAGCCCTGCAGCAGAGCCAATGTGGGAGGCGGCTGTGGGATTTGGCTGGGGGGTTCAAACGGCTGCGAACCAACCCACCCTCCGTCGGTCAATGTGACCAGTGCCACACCAGCCCCGCTCGGGCTGATATATAGTTCACGCCCCGGTTTCCTCTGACAACGAGTGCCCCAATGCTTAACAAAGGACTGTTCCTGGCTTGCGCGCTGGCCCTGCTGAGTGCCTGCGATTCCTCCGACAAACCTGCTGCGCCGACCGCCCCCGCAGCCGCCACCAGCACCGCGCCCAAGCCGGTCAAGGCGGCAGTGGATGTGGCGGCGCTGAAGCAACGGTACGCTGGGCGTGAGTTGAGCGTGGTGGACGTGTCCGAGGTGCAGCTGGACGGTGCCAGCACGTTATCGGTGAGCTTCTCCATTCCTCTGGACCCGGAGCAGAAGTTCGCCGACAAACTGCATCTGGTCGACAGCAAGTCCGGCAAGGTCGACGGCGCCTGGGAGCTGTCCGACAACCTCATGGAACTGCGCCTGCGCCACCTCGAGCCGCAGCGCAAACTGGTGCTCACCGTCGACGCCGGGCTCAAGGCCGTCAACGATAATAAACTCGCCGCCGAGTACATCGCCCGCCTGGAAACCCGCGACCTGCAAGCCACCGTCGGCTTCGCCAGTCGCGGCACCCTGCTGCCGACGCGCCTGGCAGAAGGCCTGCCGGTGATCGCGCTGAACGTCGACAAGATCGACGTCGAATTCTTCCGCATCAAGCCCGAGTCCCTGCCGTCGTTCCTGGCTCAGTGGGGGCGCAATACCAGCCTGCAAAGCTATGAGTCCCGTGAGTTGCTGCCCATGGCCGACCTGGTCTATGGCGGGCGTTTCGACCTCAACCCGGCGCGCAACACCCGCGAAACCCTGCTGCTGCCGATTGCTGGCCTCAAGCAATTGCAGCAGCCGGGGGTGTATCTGGCGGTGATGCGAGCATCGGGCACTTACAACTATTCTCAGCCGGCCACGCTGTTCACCTTGAGTGACATCGGCCTTTCCGTGCATCGCTATAGCAATCGTCTCGACGTCTTTACCCAGGCCCTGGAAGGCGGCAAGGCCCTGAACGACGTGGACCTGGAAGTGCTGGACGCCGATGGCCGCGTGCTGGCCCAGGGCAAGACCGAAAAGGGCGGCCATGCGCAATTGCCGCTGCCGAAAAAAGCCCAGGTGTTGCTGGCCAAGCAAGGTGAGCAGACCAGCCTGCTGCGCCTGGACAGCGCCGCCCTCGACCTGGCCGAGTTCGACATCGGCGGCCAACCGTCCCATCCCTTGCAATTCTTTGTGTTCGGCCCGCGCGACCTGTATCGCCCCGGCGAAACCGTGCTGCTCAACGCCTTGCTGCGCGACAAGGACGGCAACGCGGTCAAGCCGCAGCCGGTGAGCGTCGAAGTGCGGCGCCCGGATGAACAGGTCAGCCGCAAATTCGTCTGGGATGCCGACGCATCCGGCCTCTATCAATACGCCCTGCAATTGGCCGGTGAAGCGCCGACCGGGCGCTGGCAACTGGTGTTCGACCTGGGCGACGGCAAGCCGCAGCTTTACGAATTCCTGGTCGAAGACTTCCTGCCCGAACGCCTGGCCCTGGAACTCAAGGGCAGCGACACGCCGCTGAGCCCGGCGGACAGCCCGCAGATCCAGCTCACGGGGCGCTATCTCTACGGCGCGCCGGCCTCGGGCAACCGCATCAGCGGACAGGTGTATGTGCGGCCGCTGCGCGAGGCGGTCAAATCGCTGCCGGGCTACGAGTTCGGCTCCGTCACCGAGGAGGATCTGAGCCAGGACTTCGAGATCGACGAAAGCGTGCTTGACGCCAAGGGCCATGAAGTCCTGAGCATGGAGAGCAAATGGGCCGAGGCCAAGTCGCCGCTGCAATTGATTGTGCAGGCCAGCCTGCATGAGTCGGGCGGGCGGCCGATCACTCGACGCCTGGTGCAGCCGATCTGGCCAGCCAAGCAACTGCCGGGCCTGCGTGGGCTGTTTGACGGCAAGGAAACCAATGGCGACGGCCCGGCGGAATTCGAAGTGCTGCTCGCCAACCAGGAAGGCCAGAAGCTCGCCGCGCCCAACCTCAAGGTACGCCTGGTGCGCGAGCGCCGTGACTACTACTGGAACTACTCCGACAGCGACGGCTGGAGCTATCACTACAACGAGAAATTCCTCAACCTCGACGAGCAAACCTTGAACATCAAGGCCGGCGACACCGCCAAGGTCAGCTTCCAGGTGGAATGGGGCCCGTACCGCGTCGAGGTCGAAGACCCGCAGACCGGCCTGGTCAGCAGCCTGCGTTTTTGGGCCGGTTATCAGGCCCAGGACAATACCGAAGGCGGCGCGGTGCGCCCCGACCAGGTCAAGCTGGCGCTGGACAAACCGGCCTATGGCGATGGCGACACCGCTAACGTCACGGTCACGCCGCCGGCCGCGGGCAAGGGCTACCTGCTGGTGGAATCCGCCGAAGGGCCGCTGTGGTGGCAGGAAATCGACGTGCCGGCCGAAGGCAAAAGCTTTGCCGTGAAGCTTGATCCGAAATGGTCGCGTCATGACCTGTACGTCAGCGCCCTGGTGATTCGTCCCGGCGAACGCAAAGCCAATATCACCCCCAAACGTGCGGTGGGCCTGCTGCACCTGCCGCTGGACCGCACCCAGCGCAAGCTCGGCGTGACCCTCACCGCACCGGAAAAAATGCGTCCCAAGCAACCGCTGACGGTGAAAGTCGCCGCCCGGAATGCCGATGGCAGCGTGCCGAAACAGGTGCATGTACTGGTGGCGGCAGTGGACGTGGGCATCCTCAACATTACCGAATACCCGACGCCGGACCCGTACGCCAGCCTGTTCGGCCGCAAGGCCTATGGCGTGGATCAGTTCGATATCTACGGCCAGTTGATCGAAGCCGGGCAAGGCCGTCTGGCCAGCCTGGCGTTCGGCGGTGACGCGGCGTTGGCCAAGGGGGGCAAGCGCCCGGACACCAGCGTGACCATCGTCGCCCTGCAAAGCGCGCCGGTGACTTTGAATGACAAGGGCGAGGGTGAAGTCAGCGTCAATATTCCCGACTTCAACGGCGAACTGCGCCTGATGGCCCAGGCCTGGAGCGATGACCGCTACGGCATGGCCGAAGCCAGGACGGTGATCGCCGCGCCGCTGGTGGCCGAACTGTCGGCGCCGCGCTTCCTGGCCGGCGGCGATCAGACGACCCTGGCGCTGGACCTGTCCAACCTGTCGGGCAAGGCGCAGAAACTCGATGTGCAACTGAGTGCCGAAGGCCAACTGGAACTGGTCAATGCCGGCGCGCAATCGGTGGAACTGAAACAAGGCCAGCGCACCACGCTGCGCATCCCGGTCAAAGCCTGGGGCGGGCTGGGACAGGGCAAGCTCAAGGTGACGGTCAACGGGCTGGACCTGCCGGGCGAACAATTGCCGCCGTTCAGCCGCGAATGGACCCTGGGCGTGCGCCCGGCTTATCCGGCGCTGCTCAAGCATTACCGCGCGGTGCTCAAGAACGAGCCGTGGAGCCTGCCCGTCGGCACGCTGGACCAGTTCGATGCCTCGGGGCGTGAGGCCTTGTTGAGCCTGTCGAGCCGGCCGCCGCTGAACCTGGGCGCGCAGATCAGTGCGCTCAAGGCCTATCCGTATGGTTGCCTGGAACAAACCGCCAGCGGCTTGTACCCCTCGCTGTATGCCGACGACGCGTTGCTCAAGCGCCTGGGCGTCAAGGGTGAGCCGGATGCCGAGCGCAAGCGCAAGATCGAGCTGGGCATCGAGCGCCTGCTGGGCATGCAACGCTACAACGGCAGCTTTGGCCTGTGGGGCGCCGACGGCGAAGAGGAATATTGGCTGACCGCTTACGTCACCGACTTCCTGTTGCGCGCCCGTGACCAGGGTTTTGCCGTACCGGCCGAAGCCCTGAAAAAAGCCAGCGAGCGCCTGCTGCGTTACGTGCAGGAGCGTAACCTGATCGACGTCGACTACAGCGACAACGCCGACCACACCCGCTTCGCCGTGCAGGCCTACGCCGGCATGGTCCTGGCGCGCAGCCAGCAGGCGCCGTTGGGGGCCTTGCGCAGTATTTTCGAACGGCGCAGCGACGCGCGTTCCGGGCTGCCGCTGGTGCAATTGGCGATTGCCCTGCAAAAGATGGGCGACCAACCGCGTGCCGACCAAGCTTTGCTCGCCGGCCTGGCCGCACAACGCAATACCAAGGAGTGGCTGGCCGACTACGGCAGCCCGCTGCGCGACCAGGCGATGATTCTGGCGTTGCTTGAGGAAAATGACCTGGCCAAGGGCAAGCGTGAGGAGCGGTTGTTCACCTTGTCCGATCAACTGGCGGCCAGCCCGTACCTGTCGACCCAGGAGCGCAATTCGCTGTTCCTCGCCGGCCGCCTGGGGTTCGCGCAACCCGAGGCGAACTGGCAGGTGTCGCTTACCGGCAGTGGCGGGGTGCATGAATTGAATAATCAGCAGCCGACGCTGGCGCTCGAAGGCAAACTATTGTCCGGCGATCTGGCCCTGAGTAATCAAGGCGACACGCCGGTGTACCAGCAGTTGACCCTCTCGGGTTATCCACAAATGCCGCCGACGGCGGCGGGCGACAACCTCAATATCCGGCGCGAATACCTGGGCATGAACGGCCAGCCGTTGAACCTGCGCAACCTCAACAGCGGCGACCTGGTGCTGGTGCATGTGGCGGTCAGCGCCAAGCAGCGGGTGCCGGACGCACTGGTGGTAGACCTGCTGCCGGCGGGCCTGGAACTGGAAAACCAGAACCTGGCGCAAAGCGCCGCCAGCCTGGAAAACGCCAGCAGCCAAGTGAAGGAATGGCGTGAGTCGATGCAGAACGCATCGCTCAAGCATCAGGAGTTCCGCGATGATCGCTATGTGGCGGCACTGAACCTGGACAGCGATGTCACCACGCACCTGCTGTATCTGGCGCGTGCCGTGACGCCGGGCATCTATCGCGTGCCGCCGCCGCAGGTGGAGTCGATGTATCGGCCGAATTGGCAGGCGGTGGGTGACACCCCGGCGGACCTGGTGATCAAGGGGCGCTGATTTCTCAACGTGGGATCGGAACTGATGTGGGAGGTGGCAAGCCCTCCTCCCACAGCGGCGGTGACAGTCTTGGGGGTCAGTGCACGACCCAACTGAGCAGCCACAGGCCGAGCATCAGCCAGATGATGCCCATGATTATTGACGCCCGCATAAAGGCGCGAACGGCCGAGTAGAGCAGCATCAGGCCGATGATCAGGGTGATGATGCTGATGATCGACGTGTCCATGCCCAAGGTGCGGGACAGACCCTCGACAAAGTTACTGCCGGCGTGGGTCAGGGCACCGAACAGTCCGCTGAGGCCATCGACGATAAAGCGGATGACGGAACCGAGCGCCTGGCCCAGCCATTCGAAGAAGCTTTCTACCTGCATGTGAGTGTCCTGATCAGAAGGTGGGCGTGTGTGTGCCTTTGGTTGTAATTGCAGCGGGCTAGTTCCCCACAAGCATAGAGGTTTGCCGGTTTGAGGTTTCGTTTAATCATGGCTGGATGCGCTCGGCTGTCACAGTTGCTGCGCTGGGTTTTGGGTGTTGTGCTGGTAGTGATCGCGCTGCTCTGGCTGGCGGACCGCCTCTGGCCCCTGCCGCTGCCCAAGGACGACCTGGCGCGGGTGGTGCTGGCCGAGGATGGCACGCCGTTATGGCGGTTTGCCGATGCCAATGGTGTGTGGCGCTACCCGGTGCAGACCCGTGAGGTGTCGCCGTACTACCTCGACGCGCTGCTCACCTACGAAGACCGCTGGTTTTATCAGCATCCTGGCGTGAACCCGCTGGCGTTGGTGCGGGCGACCTGGCAGAACCTGGCCGGGGAGCGGGTGGTGTCGGGTGGCAGTACCCTGTCGATGCAGGTGGCGCGTCTGCTGGACCCGCATTCGCGTACCTTTCACGGCAAGTTGCGCCAGCTGTGGCGCACGGCCCAATTGGAGTGGCACCTGTCCAAGGCCGAGATCCTCAACCTGTACCTCAACCGCGCGCCCTTTGGTGGCACCTTGCAGGGCGTGGCGGCGGCCAGTTGGGCTTACCTGGGAAAGTCCCCGGCGCAGTTGACCCATGCCGAGGCCGCGTTGCTGGCGGTATTGCCCCAGGCACCGAGCCGCCTGCGCCCGGATCGCCATCCGCAACGCGCGCAGCAGGCCCGCGACAAAGTGCTGCGGCGCCTCGCCGAATTCAAGGTGTGGCCGCAGGCCGCAGTCGATGAAGCCCTGGAGGAACCGCTGCTGCTCGCCCCGCGCCTGGAGCCCAGCCTGGCGCCGTTGCTCGCGCGCCGCCTGAACCGTCCCGACAGCCCGCCGCTGATCCGCACCACCCTCGACGCCACTCTGCAACGTCGCCTCGAAGACCTGTTGCTGGGCTGGCGTGCGCGCCTGCCGGAGCACACTTCGGCCGCGATCCTGGTGGTGGAGGAAGAAAGCATGGCGGTACGCGCTTACCTGGGCTCGGTTGACATCAACGATGCCAAGCGCTTCGGGCATGTGGACATGGTCAATGCCTTACGCTCGCCGGGTTCCACCCTGAAACCTTTCCTGTATGGCATGGCGCTGGATGACGGCTTGATTCATTCCGAGTCGCTGCTGCAGGACGTGCCCCGGCGCTATGGCGATTACCGTCCGGGCAATTTTTCCATGGGCTTTACCGGCGCGGTGCCGGCGAGCACTGCGCTGTCCAGTTCGCTTAACCTGCCGGCGGTGCAATTGCTGGAAGCCTACGGGCCCAAGCGCTTCGCCGCGCAGATGCGCATCGGCGGCGTGCCCCTGGCGCTGCCGGCGCTGGCCGAACCGAGCCTGGCGCTGATCCTGGGCGGCGCGGGCAGCCGCCTGGAGGATCTGGTCAGCGGCTACAGTGCCTTTGCCCGCGACGGCAAAAGCGCCACCCTGCGATTTCAGCCGGACGATACGCTCAGAGAACGGCCGCTGCTGTCGCCAGGGGCTGCCTGGGTTGTGCGGCGCATCCTCAGCGGCCAGGCTCGACCGGATCGCGACCCGCGTGCCGAGTTGGTGCAGCGTCCGGTGCTGGCCTGGAAAACCGGCACCAGCTACGGCTTCCGTGATGCCTGGGCAATTGGTGTGGGGCCGCGCTACTTGATCGGCATCTGGATCGGCCGCCCGGACGGCACGCCCGTGCCTGGCCAGTTCGGCCTGGCGTCGGCGGCGCCGCTGATGCTGCAGGTGCACGATGTGCTGACCAACCGCGACAGCCAGCGCGGCATCAGCGCGCCAGTCAAAGCGGTGCCGGCCAATGTCGGCGTGGCGGCGATCTGTTGGCCGCTGGGCCAGCCCATGAGCCGCACCGACCCCAATTGCCGACGCCAGCGCTTTGCCTGGACGCTGGACAACACTACGCCGCCGACTTTACAGGCGTTGGATCAGCCGTTGAGCGTGGGCTTGATGGAGAGCGTTTGGGTCAATGCCAAGGGTTTGCGTGTGGACGCCCACTGTCCCGGCGCGGTTGCCAGGAATATCGCCCTGTGGCCCGCGCCGCTGGAGCCATGGCTGCCCAGGGCTGAACGCCGTGAAGCGCGCATTCCGGCGGCCGACCCGGACTGCCCGCCACCGGCCTTGGCGGCATCTTCACCGTTGTCGATTGTCGGTGTGCGCGAAGGCGACCAACTGCGCCTGCCCGCCGGCAGCCAGCAGGCTTTACAGCTAAAACTATCCGCCCTGGGCGGCAGCGGCCGGCGCTGGTGGTTCCTCAACGGCGCGCCCCTGGGCGACAGTGCCAACCAGGACAGCATCAATGCCAGTTTCGAGCGCTTGGGCCGCTACCAGCTCAGTGTGTTGGATGAGGCCGGACAAACCGCCAGGCTTGAATTCAGCGTGGTGGATTAGGGCCTCATCGGGGGCAAGCCCCCTCCCACTTTTTGATATGTAAATGCATTCAAATGTGGGAGGGGGCTTGCTCCCGATGGCGGCCTGAAGACCAACCCAGGTGATTCACTTGCCTTCAACGCTCATCCCCCCGAAGCTATACACCTTCAGGAGCCCGCCCCATGAACCTCGAACACCTCACCGAACGCCTGCATCGCATCCGCGATACCAACGACTGGAAACCGTTTCACAGCCCGAAAAACCTGGCCATGGCTGCCAGTGTGGAAATGGCCGAACTGGTGGAAATCTTCCAATGGCTCACCGAAGATCAATCCCGCCAATTACCCGCCGACACACTTGCCCACGCCGGGCAGGAAGTCGGCGATATCGTGTTGTACCTGTTGTTGCTGTGCAGTGAGTTGGGCCTGGACATGAACGAGGTGGTGCGTGCCAAACTGGCCGACAGCGAACGGCGGTTCGCCCCATGAGTGATCGTCACTTCGATCAACTGGCCACGCGCTTCGCCGAAAAAATCTACGGCGGGGCCAAAGGCGCGATCCGCCTGGCGGTGTTGCAGGCCGACCTGGCCGAAGCGCTGCCTGATCGCCCATTGCGCGTGCTCGATATTGGCGCGGGCCTGGGGCATATGTCGCTTTGGCTGGCCGAGCGTGGTCACCAGGTAACCCTGGCCGAACCCGCCGCGCCGATGCTCGAGGGCGCGCGCCAACGCTTCGCCGAAGCCGGGCAGCGTGCGAGCTTTATCCACGCGCCCTGGCAGGAGCTGCTCGGCCAACTCACGCAACCCTATGATCTGGTGCTGTGCCACGCCGTGCTGGAGTGGCTGGCCGAACCCCACGCCATCCTGCCGGTGCTGCATCAGCTGACCGCGCCGGGCGGCTGGTTGTCCCTGGCGTTCTACAACCGCGATGCGCTGATCTACCGCAACCTGCTCAAAGGCCACTTCCGCAAGATGCGCAAGAACGACATGGCCGGCGAAAAGCAAAGCCTCACGCCGCAACAGCCCCTCGACCCGCGAGAGCTGGCGGCGCAACTCGAAGGGCTGTGGCAGGTCGAAAGCCAAAGCGGGGTGCGGGTCTTCCACGACTACATGCCGGTGGAGTTCCAGGCTCGCGCCGCATTGCAGGACCTTATCGAGATGGAGCTCATTCACCGTCGTCACCCAAGCTTTGCCGGACTTGGGCGTTATTTGCACTGGATCTGCCGTCCGGTTTAAGCGGCCCAGTCCGCGGAGGTCGAAATGCGTCGTCTGTGTTTGATCCTGCTGTCTCTCGGGCTGGGCGCATGCTCCAGCCCCAACCCTTATGTGGCCGCTTCGGCGCCGATCCCGCCGGCACCGCCGCAGGCTGCCGGCACCTTCGATGCCAGCGCCTACCCGGCGCCGGTGCGGGACTACGGCGCCTATCGCAATTGGGCCTGGCGCAACGGCCGGCTCCCGGCGGGTACGGCCTGGGCCGACTCGGCACAAATCGCCGAAGCGGTCAGCGGCGCGCTCGACCAGCGCGGCCTGCGCCCTCTGCACGACAATCGCCCGGCGGACTTGCTGGTCAGCGCCGACGTGCGCCAGGAGAAACGCCTGCGCCAGGTCCAGGACGATTACGGCTACGGTTACAGCGGCTACAACCGCTATGGCCCGGGCTACGGCATGTACAACACGGTGCCGGTGGTACGCACCTATGAGGTGCAGGTGGTGGTGGTTCGCATCAACCTGTTCGATGCCCGCAGCGGCCAGCCGGTATGGAGCGCCAGCGCGGAAACCGGCAGCCAGGGCAGCCTCGGCGAGCGGGCCGAAGCATTGCGCCAGGCCGTACAAAAGGCCATGGCCGCGTACCCTCCCCGTTAACCGCTATTCTCATTTAACGCACCGGTCGCTTTTGGAGAATCACCATGTTCCGTCGTCTCGCTACGCTTGCGTTTGCCATGCTGCTGGGCGGTTGCCAGACCAGTCAGGTCAACCACGACTTCGATGCCAGCCGCGACTTCGGCGCGTACCGCAGTTGGGCCTGGAAAGACCCTGCCCTGCAGTACCGCCCCGATGACCCGCGTATCAAGAGCGACCTCACCGAACAGCGCATCCGCCAGGCCGTCGGCGAACAACTTGATCAGCGCGGTCTGCGCCCGGCCGCCGCCGGTACCAAGGCGGACGTGAACGTGCAGGCCTACCTGATCGTCGAAGACCGCCAGCAACAAGTCACCACCAACTATGGCGGCGCCTGGGGCGGCCCATGGAACGGCTACTGGGGCGCGCCGATGTACAACGAAACCCGCAACATCACCTACAAGGTGGCAACCATCCAGATCGACCTGCTCGATGGCAAGGACGGCAAACTGGTGTGGCGCGGCAGCGACGAACAACTGATGAGCAGCACCCCGAACCCACAGGATCGCAACAACGCGATCCGCACCACGGTCACTCGTATCCTCTCCAGTTATCCACCCCATTGATCGCTGACCGCCGCCGGCGCGGCAGCCCCCGCCATCCTTGTCTACACTCCTTCGAACCTACGGAGAGTAAGCGCGAAGGAGTGCCTGATGTGTCCCCGAATCGGTTGCAGGCAGAGTGGTGCCATCAGCTTGATGGCGGCGGGCACCCTCGCGGTAGCCCTGGTCTTTCTATTGCTGGCGGTAGACAGCGGCCGCCTGTACCTGGACAAGCGCAAATTACAATCCATCGCCGACACCTCGGCCCTGGAAGCCGCCGGGCGCGGCGGCCTGTGCAGCCCCACCACCACAGCCAACGACTTCGCCAGGGAAAATGCCGCGCGCAACGGTTTCACGGTGACTGGCGACAGCAGCCGTGGCCTGACAGTGACGTGCGGTACGCTGGTCACCAATGCCGGTAATATCCGCGTCTTCAACCCGGATGCCACCAAGAACGAGGCCGTACGCGTGGTGGCGACCCGCAGCGTGATGACCAGCGTTGTCAGCGGCCTCTGGAGCCTGTTCAGCGGCGGTTCGTCATCCACCCAGACCCAACTCAGCGCCACCGCCGTGGCCGCCTACGCGCCGCCCGTGGCGCAACTGAGCATCCGCAGCAACCTGGGCACCGTCGATTCGGCAAAGTCAGATGTTTTGAACCTGGCGATGGGGCGCCTGCTGGGCGGCAGCCTGTCGCTGACCGCGGCAGGCTGGAACGGGCTGCTGAACACCAACGTCAACCTGCTCGGTTACCTTGATCAGTTGGCGCTTACCTTGAACGTGAAGGCGGGCGACTACGATGCGTTGCTCAGTACGGCGGTGTCCGCCAATGAGTTGATCGACGCGTCGGTGAAGGTCCTGCAAAAAGACGGCGCCGTGGCCACCGCCGTTATCAACGATGTAATCAAGGTTCAGGCGATTGCCCCCAGCACTCGGCAGTTGACGGTCGGGCAGTTGCTCAAAATTGCCACCGGTACGTCGGCTGCCGCTTTGAACAGCAACCTTCAACTGTTCCAACTGCTGCAAACCACCGCGCAATTGTCCAGCAGCAACAACCCGGTGAGCGCAGCGGTGCAGTTGAATATTCCACTGGTAGGCAATGTATCGGTACAGACCAAAATCATGGAGCCGCCGCAACTGTCGGCGATCGGCAACCCGGCGAAGGCCAAGGCGGGGCTTAATAATGTGCCGCCGACGGATCAGATAGCCGTGCGTACGGCGCAGGTGCGCACGCTGATAACGGTGCAGGCACCTGTCTTGAATGGAGTGTCTTCGGTCGCGACGGTACTGAGCGGGCTGCGTAAACCGGTTTCGAACCTGGTGAAGGGCCTGTTGAATTTGAATATTCCAGCGGCGGTGGGTGGGCTCCTTTGTCTGGTCTCCTGCGAAATCACCGATGTGGCGATCAGCGATACGCTGTCGATCTACATCGAGGCCGGCAGTGCTGAAAGCCATGTCACCGATTACGCCTGCGCCACGCCGGCCAGTAAGTCTCTGACCACGCAGACCAGCACCTCCGCAGCAACGTTAGGCATCGGCACCATCAGTTCGACGGCGCTTTCCTCCACCGCGCCGGTGGTCGTGCAACCGCTGAGGCTGGTGGATTTCGGCAAGCGTTCGTGTGCGGTATTGAACCTGCTTTGCAGCCCCAACCGCACACCGAATGTGGGCGGTGGCCTGACGGTCAAAGCGCTGTCCACCGTGGGTGCCCAGTCCGGCCCGCTGGTATTTGCCCCCGTGGCGGAGATGAACGCCACGCCCACCTACCTCCCCGCGGCGGGCACGAGCAATATCATCGGCAGCCTGAGCGCGACATTGAGCGCTCTGCAGGTCACCTATGTGCCTCCCAGCGGCAGCGTGTCCAGCGGCGCGCTGGCGAGCGTGGCCAGCACGATGAACACCATTGCCAACTCGGTGATCTCGCTGGTTCAGGGCGTGCTGTCGCCGCTGCTTGACCCTGTCGTCAACAGCCTGCTCAAGTCCCTGGGCATCAGCCTGGGCAACGCCGAAGTCGGCGCCAACCTCAGTTGCCATATGGGCCGCGCTTACCTGGTGATCTGAGCCACCGGCAATTCCACGCAGAACCGCGCGCCCTGTTCGCCGTTGATCACGCTCAGGCGTCCGCCCATGTTTTCCACAATGCCGTAGCTCACCGACAAGCCCAGCCCGGTGCCCACGCCGATCGGCTTGGTGGTGAAAAACGGTTCGAAAATCCGCTCCAGCAGACGCGGGTCGATGCCGCCGGCGTTGTCTTCCACCCAGAGGCGCACATGCCGGCTGTCGTGCTCACAATGCAGCGCGATCCAAGGGCGCAGTTGCGGGTTCTTTTCGCGCTGGCTCGACAGCGCGTCGCGGGCATTGACCATCAGGTTGATCAACACTTGCTCCAACTGGTCGACATAACCGGTGACCTGCACCGCGACGTTCGGCGCGGTGACGCGCAGTTCCACGCCTTTGCCGCGCAGCCCTTCGCTGAGCAGCGCCAAGGTGCCCTCCACCGCCTGGGCCGGGTCGAAGGGCTGCTGTTCGATTTCCGAGCGGCGGCCGAATACGCGCATGTGGTCCACCACGCGGGTGGCGCGTTGCACCTGGGCGTCGATGCGCTGCAGTTTTTCGGTGAGGTAAGCCACCTCGGCGTTACCGTCGCCCAGGCGCTTGAGCACGTTGACGATAGCCATGCGCATCACATTCAGCGGCTGGTTGATTTCGTGGGCCAGGCCGGTGGCCATTTCGCCGAGGGTGGCCATCTTGGCGCTCTGGGTCAGTTGCTGCTGGGAGCGCCGCACTTCGGTGTTGTCGCGGCCCACGGCCTGTACCTCCAGCAGCGTGCCGTGCGCATCGAACACGCCACGGTCGGACCACACCCACCAGGCATGTTCGCGCCCCGGCAGCGCCAGGCTGATTTCCGCCGTGCTCACTGGAAACTCCGGGGTCAATCGGCCGATACGCTGCACAAAGGCTCGGCGCTGTTCGTCCGACAGCCAATGGCCGAGGTTCAGCCCCGGTAATTGAGCGGGTTGGCATTCGAGGTAATGGGCCAACGGCGTGTTGCCGAAGGTCAGCGTCAAGTCCGGGCGGTAACGGCAGATCATCGCCGGCGAGTCTTCCACCAGGATGCGGTAGCGCTCTTCGCTTTGCTGAATGCGCTCGGCGGCCAGTGTCGCTTCGGTCACGTCCAGCCACAGGCCCACCGCCTCCACCGGTATGCCAAGGTCGTCGCGCAAAAGTTTGGCCTCGTCGAGCAGCCAGTGGTAATGGCCCTGGCTGTCGCGCACACGGTAGCGGCTGCGCACGCTGCCCTCGCGTAGCAACTGGCGCGTGCGCTCGAAGTAAAGGTCGCGGTCGTCGGCGTGGATCAGTGCGGGCAGGTGCTCGTGGTCGCAGTCGGCCAGGGTCCAGCCGAGCAGGGGCAGCAAACTGTCGCTGAAGAACACGGGGTGCAGCGCGCCGCTCACGTAGCGCTGCACATAAATCACCGCCGGGGCGCTGGCGATCAGGTTGTCCAGGCGCGCATGGGCGGCGGCGGCCTGCACTTGCTGGTTCTTGATGTCGCTGATGTCGAGCATGAAACCGACCCAGCGCCGCTGCCGGCCCTCGCCCAGCACTTGGCCTTGCACGCGATACCAGATCGGATTCTGCGCGGTGTCGCTGCGCTGCAGGCGCACGCCGGTCAGCAGCGGCCTGCCCAGGGTCTGCAGGTCGTGCAGGCGGCTGTGCAGTTCCTGGCGGTCGGCGGGGTGGATCAGCTCCAGCCACAGCGCCAGCGGCTGGCGGGTCGGGCCGTCCTCCAGGCTGAGGCTGTGCAGCAACTGCGGCGCCAGCTGGATTTCATCGGTGGCGGGCAGCAGTTCCCACCAGCCGGTGCCAAGCAGGCCTTGCAAGGCTTCGACCCGCTCCAGTTGCTGATGATGGTGTTGCTCGCGCAGGCGGCTGAGCAACGGGCCGGCGAGCGCGGCGGCAAGGTCCAGCCAATCCTGGTCATGGGTGTGCGGTTGGCCGCGGTAGAAACCGCAGAGCAGCCAGGCGGCGACACCCTGGCCGTCCCGATACGGCACCAGCACCCCGTCGGCATCGCCGAACACGCTGTGCAGGCGTGGGTTGTCGCTGCGCCCCCGGGCCGTGTCCAGGCGCAACGGTGCGTTGCCGTTAAGGCTGTCCAGACGCGTGCCCAGGCGCTGGCCGGTCTGCCACAACGCTGGTGCATCGTGGGCCGCATATTGGCTGTAGATTCGCCATCCCTGATCATCCTCATCCAGCAATGCCACGGCGACACACGGGATGCGCCAGCGTTGCGACAGGCTGCGCAAGTGCTCGTTGAACACCTCGGGCAAGCGGCCAAGGCTGCACACGCGCAATTGCTGGCTCATTCGGCAGGCCAGTTGATGGTTCTGTTCGCGGTCCTGAGCCAGTTGCCGACCTTCGAGCAAATCGCCCACATCCAGCAGGCGCAAGACCCAGCCGTCGGCATCGGGCTCGACCCACCCTCGGGTGTGCAGCACCTGACCGGCCGCCCCCTGAAAATCCAGGTCCAGGCTCTGGTGCTGCCACTCGGCCGGGTTGCCTTCGATACTCAGGGTGCTGCCGGCACACAGTAATTGGCGCAGGTGCGGGCGCGTCCCGCCCACGGTGCTCGGGCCCAATTGCGCGCGCAGCGCCGCGCTCAGGCCCATGACCTGGCCGCGCGAATCCAACTGCACCTGCAAGCCGCTGGCGGTGGGCGTGTGATCGGCGCCAGCGGTACGGCCGAGCAAGCGCCCGAACAGGTGCTCTCCGGCCTTCAAAACTGCAGGCTCGAACGTGCCGCCAGATTGGCCGGCAGCCTGGGCACGGTGCCTACGCCCGGCAGGACCAGCGCCGGGAATACGGCATAGAGTCGGGAGGAGGGGTAGCTGATCGTGACGGTCAAGGTGTTGCCGGTATAGGTGGCGCTCACATCATCACGCTGGAACTGGAAACTGGCCGGGATCCAGCTCAATTGGCCCACCGCTGTGTCCTTGGCGCGTTGAGTCAGTTGCGCGCCGTAGGCCGTCCCGGCGGTCGCGGGGTCCACGGCCATGGCTTGACGCACCGCCTCGGCCGCGGCCTGGTTGAACGATTGCATCAGCAGCAAGGGCAGGCTGTAGCTGATCAAGCCGTAGAACACCGCAAAGAACATTCCGAAGACCAAGGCGAACTCGATGGCGGCGGCGCCTTTCTGCTGGCGGGGGAGGCCGGTTTTCATGACTGCGTCTACCCTGACGGCTACTACTTGATATCAGCATAGAATCAATCAGCGAAAAGGGACTTTTTTTACGTGATTCACGGCGTGGTGGTGCTGGTGTGGCTGGGGCTTTGCGCGTTACAGGACGGGCGACAGCGGCGGATTGCCAATCGCCTGACTCTGGGCGCGGCGCTGTCAGCCTTGATCTACCTGGCGTGCACGGGCACTACCTGGCTCGGTGGGGCCGCCGTCGAAGGTGGCTGGGCATTGGCAGTGGCGCTGGCGTTGTCCTTGCCAGGTTATGCCCTCGGTCGTTTCGGCGCGGGAGATGTGAAACTGCTCGCCGCTCTGGGCCTGGCCGGCACGGTGGATTGCCTGCTGTGGTCGCTGATCGTCGCGGTTGTGGCGCAAGGGGGCTGGGTGCTTGCGGGTCAACGGCTTGCGGTGCGTCTTTCGAAAACGGGCTTGAGGGCGTCAAAAAAACAGCCGTTCGCGCCCTGTGTGCTGGTGGGCTTCACCCTCTACTGGCTGTGGGTTCAATAGCGGGCGTACGTTATGTACAGAGTTACAAACTGCGTCTAGGTTTAGGGGAACGCCCCGTCAATCAGTCGTCCGAATGGATAGGTCGCCTTTGGGCTGCCAGGCATGGAGTCGCGCGTGAATAAGCTGATACCGGCAGTAAAAGTGCTTGTGGTCGACGATCAACCCCTGATCGTGGAAGAACTGTGTGAGTTTCTGGAAGACAGTGGCTACCGCTGCGTGCCCTGTGAATCCAGCCATCATGCGTTGCAGCGTTTTGCTGAAGACGCTGAAATCGGTCTGGTGCTGTGCGACCTGCATATGCCGGACATGGATGGCATCCAACTGGTGCAGGCGATGCAGACGCTTGCCGGCAAGCAACGCGCCTTCGAGGCGATCATGCTCACGGGTCGCGCCGACAAGCAGGATGTGATCAAAGCGCTGCGCGCGGGGATTTCGGATTACTACCAGAAGCCTGTCGATCTGCATGAGCTGCTCGAAGGTATCCAGCGCCAGGAAGCAGCGTTGGACGAGCGGCAAAAAAAGCTGCAGCTGGGGCACCTGAACCAGAAGTTGCAGGACCTCTCCGACTCCATCAATGACCTTTACCAGGACCTCGATAAGGTGCGCCGAGCGCCGGTGTCGTCCGACGACGCTGCGCCCAGCGATGCCGCGCTGCCGGCGGACGTTGCGCCGATCTTCATGCAGCTGTCACCGCGCCAGCTGGACGTGGCGCGCCTGGTGGGCAAGGGCCAGACCAACTACCAGATCGCCTGCGAGCTGGGCATTACCGAGAACACAGTCAAGCTGTACGTGTCCCAGGTGCTGCGCCTGACTCAGATGCACAACCGCACCCAACTGGCGCTGGCCCTGTCGCCCAGTGCGATGGCGCGTCAGCGCATCCCGGAGCACTGACGGGCGCTTATCGGCGCGCGCCGCCGGACGATGCACCGTCGGCGCCCTGTTCGAAGAACTCCGGGATGTGATGCTTATTGCTGTCCAGCCAACGCTGCAACGCCTGCTCGCGCTCGGCGGGGCTGCCGGTTTGCGGCGTCGGCGAGGCGGCCTGGCCGTTGACCTGCAACGTCAGCCACTGCTCCGTTTCGGCTTGCTGCGGTGAGGATGGTCCAGGTTCGATGGCGCAGGCCACCAGAGGCAGCAGTCCTAGAAAAACCAGGTAATGGGCTTTCATTGTGTCGACTCCTATTGCACGGTCACAGGTGGCGCGGCGCCGCCCGTCGCGACGTTGTGCGCCGTTGCGCCGGCGGCCTTGAGTGCCTCGGCACGTTCCTGGGCTTCGGTGACCTGTTCAGGGCTCAGTCCCAGTTGGCTGACCACTTTTGCCGCTTGCCCCCAGTCGTCCTGGTAAATCAACAGCGTTATCAGGTTGACGGCGGCCAATGGGTCGCCTTGCTTGAGTTCGATGGCGGTCAGGAACTCGAAACGCGCGTCCTCCAGGCGCCGTTGCTTGAGGTAAACCACGCCCAGATCATTGCGGATTTTCTCGTCGGTGGGCGCCAGCCGCGCCGCCCGTTGAAGATGGGTCATGGCCTGGGCATTGTCGCCCTTGGCGGCGGCCAGTTGGCCCAGGCCATGTTCGCCTTCGGCGGTCATACAGGTGCCGAGCAGGCTGCGATACAACGGCTCGGCCTCACTGCGTCCGAGCAAGCGATAAGCCCGGGCCTTGCGCTGGCGCACCTGGGGCAGCGCATCGGGCAGACTTTGCAGGTTGGCCAGGCTGGCGTGCAGCTTGCCCTCGTTGGCGAGGTCGTCGGCCAGGTTCAGCGCCAGTTCCTGTTCCGAACCTGGCTTGGCGCAATTGCCGGGCGTGGTCAACGTCGCCCACGGTGACTGGCCATTGGCAGCGCAGCCGCCGAGCATCATCAGAGCCAGTCCGGCAATCAGTATTTTCATCGGGGGCTTTCCTCAAAAGTGGCTGAGTGCACGGGCGATACCGATAAAGGCCGGACCGCCCAGCACGATCAGCAAGGCCGGGAACAGGAACACCATCATCACCACCGACATTTTTGCCGACATCTTGGAGATGTATTCCTGCAAATGGGTCAGGCGTCGGTCGTCGAGCAACTGCTTGAGGGCCAGCAGCGATTTCATCGCACCGCCGCCCTGCAGGATCAGTTGCTGGAGGATGGTGCAGGTGTCGTTGAACTCATCCACGGCCAGCACGCGTGCGGTCTTGCCTAATTCTTCGCCCAGCTCCAGGCCCGAATCGACGCGGGCCAGGACCAGCCGCAGCTCCTGGGTCAACTCCGGCAGCAGGCGCTGGCCCTCGCTGCTCAGCACGCGCAGGGCCTGCTCAACCGCCATGCCCGATTCGAACATGATGCGCAGCAGCGGGATAAAGGTGGCTATCTCGATGGCAATGCGTTGCTGCCGGCGTTTGGCCGTGGATGCCAGGATGCGCTTGGGCAACAGATAGCCCAGGCCCAGCGCCACCAGCGGGGCGATCCACGGCGACGGCGTGTGCGGGTACAGCAGTTGCTGGCCCACCAGGGTCAGGCCGAGCAGCACCAGCGGTGTACCGACCTGGCACGCGGCAAACATCGAGCGCTGATTGGCCTTGCGCCAGCCGACACGGTTGAGCAGGGTCTGGGTTTCGGTGTCCAGAGTAACGGAGCGCTGGGCCAGTGTGCTGGCGCCCAGATGCCGCATCAGGCTGCCGAGCCGCGCCTGGCGGGTGATCTGCCCCTGCAGGCGCAGGTTGATCAGGCGCCGGCGGCGGCGCTGTTCCAGCCAATGGCCGGCCACCAGCACCAAGGCCGCAAGAAACATCAGCGCGCTCGCCAGCAGGGCCATCTCAGATACTCCGCAACATGCGCCACATCACGAAGCTGCCGGTCAGCTCCATGGCCAGGGCGCCGAACAGCATCCAGCGCCCGGTTTCGTCGTTCCACATGGTCATCAGATAGTGCGGGTTGGCGAACATGAAGTACCCGACCATGCACACCGGCAGGCCGGCCAGCACGTAAGCGGTCATGCGCGTTTCCCCAGTCATGGCCTTGAGCTGGCGCGCGCCCTGTTCTTTTTCGCGGATCATCTTGATCAGGTTTTCCAGCAACTCGCTGGCGTTGCCGCCGTAGCGGTGGTTGACCTTGAGACCCAGGGCAAACAGGCGAAACTCATCGCGCTCGTAGAACTCCGCGAAGTCATGCACCGAATCCGGCAGGCTCACCCCCAGTTGCACGTTACGCTGGATGCGCCCCATGGCTTGCTTGAGCGGTTCGTCGGCCGCGTCGATACCGCCAAGCACCGCGTCGGCGAGGGTGCGTCCCGACTTCAGACTGCGCACGGTGTAGTCCAGCAGCGACGGCAGTTGTTCGATCATTCGGCGTACGCGGTGTTGATAGCGCCAGGCGATGTAGGCGCGTGCGATCAGTGGTGGCAGCACAAGCATCAGCAGCAGGCCTGGCCATTGGGCTACCAGCAGCCCGAGCAATGCACCCAGCGCCCAGCCGAAAAGCCACAGGCCCAGGCGCTCGGTGGGCTTGCCCAGGCCGGCGCGTTGGAGCATGCGTTCCAGGCCGGCCCACGCAGCGCGGGTCGGTGCCTTCGCAGGCTGGCCTTCGGCGAGCCGCTCCAGCACACGTTCGCTGCTGGCTCGGCGCACGCCGCTCTGGAACAGGCTGAAAGACAGCGCCACCAGGATGATGCAGATCAGCAGCAGGAAGGTTCCGGACACCGTGCTTCTCCTTACTGCGGCAGCGCGCTTTCGCGGCGCAGTTTGTCGCCCGCCGGGTTGAGCGCTTCGCGCACGAACCCGACGGCGGTGCGTCGGTCCAGGCGAAACAGCGTGTTGGTGACGTAAATGTCATCGCGCACGCCCACCACTTCCACCACCTCGCTCACGCAGCGCCGGCCATCGGGCAGGCGGGTGAGTTGGATCACTACGTCCAGCGCCGCGCAGATCATCTGGCGCAGGGTTTTTTCCGCGACCACACGGCCGGTGAGGCCCACCAGGGTTTCCAGGCGCAGCAGCGCATCCTGGGCGTTGTTGGCATGCACGGTGCTCATGGAACCGTCGTGACCGGTGTTCATCGCGGTGAGTACATCGAGCACTTCCACGCCGCGGATTTCACCGAGGATGATGCGGTCCGGGCGCATCCTCAGGGCGTTGCGGATCAGGTCGCTGGCCTTGACCTCGCCATGCCCCTCGGCATTCGGCGGGCGGGTTTCCAGACGCACCACGTGTGGGTGGCCCAATTGCAGTTCGGCGACGTCTTCGATGGTGACCAGGCGTTCGTGGGGGTTGATCAATTGGCTGAGGATATTGAGCAGCGTGGTCTTGCCGGTGCCGGTGCCGCCGCTGATCAGGATGTTGCAACGCTTGCCCACCGCGTCCTGAAAAAACTCGAAGATGCTGTGGTCGATGGTTTGCATCGCCACCAGGTCGCTGCTCTTGAGCATGTCTTTGCGGAACTTGCGTATCGACAGGCAGGGCCCATCCAGCGCAATCGGCGGGATAATCGCGTTGACCCGGCTGCCGTCCGGCAACCGCGCATCGACCATGGGTGACGATTCGTCCAGGCGCCGGCCCAACGGTGCGAGGATTCGCTGCATCACCCGCTCCACATGGTGCGCATCGATAAAACGCAGGTCGCTCTGGTGCAGCAGGCCTTCGCGCTCGATAAACACCCGGTGCGGGCCGTTGACCAGTATCTCGGTCACCGCCGGGTCGCGCAGCAGCACTTCCAGTGGGCCGAAGCCGGTCAGTTCGTCGACGATTTCTTCGGCCAGGCGCTCCATCTCGTAACGGGAAACCGCCAGGTGCATGCGCGTGATGTATTCCGACACTTTATCGATCACCAACTGCGCCAGGGATTGGCGCGTGCCTTCCAGCAGGTTTTTGCCCGACTCCTCGATGGCATCGATGATGTAGCGGTGCAACACCAGTTTCAGCCCGTCATGGTCGTTGTGCCCGGGGGCGCGGACCGGGCCGCCGAACAGTTTCTCGCCGTTCATCGTTGCGACCTGCGCAGACGTTCGAACCAGCGCGCCGACGGTTTCTGCATGCCTTCGGAGCGTCTGGCCAGGCGTTCGCCGAGGGTGCGCAGGCCTTGGGTCAAGGTCTCTCGGGGGGCCAGGCTGAACAGGCTTTGCCCCTGGTTTTTGGCATTCATGCGCAATTCAGCGCTCAGGGGCAGCACCGCGACGCATTCCAGGCCGTAGGTCTTTTCCAAGGTGTCGATGTCCGGCGCGCAGCTTTTGAGGTGGCGGTCGATCAGCAGCTTGGCGTGTTCGAGTTTCATGCCTTTTTCCCGCCACAGGTTGAGCACCGCCAGGTTGCGCCGGCAATCGAGCACACTCTGGTCGGTGCACCACAGCAGCTTGTCGCAGTGGCTGACGAAGGTGCGCAGGGCTTCGCTGTCGGTCTGCCCGGTGAGGTTCACCACGATGTGCTGGAAGTGCTGGCGCAGGGCGCTGAGCAGCATGTACACCTCGGCGGCGCTGGTCAGTTCCAGGGGCTCGTCGTGACCGGCATAGGCCAGGATGCGCAGGTTGTCATCGGCGCGGGCGAAGGCGCTGTCGATCAACGTAGTGTCCAGGCGCCGCAGATGGCGCAGGGCATCGCCGAAGTTGAAAGTGCTTTCCAGGCCCAGCAGCGTCAGGCTGTCGCCGCGCGGCAGGCCCAGGTCGAGCAACAGGGTCTGCTGCCCGCTCTTTTGCACCACCATGGCCAGGTGGCTGGCCAGCAGGGCACCGTCGCCATTGCCCTGGGTGCCGTAGAGCACGGTAAGCCCGCCCAGGTGCGCATTCGGCGCGCTGGGCGGCAGACGTTTGCTCAGGCGGCGTACCAGCCCGGCCACTTCGCTTGAGCGTGAGCCGTAGGCGACAAAATCCCGCGCGCCGGCCCGCATCGCATTGAGCACCAACTGGTTGTCCATGCCGTCGCCGAGGGCGACGATCGCCAGCATCGGCTTGGCTTCCAGAGCACCTTCGATCAGTGCGCTCTGGGCCACCACGTTGTCGCGGTCTAGCCCGATGAACACCAGGTTGGCGAAGGTCACGTCCACCAGGGCAAGCAGTTCGTCCAGGCTGCCACCCCCGGCACCGACCACTTGGCCGAGGGGCGCAAGGGCGCCCTGCAGCCACTCCAGGTCGACGCTGTTGCGGGTAATGGCCAGGAAGGTCTGGCTCAGGCTATTGCTCATTGGGACAGTCCACTGCGACGGTCGAAGTCGCCGTTTTCGAGGAAGAACAAGCGGTACCAATTCGGATCGTAGCTGCGCAGTTTTTCACCGGGCAGCGATGGCAATTGCGCGTTGGCAGCCAGTGGCTGCACCAGGTGCGGGGTGACGATCATCAGCAACTCCTTTTCTTCGCGGCTGCTGTTGGCGTCGCGAAAAAACGCGCCGAGAATCGGGATATCCCCCAGTCCCGGAAATTTGTTAATGGTGGTGCGTGCATTGGTGCTGATCAGCCCGCTGATCACAAAACTTTCGCCATCGGCCAGGGACACGCTGGTGTCGGTGCGGCGCACGGTCAGCGCCGGCACTTGGATGCCCTGGATCTGCACGGCGTTGCTGTAGTCCAGTTCGCTGACTTCCGGCGCGACCTTAAGGGTGATGCGGGTGCGGTCGATCACCGTGGGCGTGAGCGTCAGGCGGATGCCGAACTCTTTGTATTCGATGGAGATGCTGTCGCTGCCGGCGCTCGGCACCGGCACGGGCACTTCACCGCCGGCGAGGAAACTGGCGCTCTGGCCGCTCATGGCCACCAGGCTGGGGCGTGCGAGGGTATAGGCAAAACCGCTGCGCTCCAAGGCGTTGATCATGGCCTTGACCCGCCCGCCGCCAAAACCGATGTTGAAACTGTCGGCGCTCACCGGCAGCTTGAACACGCCTTCCGACGGGGACAGCAGATTGGGACTGCCGAAGAAAAAGTTGCTGCCGTTGCCGAGCAAGCGGGTGCTGGCTTCCTTGAGTTTGCTGCGACTGACTTCGACGAAGCGGATGTCGGTCTGCACCTGGCTGGGCAGCAGCGGATCCTGGGATGGCGACAGTGACAGGCTGGTGAGCGCCGCCGTGGCCTTGCCCTTGACGAACACCATGCTTTGGCGGGGCGCGCTGGCGCAGGCGGTCCAGACCATCAGGCTGGTGGCGCCACTGCCGACGCCGGTGAGCAGGAAGTGGCGATCGCCGTTGACCCGCACATCGGCGATTTTCGGGTCGCCGATCGCCAGGCGGGTGATGGCGACCGGCGATTGCACTTCCTGTTGCAGGCCCTCGCCGACTTCGAGCACCGCCGGCAAGGGGCCCAGGGCGCTGCAATTACTCGACGCCGCCAACGCCCTATCCACCGGCAGGCATATCAGCAGCAAGGCCCAGGCCAGGGGCGCGAAGGGGCGGGCGTAGCGATGGCTCATTCACGGCATCCTTGCGCGGTCATGGGGTTTGTTGAGCGGCCTGGGCGCCGCGTATCACTTCGATACCTCGGCGGACGGCTGGGGCGGTGTCGCTCTGCGCGGGGCTTTTGGGCGGGCCGATCAGAGCCAGTTGGGTAAATTGGTAGAGGTCGCGGTTGGCCTCGGCGAGTGTGCTCGTGGGATCGCTTTCGCCGGCCCAGTACCTGCCAAGCAACTGTTCATCGGCGCTGCGCACGGCCAGGCGCAACGTACCCGCTTGCGCCGCAAGCATCAGGCGACTCAACAAAGGCTCCGGCACTGCCAGCACCACGGTGCGTGCGCCCGCCCGGCGTTGGGCAGCCTGGGCGCGTTCTTCCACGGTGGCCGGCGGCGGCACGGCGGGCTGGCCGTCGTTGGCCAGGCCCAGTTGATCGCCGACGCTGAGCAGGCGCAGCGCGGGAATGATGATCTGTGCCGACTGTTGCGCATTATCGGTGTCCCGCGCCAGAAACAGCAGCACATCCACGTAATCACCGGGGCTCAGTTGCCCGGCGGCGCCGATCACTTCGTCCACCGCGACGGCCAGCGCGCGTTCGTCCGGGCGAATCATGCGCGCCAGCGGACCGCCTTCGCTGAAGCTTTGATCATTGAGCCAGGTGCCCGCGCCCAAGGCGCGCAACGGCCGGCGGCCGATGGCCTGGTCGAGTTCCGTGAGGCTACCGGCGGGCACGGTGCGCAGGTTTTCCAGCGCCAGGTCGGCAGCGGTGAGAGGGACGAACGCGGGCACGTCATGTACCAGCACCACCACGGGGCGCCGGGTCTGGTCTTCGACGGTGGAAACGGTGCTTTCCACGGAAACGACGGGGGCGGCGACAGGTTCGGGCGTGCGACTTAACAACAGCCCCCAATACCCCGCGATCAATGCCCCGATGAGCAGCAAGCCGGCCAGCGCCATGCTGATGCGACTGTTCATGACGGCTCTCCTCCTTGCGTTGCACTGCCTACCCGTCTATCCAAACGAGTTAATTCGCAACCTGGCTGTGATGAACATGTAACGATTTGGCTATTTGACGGTAGCTCAGGTAGGACGAAACGCCATTAACGTCGGGAAAATTAATCCGCCTCGTAAACTGCATCTGCACCAGGTGCGCGCTGGCGCGGCGCGAACTTTACGACTAATACTTTGTGATTAATCCGTTATTACAGTTGTGAGGCTGGGGTTTGTTGACAATGCTCTAAAGGCACGCCGCGATGATCCGCGCTAGAGCCATAACGGCTTGCTGTGTCGTATTAGGGAGAAGTCTTATGTTCCTTGACCAGATGTTGAAGCTTTACGTGCAGGCGCAACTGTTTTTCAAGCGCGACGAAGGGGCGTCAGGTATCGAATACGCCATTATCGTGGCGCTGGTTGCATTAGTAATTGTTGGCGCCGGGGCAGGGCTTGGCGACAAGATCAAATCGATCTTCGACAGTATTGCGACGAAGATGACCACCTGAGACCGTCGGTATCACGCGTGGCCATCTTCCTTTAAGTATTTTTTCAATTAGGGAATGTCTATGAGCGCCTCTTCGCCAACCCGCCAGCAAATTCTTTTGGTGGACGACGAAGAGGACGCGCTGGTTGAGCTTGCTGAGTCCCTTGAGAACGAAGGGTTCGAATGCTACACCGCCACCTCGGTCACCTTTGCCCTGCAGGAACTCACGCTGCACCCGGACATCGCACTGGTGATCACCGACCTGCGCATGCCCGAGGAAAGCGGCATCTCCCTGATCAAGCGCCTGCGCGAACATACCGAGCGCTCGCACCTGCCTGTGATCGTCATGACCGGCCATGCCGAGATGGATGATGTCAGCGACCTGCTGCGCCTGCAGGTGCTGGACCTGTTTCGCAAACCGATCTACCTGGTGCGGTTGATCGATACGTTGAATAACCTGTTTCCCGTGCGGCCCACACGACTAAAGCCATGAGCATCGGTTGCCTGTCAGCCGATCGGCTGCCACTTGCCGACCATATGCTCGATCCCGCCGCTCCCGTTCAGTACCCACTCGCCACTGGAACCGGCCGCGCTGGCCGATAACCGCAGGTCGCTGGGCAATCGCACCGGTTTGCGGAACTCCACGTACAACTCGATATTGGCCGCGGGCAAGTGCTCACCCAAGGCGGCCAGGCTGTGCGCCTTGTTCCACAAGCCGTGGGCAATGGCCTGGGGAAAACCGAACAGCCTGGCGGTGAGGGCGCTGAGGTGGATCGGGTTGTAGTCGCCGGACACCCGCGCGTAGCGGCGGCCGATATCGGCGGGGGCGTTCCAGCGCGTCAGTTCGCTGACCTGGATGGGCGTGGGCAACGGCTCATCCGTGGCTTCGCCTGGCAGCTTCACGCCCCGGCACAGCATGCGGCTCTCGCCTTCCCAGAGCAGGCCGAGGGCGTCTTCGACGGTGGTGACCAGGTCAAAAGTCGCGCCTTTGGCGTGTGGCTTGAGGTTCTGCGCATGCACGCCGACCCACAGTTCGCCCATGCCTCCCAGTGGGCGGTGGACGCGGATACGGTTGCTCAGATGGATCAGCCCCAGCAGAGGGAACGGGAACGAGGTGTCGGTGAGTAATTGCATCTGCACGCCGAAAGCGAGGATATGCGGGTAGGTGGCGGGCAACATCGGGCTGTCGGCAAAGCCGCATACCTTGCGATACGCCGCCACCGCCTTGGGATCGACGCTGACCCGGCAGCGCAGCCCCCGGTCGGGCAGCGTGTTGCCGCTGATCCTGCGCTTGAGCGCCGCGCGCCAATACAGTGGCGGCAGGAACGGTCGGTTGTTTAAGGTCTGCCACTGCATGTTCACGCTCCCAATAGACTTTGCCCGCACACCCGCAGCGCTTGCCCGCTGACCGCGCCGGAGCCGGGCTGGCCCAGCCACGCCACGGCCTCGGCGACATCCTGAGGCAAACCGCCCTGGCCCAGCGAACTCATGCGCCGCCCGGCTTCACGCAGGGCGAACGGAATATGCGCGGTCATCTGGGTTTCGATAAACCCGGGGGCGACGGCATTGATGCTGATGCCCCGAGGTTTGAGCGATGGCGCCCAGGCTTCGGCCAGGCCAATCAAGCCGGCCTTGCTCGCGGCGTAATTGGTTTGCCCGCGGTTGCCGGCGATGCCGCTGATGGAGGCCAGCAGCACCACGCGGGCGTTGTCGTGCAGGGTGCCGCTGTCGAGCAGGGCTTTGGTCAGTACCTGCGGCGCATTCAGGTTGACCGCCAATACCGCATCCCAATATTCCGGGGTCATATTGGCCAGGGTCTTGTCGCGGGTGATGCCGGCGTTATGCACCAGAATGTCGAGGCCGTCGGGCAGGTGTTCAATCAACTGCGTGGCGGCGTCCTCGGCGCAGATATCCAATACGACGGTGCGGGCGCCCAGGCGAGCGGCGAGGGCTTCCAGATCGGCCTTGGCCTGGGGCACGTCGAGCAGGATCACCTGCGCGCCGTCACGGGCCAGGGTTTCGGCGATGGCCGCGCCGATGCCACGGGCGGCGCCGGTGACCAAAGCCTTGCGCCGCGCCAACGGACGTGTCCAGTCCTCCACCAGGGTGTCGCAGGCCTGCAGACGAATCACCTGGCCTGAGATGTAGGCGCTTTTCGGCGACAGGAAGAAACGCAGCGCACCTTCCAGTTGCGCCTCGGCACCGTCGCCGACATACAGCAACTGCAGCACGCCGCCGTTACGCAGTTCCTTGGCCAAAGAGCGGCTGAAGCCTTCCAGGGCGCGCTGGGCGCTGGCGGCGAACGGATCGCTGAGGCTTTCCGGGGCGCGACCGAGGATCACCAAGTGGGCGCTATGGTCGAGATTTTTCAGCAGCGGCTGAAAGAATTCGCGCAGTTGCTTGAGCGAATCGGTGTGCTGCAGGCCGCTGGCGTCGAACACCACCGCCTTGAGCTTGGGCCCGTGGCCGGGGATCCACGCGGGGGCGCCCAGCGGTTCGGCGCCGTAGCTGTAGACGGCGTCGGTGAGTTTGTTGGCGAACGGCAGCACCTGGGCCGCCAACGCGCCGCCACCGAGCAGCAAGGCGCCCTCGACGGGACGCAGGCGCCCGGCCTGCCAGCGTTCCAGGCGTCCCGGCGACGGCAGGCCAATGGCGGCGACCAGGCGCTGGCCGAGGCTGGAGTTGGCGAAGTCGATATAACGGTCAGACATGGAACGCTCTCCGAAGGCTGGGGTTCAAAGGGTTGACCATCCCAGGGTAGCAGTCGTTCGACTAGGCTTAACGGTCCCACCCCGGCCCATCACACACAGGGAGCTTTCCATGACTCAATTGCGGCGTGTAGCGATCATTGGCGGTAACCGCATTCCTTTCGCCCGCTCCAATGGCCCTTACGCCACGGCGAGCAACCAGGCGATGCTGACGGCCGCCCTGGAAGGCTTGATCGAACGCTACAACCTGCACGGCCTGCGTCTGGGTGAAGTGGCCGCCGGGGCGGTGCTCAAGCATTCGCGGGATTTCAACCTGACCCGCGAATGCGTACTCGGCTCGCGCCTGTCCCCGCAAACCCCCGCCTATGACATTCAGCAGGCCTGCGGCACAGGGCTGGAGGCGGCGCTGCTGGTGGCCAACAAAATTGCCCTGGGCCAGATCGAATGCGGCATTGCCGGCGGCGTGGACACCACCTCCGACGCGCCCATCGGCGTGAACGAAGGCCTGCGCAGGATTCTGCTGCAGGCCAATCGCAGCAAGTCCGTGGCGGATAAACTGAAAGTCCTGTTACAACTTCGTCCCCATCACCTCAAGCCCGAGCTGCCGCGCAATGGCGAACCGCGCACCGGTTTGTCCATGGGCCAGCATTGCGAGTTGATGGCGCAGACCTGGCAGATCCCCCGCGACGAGCAGGACCAACTCGCCCTGGAGAGCCACCGGAAAATGGCCGCCGCTTACGCCGAAGGCTGGCACGACGACCTGACCACCCCGTTTTTGGGCCTGACCCGCGACAACAACCTGCGCCCCGACCTGACGCTGGAGAAACTCGCCGCCCTCAAGCCGGCGTTTGAACGCAGCGAGAAGGGCACGCTCACCGCCGGCAATTCCACCCCGTTGACGGACGGCGCATCCCTGGTGTTACTGGGCAGCGAGGCGTGGGCCCAGGAGCGCGGCTTGCCGATCCTGGCCTATCTGCGCGATGGCGAAGCGGCGGCGGTGGATTTCGTCAACGGTGCCGAAGGCCTGCTGATGGCGCCGGTGTATGCGGTGCCGCGCTTGCTGGCCAGGAATGGTCTTACATTGCAGGACTTCGATTACTACGAGATCCACGAAGCCTTCGCCGCCCAAGTGTTGTGCACGCTCAAGGCCTGGGAAGATGCCGATTACTGCAAGACTCGCCTGGCGCTGGACGCGCCATTGGGCGCGATTGACCGCAGCCGTCTCAACGTCAAGGGCAGTTCCCTGGCGGCGGGGCATCCGTTTGCCGCTACCGGCGGGCGCATTGTCGCCAACCTGGCCAAATTGCTGGCGACGGCGGGCAAGGGCCGTGGGCTGATCTCGATCTGCGCCGCGGGTGGGCAAGGTGTGACGGCGATCATCGAGCGCTGAGGGCGCCCTTAATTGGCCTATTGGTTGCATTCTTCAACGGGCAAAGATCAGTCGCCTCTCCCACCAGCGAGCCGATTGCCGTATAACGAGTGCCATACGCGTATTTGGTAACAAAGGACCCACAATAAAAGCTGATGAAGACTCCTAAACGCATTGAACCCCTGATCGAAGACGGTCTGGTCGACGAAGTGCTGCGCCCACTCATGAGTGGTAAAGAAGCAGCTGTTTATGTGGTGCGCTGCGGCAACGAATTGCGTTGCGCCAAGGTTTACAAGGAGGCGAATAAACGAAGTTTTCGTCAGGCATCCGAATACCAGGAAGGCCGTAAGGTCCGTAACAGCCGTCAGGCCCGGGCCATGGCCAAGGGTTCCAAGTTCGGCAAGAAAGAAACCGAGGACGCCTGGCAGAACGCCGAAGTCGCGGCGTTGTTCCGCTTGGCCGGCGCCGGTGTACGCGTGCCGCAGCCGTACGACTTTCTCGAAGGCGTGCTGTTGATGGAACTGGTGGCCGATGAGTATGGCGATGCCGCGCCGCGTCTGAACGACGTGGTGCTGGAGCCGGATCAGGCCCGCGAGTACCACGCCTTTCTGATTTCGCAGATCGTGCTGATGCTGTGTACCGGTCTGGTGCACGGTGACCTGTCCGAATTCAACGTGCTGCTCACGCCGACCGGCCCGGTGATCATCGACTTGCCCCAGGCAGTGGATGCGGCGGGCAACAACCATGCATTCAGCATGCTGGAACGCGACGTGGGCAACATGGCTTCCTACTTCGGGCGCTTTGCCCCGGAGCTGAAAAAGACCAAGTACGCCAAGGAAATGTGGGCCTTGTACGAAGCCGGTACCTTGCACCCGGGCAGCGTCTTGACCGGCGAGTTCGACGAGCCCGAAGAGCTGGCGGATGTCGGCGGCGTGATCCGTGAGATCGAAGCGGCGCGGCTGGATGAAGAGCGCCGCCAGGCGATTCGAGCGGCGGATGATGCGCCGTCGAGCAAAACCCCCGACGAGCCACCGCCGCCGCCCTGGATGCAATAGTCTTCGGCTGTAGGCAGATCAACAGGTGGGAGGGGCGGTGCGACGATTCGACTTGCCCCCGGTGGCACAGGTATCTACACAGCTTCGGTAGAAAACATAACCTGAGAAAGTGAGGTTTTTGTGGTGAGCAGGCTTGCCCTGCGGTGGGCTGCGAAGCGGCCCTAAAACCTGACAACCGGTTTGGCCTGATACGCCACAGTGTGCGGAGAGGGGCCGCTTCGCGCCCCAGCGCAGGGCAAGCCTGCTCACCACAGCGTTATGTGTCCGCCTTTAAGACTTGTGAAGATACCTATGCCCCGATGGCAGCGTTTCAGTTACCGCAACGGCTGGCTGATCCACCGCTATCGGGCAATCTCTCTCCCACATTGGTTTTGCGTATGCCCTTAGGAGCAGCAAGAGCCGGACGCCAACTCCTTAAGAATCGGGCAATCGGGCCGGTCATCGCCCTGGCAGTGTTCCACCAGGTCCTGCAAGGTGTCGCGCAGTTGGCCCAGTTCCAGGATTTTCTGGTTGAGTGCGTCGATGTGCTGGCGCGCCAGGGCTTTTACGTCGGCGCTGGCGCGATTGCGGTCCTGCCACAAGGTCAGCAGCTTGCCGACTTCCTCCAGGGAAAACCCCAGATCCCGCGCGCGTTTGATAAACGCCAATGTGTGCAGGTCATCCGCGCCGTAGACGCGGTAGCCGCTGTCAGTGCGGTGAGCTGCTTTCAACAGGCCGATGGATTCGTAGTAGCGAATCATCTTGGCGCTGAGGCCGCTTTGCCGGGCGGCTTGGCCGATGTTCATGGGTGTTGATCCTCCACATCCTTGGGTTTCCAGGTTTTCAACAGCAAGGCATTGCTCACTACGCTGACGCTGGACAACGCCATCGCCGCGCCCGCCAGCACCGGGTTGAGCAGGCCGAACGCCGCCAGGGGAATGCCAATCAAGTTATACACAAAGGCCCAGAACAGGTTCTGCCGGATCTTGGCGTAGGTCTTGCGGCTGATCTCCAGCGCGGCCGGAACCAGGCGCGGGTCGCCGCGCATCAGGGTAATGCCGGCGGCGTGCATGGCCACATCGGTGCCACCGCCCATGGCGATGCCGATATCGGCGGCCGCCAGCGCCGGGGCGTCATTGATGCCATCGCCGACCATCGCCACCACATTGGTTTTTTTCAGCGTGGTAACGGTGGCGGCTTTGTCGGCGGGCAGCACTTCGGCATGCACATCATCGATGCCCAGCGCCTGCGCCACCACCCGCGCGCTGCCACGGTTGTCACCGGTGAGCAGATGGCTGCTGATGCCCTGGGCCTTGAGTTGCCCCACGGCCTGCAGCGCACCGGGCTTGAGGGTATCGCCAAACGCGAACAGCCCCAGAACCCGGGGTTGCGCGCCTTGCTCGATCAACCAGGACAACGTGCGACCTTCGGCCTCCCAGGCCTGGGCGGTATCCGCCAGGTCGCCGGGGGTGAGGCCGCTGTCTTCGAGCAGCCGACGATTGCCCAAGGCCAGTGGCCGACCATCGAGGGTGCCGGCGATACCGCGCCCAGTCAGGGATTGGCTGGCGCTGACATCGGCGATGCTCAACTGCTGTTCTTGGCAGGCCTGCAGCACCGCATTGGCCAAGGGGTGTTCACTGCCGCGTTGCAGGGCACCAGCCTGTTGCAACAGTTGGGCTTGATCGCCATTTACCGAGATCAGGTGCGCGATCCTGGGCGCGCCGGAGGTGAGGGTACCGGTCTTGTCGAACACCACGGCGCTCACTTCATGGGCGCGCTCCAAGGCTTCGGCGTCCTTGATCAGAATGCCATGGCGCGCCGCCACGCCGGTGCCGGCCATGATCGCGGTGGGTGTGGCCAGGCCCAGGGCGCAAGGGCAGGCGATCACCAGCACCGCGACCGCATTGATAATGGCGGTTTCCAGCGGCGCACCGTACAGCCACCAGCCCAGCAGCGTAATCAGCGCCAGCACCAGTACGGCCGGTACAAACACGCGGCTGACCTTATCCACCAGTTTCTGGATCGGCGCCTTGGCGGCCTGGGCGTCTTCCACCAGGCGGATGATCCGCGCCAGGACGCTTTCGGCGCCCAGCGCGGTGGTGCGCACCAGCAAGCGACCTTCACCGTTGATGGCGCCGCCGGTGACCTTGTCGCCGGGCTGTTTGGGCACCGGCAAACTCTCGCCGCTGATCAAGGCTTCGTCGGCATGGCTCTGACCTTCGATCACCTCACCGTCCACCGGGAAACGCTCGCCGGGTTTGACGCTGACCACGTCGTTGAGCGACAAGGCGGTGATTGCCACCTCTTGCTCATGGCCATCGCGCACGCGG
The DNA here is from genome assembly GCF_030209095.1 of Pseudomonas sp. lyk4-R2A-8. Lineage (NCBI taxonomy): Bacteria > Pseudomonadati > Pseudomonadota > Gammaproteobacteria > Pseudomonadales > Pseudomonadaceae > Pseudomonas > Pseudomonas sp. lyk4-R2A-8. The sequence goes on from NZ_JARVSS010000032.1 coordinate 89,195, forward strand.
GTCGCCCGTTCGGGGCGCAAGGCTTCCAGGGCGCGGATGGCGCTGGCGGTCTGGCGCTTGGCGCGGCTTTCCAGGTATTTGCCCAGCAGGATCAGGGCGATCACCACCGCAGAAGCTTCAAAATACAGATGCGGCATGCTGCCGGCCGGAGCGGTGAGCCATTCGTACACGCTCAGGCCGTAACCGGCGCTGGTGCCGATGGCGACTAGCAAATCCATATTGCCCGCTCCGGCGCGCACGGCTTTCCAGGCGGCCACGTAAAAACGCGCGCCGAGGATGAATTGCACTGGGGTGGCCAGGGCGAATTGCACCCAGGCCGGCAGCATCCAATGCAGGCCGAACGGCTGCACCAGCATCGACAGCACCAGGGGCAATGCCAGAACAATGGCCAGCAGCAAGGCCCAGCGCTCGCGGCGCAGGCGCTGGGCTTGATCGGCGGCGGTGCGGGTTTCGGTTTGCGGCAGGCTGGCGCTGTAGCCGGCTTTGTCGACGGCGGCGATCAGCACGCTGGGGTCTATCTGGCCGAGGACTTCGACGTGAGCACGCTCATTGGCCAGATTGACGCTGACGCTCTGCACCCCCGGCACCTTGCCCAGCGCGCGCTCGACACGGCCGGCGCAGCTGGCGCAGGTCATGCCGCCGATGGGCAGGTCAAAGGTGGTGGTTCCATTCATGGGGCAGTCCTCCAGGAGAAGTAGCCCCCAGGATCAACCTTGACCTGTGGGTAAGGTCAAGCGCCTTCAGTATTCCAGTGCGGCGGGCTTGAGGTACATGCCGTCCGGGCCTTGGGCGATACGCAGCTTGCTTACGTCGCCGACCTTCAACGTAATGTTCTGCGCCGGCGGTGCCAGCAGGCCTGGCAGGCAGCCCGGTGACTGACCCGGCAGCAGCTTGAGACGCAGCGACAGATTGCCCGCCGGCAAGTTGAACGAGGTGGACTGCTCCTGGAACAGCCGACCCGCCAACTGATCGTTGAGGTACAGGCCGATCTCGCAGTTGGTCGGCACTTCCAGGCGCTCCCTGGAAATGATCAGTACCGCATAGTCTTCAGCGGCCAGGGCCTGGGGCGCGGCGGCAGACAAGCTCATCAGGCCCACAAGGCCAAAAAACGACCAGCGCATGGCGAGTACTCCGTGGTTCACAGCTTGGGAAAGTTCAAGCTTGGCCGACGTCGCTCCCGAATACCAGCCCGGCCGATTTCTCAGGAACTTGACCTTGCCATCGTGGCAAGGTCGAGACTGGGTTCAACCTCATCAAAGGAGTCATGTCATGCAAGTGTTCACTGTGGAAGGAATGACCTGCGGCCATTGCGTTAAAGCGGTGACCCAGGCGGTGAAGAGCCGGGATCCGGCAGCCGAAGTGACGGTAGACCTGGCGGCCAAGCAGGTCAGCGTGCAGAGCCAACTGAGCCGCGAAACGATCGCCGGGCTGATCAAGGAAGAAGGCTACACCGTCGTCTGATTTTTAATAGTTAGCGAGCTATCGTAATGTTCAAGGCACCCAAGCGCGGCTAGACTGTCGGGCTGCCGACTCACTTGGGTGCCCGATGAACCTTCGCATCATTCTGATCCTGGGCGCCTTGAGCGCCTTCGCGCCGCTGGCGATCGATTTTTACCTGCCTGGTTTTCCATCGATGGCCACGGCCTTCGCCACCGATGAAAAACATATCCAGCTGACCCTGGCGGTGTATTTTGCCGGCCTGGCCATCGGCCAATTGATCTACGGCCCGCTGGCGGACCGTTTCGGTCGGCGTGGGCCGCTGCTCAGCGGCGTGACCCTGTTTACCCTGGCCTCTTTCGCCTGTGCCTTTGCGCCGTCCCTGGAATGGCTGATCGGCGCGCGCTTCGTGCAGGCCCTGGGCGGCTGTGCGGGGATGGTGATTTCCCGCGCGGTGGTCAGCGACAAGTGCGACCCCGTGGGCTCGGCCAAAGTGTTCTCCCAACTGATGCTGGTGACTGGCCTGGCGCCGATCCTTGCGCCGCTGGCCGGCGGTTTGATGGTGGGCTTGTGGGGCTGGCAGTCGATCTTTCTGGCGCTGTCGATCTTCAGTGTGATGGCCGCCGTCGCCGTAGCGGTGGGACTGCCGGAAACCTTCCCGGCCCATCAACCGCGCCAGCCGTTGTCCGGCTCGCTGCGTCGTTACCTTCAGTTGCTCTCGGACCGTGTCTACCTCGGCTATGCCCTCACCGGCGCATTGTCGATTGCCGGGATGTTTGCCTACATCGCAGGCTCACCTTTCGTATTTATCAAACTCTACGGCGTACCCGCCGAGCACTACGGCTGGGTGTTCGGCTCCAACGCTGCGGGTTTTATCCTGGTGGCCCAGCTCAATGCGCGCCTGTTGGCCAAGCGTGGCCCTGCGTTCCTGCTGTCGCGCACGGTGTGGGTGTATGTGGCGGCAGCGCTGACGCTGCTGGGTGTGGCCGCGTTGCGCACCGACGCGTTGTGGCCGTTGCTGGTGCCGCTGTTTATTTGCATCGCCAGTCTGGGCTGCATCCTGCCCAATACCTCGGCGTGCGCCATGGCCGGCCAAGGCGCTCGGGCCGGCAGCGCGTCGGCGTTGCTCGGTTGCATTCAGTTCGGCGTGGCCGCGGGAGCGGCGTCGCTGGTCGGGGTGTTACACGATGGGACGGCCTTGCCGATGGCGATGGTCATCAGCTTGTGCGGGTTATTGGCGGTGACGGTGGCCATGTCGACCTTGCGCCTGCAACGGGCCAGGGCCTTGCAGGCGCAGGGCTGACGGACGGTTTCAGCCAGCGGCGGCGCGTTGCTGGCTGATCGGGAAAGCGTGCGGCGCCTGGATGCGCGCTTGCAGGGTCTCGGCAAAGGCACGGGCCTCGGCTTCACTGCGAAAGGTAATGGCTTTGTGGTCCAGGCGGACCTCCCACTGGGATTTTGCTAACGCTTTTATCAGGATCTTCATTGCTGACTTCCTCACGTAAAAGAATCGTGGCAAAGGCGGCCAATATAAACCCGAATGCGCTCGCAAATATGACAAAGGTCAACTCTCTGACTAGTGGCGCCGTCTATCACTCACACGAATAACAGACGGCGCCCACAGACGGCTGTCAGAAACCTTCCAGCACGATCTTGCCCTTGGCCTTGCCGCTCTCCAGCAACGTGTGGGCCCGACGCAGGTTCGCTGCGTTGATCGCACCGAAGTGCTCGCCCACCGTGGTTTTCAGCGTGCCGGCGTCGATCAGTTCAGCCACGCGATTGAGCAGGTGGTGCTGTTCGATCATGTCCGGCGTCTCAAACATCGAGCGCGTGTACATGAATTCCCAGTGCAGCGACAGGCTCTTGCGCTTGAGCTTGCTCACGTCCAGCGCCTTGGGGTCGTCGATCAGCGCGAGCTTGCCCTGAGGTTGCAGCGCTTCGACCAGTTGGTCCAAGTGGTGCTCGGTCTGGGTCAGGCTGGCGACATGAGTCACTTGCGCCTCGCCCGCCTGGTGCAAGGCTTCGCTCAGCGGCTGGCTGTGGTCGATCACCCGATGGGCGCCCAGTGCTTTGGCCCATGCCTGGGTTTCCGGGCGCGAGGCGGTGCCGATCACCTTTAACGCTGTCAGTTGGCGGGCCAATTGGGTCAGGATCGAACCCACACCGCCGGCGGCACCCACGATCAGCAGACTCTGGCCTTGATCCTCCTTGCCCTCGCGGATCTGCAGGCGCTCGAACAGCAGCTCCCAGGCCGTGATAGCGGTCAGCGGCAGCGCGGCGGCTTCGGCAAAGCCCAGGCTTTTGGGCATATGCCCGACGATGCGTTCGTCCACCGTGTGCAACTCGCTGTTGCCGCCCGGGCGCGTCAGGGAACCGGCGTAGAACACTTTGTCGCCAGCCTTGAACAGGCTCACGTCGCTGCCGACCGCCTTGACCACGCCGGCGACATCCCAGCCCAGCACCTTGGCGGTACCGGGTTCCGGGGCGACGTTCTGGCGCACCTTGGTGTCCACCGGGTTGACCGAGATGGCTTTGACTTCCACCAGCAGGTCGCGCGGGCCGGCGACGGGGGCCGGCAGTTCGATGTCTTGCAGGGACTGTGGGTCGTTGATGGGCAATGACGCGTAGTAGGCAATGGCTTTCATGGGGGCTCCGGAAAAGGGCAGTGATCAGGCCAGAAAATTCAGGCGCTTGAGTTCGAAATGTTCGAGTACATCCGCCGCTTGGGCGCGGAAGTCCTGGATATGCGCGCTCTGGTCGTGGGCGGCCAACGCAGCATCGTCGCGCCAGCGTTCGAGCATGTAGAAGGTTTCGGGGTGCTGCTGGTCCTGGTGCAGGTCGTATTGCTCGCAGCCGGCTTCATGGCGCGTGGGTGCCAGCAGGCCGCGCAGCAGGGTTTCCAGGGTGGCCTGTTGGCCGGGTTTGGCGATCAGTGTGGCGATAACGTTAAAGGCAGCGGACATAAGCGACTCCTGGCACGTTGGCAGTGGGATGCGCAGATGATTGGCTATTTCCAGGCAACATAAAAGCGGCTAAAACAGCGGGCTGTTTCAATGGAATTTTGATAATGCTGCGCTTTGACGATTTGCAACTGTTTGTACGTGCGGCGGATTTGGGTAGCCTGTCTGCGGCGGCGCGGGTGATGGACTTATCGCCGGCCGTGGCCAGTGCGGCGCTCAAGCGCATCGAGCAGCAGCTGGGCGCGCGTTTGCTGGCGCGCTCCACCCGTAGCCTGCGCTTGACCGCCGAAGGCGAGGGGTTTCTTGAGTATGCCCGCGCGGCGCTGGGTTCCCTGGATGAGGGACGGCGCTTGTTGGCCAGCGGGCAGGACCATGTCAGCGGAGTCCTGCAATTGTCGGCACCGTCGGACTTCGGCCGTAACCAGTTATTGCCGTGGCTGGATGACTTCCAGCGTGAACACCCGCAACTCAATGTGCGCCTGTTGCTGGGCGATCGGATCGCCGACCTGTTTCGCCAGCCGGTGGATATCGCCCTGCGCTACGGCGAACCCGAGGACTCCAGCCTGGTGGCGTTGCCGGTGGCGCCGAACAATGTTCGCGTGCTGTGTGCCGCCCCCAGCTACCTGGCGCGTCACGGCGAACCCCGGCACCTGGAGCAACTGGCCCAGCACAATTGCCTGTTGTATAGGCTCGGCGGCCGCGTGCATGACCATTGGGTTTTTCACGACGGCAAGCGCGATATCAGTCTGACGGTCAGCGGCAACCGTTTCAGCGATGACGCCGATGTGGTGCGGCGCTGGGCCGTGGCCGGTGTGGGCATCGCCTATAAATCCTGGCTGGATGTGAGCACCGACGTGCTCGCCGGGCGTCTGCGCCTGGTCCTGCCGCAACTGCGCGGCGAGGCCACGCCGCTCAATCTGTTGTGCGCGCACCGTACGCACTTGAGCAAACCGATCAACCTGTTGCGGGAAATGCTTGTGTCCCGCTGTGCGATCCTGACCGCGCAGATGCCGGAGCCGGCAGGCACCGACCAATAGACTCCATCACAGCAGGAAATTTCACTCAGGTTCTGTCCCTATCCACGCTGTAAGACCGCGCGGAACCGGCGGTTGGCGCACCTATACTTTGCCGCCAACCGCAGCAGAAACGTGATTCGACAGGGAGTGAACAGATGGAAGCAGCACCTTGTATCAGCCAGATCGCTGGCTTGCTGGCCGAGCCAAAACGCATTGCCATGCTCTGGGCCTTGATGGACGGTTCCGCCAAGTCGTCGGAGGAGTTGGCAAGGCTGGCCGGGCTGACGCCGGCGTCGGCCAATGCGCATTTGGCGCGGCTCATCGGCAGTGGGCTGCTGCGCGCCGAGGCTCGACGTGGCCGGCGCCTGTTCCGTGTGGCGGCCGCCGATGTCAGCCATGCCATCGATGCCTTGGCCAGCACTACCCTGGCCAGTGCGGCCCGCGCCGCGCTGGATGCTCCGTTGCCGGTCCTGGCGGCACCGCCGGCATTGCGCCAAGCGCGGCTGTGCCATGGCCACCTGGGGGGCGAGCTGGCGGCGGGGCTGTACGCGCGCATGAGGGCGGCGGGGTGGATCGAGCGTTATGAACAGCGCCTGGATATCACCGTCAAAGGCGCGCATCGGTTGGCGAGCCTGGGTATTTTTACCCAGGCGCTGGCCTCGCCCCTGGCGTGCGATTGTTTTGACTGGAGCCAACAGCATCCGCATCTGGGCGGTACATTGGGTGCGGGGTTGTTGCAGCTGTTCCTGCAGTCCAATTGGGTCAGCCTGGTCAACGAGTCCCAGGCCCTGCAGATCAATGCCGTGGGGCACGCGGAGATCGCTCGCCTGGCCGCGAACGAGTAAGGCTGGCCGCACGGTCGTCGCTTAGAGTTTCAATCAGGTCGCATCCAGCAATAACCCGGAAAAAGCATGCCGCACACTCGCCGAGGGTTTTTTTCAACAGGGGGTGCGGCATGGGTATGCAAGGTTTCAGTGCGGCGGAACGGCTCGAACGGTTACCCATCAGCGGTTATCACCGGGTGATTTTTATCATCATCGCCTTGGCGTTTTTCTTCGACTCCATGGACCTGGCGATGATGACGTTCCTGCTGGGTTCGATCAAAGCCGAATTCGGCTTGAGCACCGCCCAGGCAGGTCTGCTCGCCAGTTCGAGTTTTTTCGGCATGGTGGTGGGCGCGTCTTTGTCCGGGATGCTTGCCGATCGTTTCGGGCGTAAGCCGGTGTTCCAGTCGAGCATTGTGTTGTGGGGGATTGCCAGCTACCTGTGTTCGACGGCGCAATCCGTGGAGATGTTGACGCTGTTTCGTATCCTGCTGGGGATCGGCATGGGCATGGAGTTTCCGATTGCGCAGTCGATGCTGTCCGAGCTGATCCCGGCCAAGGCACGCGGGCGTTATATCGCGTTGATGGACGGTTTCTGGCCGTTGGGCTTTGTCGCGGCGGGGGTGCTCTCGTATTTCCTGCTGCCGGTGATCGGCTGGCGCGACATCTTCCTGGTGCTGGCGGTACCGGCGGTGTTTGTGCTGGCGATTCGCTTTTTCATCCCTGAGTCGCCGCGCTGGTTGGAACAGGCTGGACGCCATGACGCGGCGGACAAAGTGTTGCTGGGGATCGAGCACAAAGTGCGCACCTCTCTGGGGCGCGCCGACTTGCCGGAACCGATTGGCCTGCCACGGGTGCAGAGCGTGCCGGGGAATTTCTTTTCGGCATTCCAGCAATTGTGGTCGGCGCAGTATCGCCGGCGCACGCTGATGATCTGGAGCGTCTGGTTCTTTGCCTTGCTCGGTTTCTACGGGCTGACCTCATGGCTGAGCGCGCTGTTGCAGCAGTCCGGTTTTGCGGTGACCCAATCGGTGTATTACACGGTGATCATTTCCCTGGGCGGGATTCCCGGCTTTTTGATGGCGGCCTGGTTGGTCGAGCGCTGGGGGCGTAAGCCGGTGTGCGTGGTGACGCTGCTGGGCGGCGGTGTGATGGCGTTTCTGTATGGGCAGAGTGCGGTGTTTGGCGGCAATGTCGGTTTGCTGATCACCACCGGACTGTTGATGCAGTTCTTTTTGTTTGGCATGTGGGCGGTGCTCTATACCTACACGCCGGAGTTGTACCCCACCTCGGCGCGAGCGACCGGGTCCGGGTTCGCCTCGGCGATCGGTCGGGTCGGCTCATTGCTCGGGCCGCTGGTGACCGGACTGGTATTTCCGGTGACCGGGCAGGGCGGGGTGTTTGCCCTGGGCGCGTTGTGTTTTGCGGTGGCGGCGCTGGTGGTGTGGGTGTTCGGGATGGAGACGAAGGGCAAGACCCTCGAAGAATTGGCCGAAGCCTGAAAACCGTGGCCAAAAAAGAAGGGAGGGTGCAGGCACCCTCCCTTTTTTGTTACGGCTTGATCAACCGCGCATCCAGGCTGTTCTGCGCCAGGCGTTTGGCCTGGTCCTGGGTCATGCCCAAGGATTCATACAGCGCGTGGAAGTTTTCGGTGACATAGCCGCCGAAATACGCCGGGTCGTCCGAGTTCACCGTCACTTTCACGCCCCGTTCGAGCATGTCGAGGATGTTGTGCTGGGCCATGTCGTCGAACACGCAGAGCTTGGTGTTGGACAACGGGCACACGGTGAGCGGGATCTGTTCGTCGATAATACGTTGCATCAGGCGCTCGTCTTCGATGGCGCGCACGCCGTGGTCGATACGCTCGATTTTCAGCAGGTCGAGGGCTTCCCAGATGTATTCCGGTGGGCCTTCTTCGCCGGCGTGGGCCACGGTGAGGAAGCCTTCATGCCGTGCGCGATCGAACACGCGCTGGAACTTGCTTGGCGGGTGGCCCATTTCCGAGCTGTCCAGGCCAACGGCCACGAACGCATCGCGGAACGGCAGGGCCTGGTCCAGGGTTTTCTCGGCTTCTGCTTCGCTCAGGTGGCGCAGGAAGCTGAGGATCAAACCGCTGGTGATACCCAATTGCTGTTCGCCATCTTTGAGCGCGGCGGCGATGCCGTTCAGCACCACTTCGAAGGGGATGCCACGATCGGTGTGGGTTTGCGGATCGAAGAATGGCTCGGTGTGGATCACATTCTGGGCTTTGCAACGCAGCAGGTAGGCCCAGGTCAGGTCATAGAAGTCCTGGGAGGTGCGCAGTACATCGGCGCCCTGGTAATACAGGTCGAGAAATTCTTGCAGGTTGTTGAAGGCGTAGGCCTTGCGCAGGGTGTCGACGTCGTTCCACGGCAGCGCGATTTTATTGCGCTCGGCCAGGGCAAACAGCAGCTCAGGCTCCAGCGAGCCCTCCAGGTGCAGGTGCAGTTCGGCCTTGGGCAGGGCGTTGAGCCAATCGTACATGTCTAAATTCTCATCAGGTGCAATCGCCGCATTCTACAGGCCATGGCTGAAATAATCGGCAAAACCTGACCAGCAGGAGAGTATTGGTTTAACTCGCGCAAGGGCGACGTGAACTAAGGTGTAACGAAACGTTAGCGGCGTGGCGCAGTCTGTACCCCATCAATGACTGATTTGCCGCACTAAAAGGCCCGGAATGCTCACATCCCTCAAGCAAGAAAAATTCATGCTGCTGGCGCTGATTGCCGCCATCGCCGCCTATCCGCTGGAGCATTGGATGCTGCACAGCGGGCAAATGGTGGCGTTGCTCGCGGGGTTGGCGTTGATTGCGTTTATCGTGATGGCGTCGATGCGCGTGGCGCACCATGCCGAGCAACTGGCGGAAAAAGTCGGCGACCCCTACGGCACCATGATCCTGACCCTCGCGGCCGTGCTGGTGGAGGTGGTGATCCTGGCGATCATGATGAGTAACGAACCGTCACCGACCCTGGTGCGCGACACCATTTACTCGGCGGTGATGCTCGACATCAACGGCATCCTGGGTCTGGCCGCGCTGATGGGCGGGATCAAACATGGCGAACAGTCCTACAACGACGATTCGGCGCGCACCTACAGTGTGATGATCCTCACTGCCATGGGTGTATCGATGGTCGTGCCGGAATTTATCCCCGAGGGCGACTGGAAAATTTACTCAGCGTTCACCATCGGCGCGATGGTCGTGCTGTACACCTTGTTCCTGAGGATGCAGGTGGGGCCGCACAGTTATTTCTTCAGCTACAGCTACCCGGAAAAACGCCGTAAGAAGTTGCCGACGCAAGAGGAAGCGGCGCCGGTCAGCCTGGCGTTTTCCATTGGTACTTTGGTGTTTGGCGTGGTGGTGATCGGTGCGTTGGCGGAGGTGATGTCCAAGACCCTCGACCTTGGCCTTGAAGGCACCGGCGCGCCGCCGGTGGTGACGGCGATTGTGGTGGCGGCCATTTCGGCAGCGCCGGAAATCCTGACGGCCTTGCGCGCCGCCTTGGCCAACCGAATGCAGTCGGTGGTTAACATCGCGTTGGGCGCCTCGTTGTCGACGGTGATCCTGACTGTGCCGGTGATGGAGGCCATGGCGCTCTACACCGGCCAACCGTTCCAGATGGCAATGACCCCCGTGCAAACCGTGATGGTGTTTATCACGTTGATCGTCAGTGCGATCAACCTCAACGATGGCGAGACGAATGCCATCGAAGGGATGACCCACTTTGTGCTGTTTGCGACCTTTATCATGTTGTCGCTGCTGGGCCTGTAAGCTGCGCCGAACCCCGCAGGCGAGGGGGCTGGATCAGGTTCCGGCGATCAACGCTCGCGCCGCCTGGGTGTGATCGGCGATCAGGCCTTTCAAATCCAGGCCTTCCACCTGTCCGTCGATGACTCGCCATTTTCCGCCGATCATCACCCGGTCCGCTCGGTCGGCGCCGCACAGCAGCAGCGCCGAAATCGGGTCATGGCTGCCGGAAAAGCGCAGCTCGTCGAGCTTGAACAGCGCCAGGTCGGCCTGTTTGCCGACGGCCAATTCGCCGATATCCGTACGGCCCAACAACTGTGCCGAGCCTTTGGTGGCCCAGCCGAGCACGCCTTCGGGGGTGATGTGCTGCGCGCCATAACGCAGGCGCTGGATATACAGGGCTTGGCGCGCCTCGAGGATCATGTTCGACGCATCGTTGGAGGCCGAGCCGTCCACGCCCAGGCCGATCGGCGCACCGGCGGCGATCAGGTCCAGGGTCGGGCAGATGCCCGAGGCCAGGCGCATATTGGAACTTGGGCAATGACAGATCCCGGTGCCGGCCTGCCCCAGGCGTGCAATTTCATCCGGGTTGAAATGAATGCCGTGGGCCAGCCAGGTGCGTGGGCCGAGCCAGCCGACGCTGTCGAGGTAATCCACCGTGCGCAGGCCGAAACGTTGCAGGCAAAAATCTTCTTCGTCGAGGGTTTCGGCCAGGTGAGTGTGCAGGCGCACATCCAGTTGAGTGGCCAGGTCGGCGCTGGCGCGCATGATGTGCGGCGTGACTGAAAACGGCGAGCAAGGTGCCAGGGCAATCTGGATCTGTGCGCCGTCGCCGCGTTGATGGTAGGCGCGGATCAGGCGCTGGCTGTCGTCCAGGATCACCTGTCCTTGTTGCACGGTCTGCTGCGGTGGCAGGCCGCCATCGGCCTCGCCCAGGCTCATGGAGCCGCGGGTGAGCATCGCGCGCATGCCCAGTTCGCGCACGCTGTCCACTTGCACGTCGATAGCGTGTTCCAGGCCGTCGGGGAACAGGTAGTGGTGGTCGGCCGCCGTGGTGCAGCCGGAGAGCAAAAGTTCGGCCAACGCCACTTTCGTGGCCAGGGCGAGCCTTGCCGGGGTCAGCCGCGCCCAGACCGGGTAGAGGGTTTTCAGCCACGGAAACAAGGGCTGATTGACCACGGGCGCCCAGGCGCGGGTGAGGGTCTGGTAGAAGTGATGATGGGTGTTGATCAGACCGGGCAGGACCACATGCTCACCGGCGTCGAACACCTGTGAACAAGGCTGCGCAGGTACTTGGCCGAGCGCCAGCACTTGGGCGATTACGCCGTCTTGCACCACCAGGCCGCCACGGGCATCGAGGCCATTGGCGGTGAAAATCGCGAGGGGGTTTTTTAACCAGATACGGGTCGCAGGCATTGGCCGGCTCCTCTGAATGATGGGTTCAGGTTTGCCAGCTCAGTGTTGCCCTGTCTGCTGATCCAGGGTCGCCGGTGGGGCGAGGCGCTAGATTACGTGGAGTTCGGTTTGTAGGAAAGTGGATTGATTTGTGTGGGAAGGACAACCCCCTCCCACATGTACTTCCTTAATGCTCACCAGGCAATGGTGTCGCCTTTGTAGTCCACGAAGTGATGGCCACCCTTGCCGCTGAAGGCGTTCACTTGATCCACCAGGCCGCGCACGCTGGTGTCGACATCGATGTGTGCGTTTTCGCCGCCCATGTCGGTTTTCACCCAGCCCGGGTGCATTGACAGCACGGTGAGCCGATGGTCGCCCAGTTGGGTGATGAAGCTGTTGGTCATGGAGTTGAGCGCGGCCTTGCTGGCCTTGTACAGCGCCATGTCGGAGCCGTCGGCAATGGTGACGCTGCCCAGCACCGAACTCATGAACGCCAACACGCCACTGTCTTTGCGGATTTGCCCGACAAAACGCTGGGCCAGGTTGATCGGCGCTACGGCGTTGGTGAAGAACAACTTGCCGACTTCGGCGAGGGTGGCGTGGCCGGGTTCCTGGTTATCCGGGCCTTTGACGCCGGCATTGACGAACAGCAGATCGAAGGTGCGGTCCTTGAGCCGCTGATTCAGGGCGATTACGGCTTGCTGATCGTCCATGTCGAGTTTCTCGATCTGCACCGGACCAACGGCTTTCAGCGCATCGGCCTTGTTCGGATCGCGCACGGTGGCGGTCACGTCCCAACCGTCCTGGAGCAGTTGCTTGACCAGGCCGAGGCCCAGCCCACGGGAGGCGCCGATGATCAATGCGGTTTTTGACGTAGACATGAAAGGCTTCCTATGAAATCGCGGTTCAGGGAGTTTCAGCGCACAACAGTAGCAGTTTCAGCGTTGCAGGAGGATGCGGCCACGGCTCAAGTCGGCGAGTTGGGTCTGCAGGGTTTCGATGTGCGCCTCGCCCAGGGCCAGTTGCAGTTCGACGCCATTGGCGGTGAAGGTTTCTTCCACCACCAGCCCGCCCAGTTCGGCCACACGCAGTTTGACCAGATTCAATTCGGAGAAACCGCAGGCACAGGTCAACGGCACGCGGCTGATCAGCTCGATGCGCTCGGCGTTTTGCAAGCATTTATTCGCGCCACCGCCATAGGCACGGGCGAGCCCTCCGGTGCCCAGTTGAATGCCGCCGTACCAACGGATAACCAGCACCGCGACCTGGTCGAAGCCTTGCGCCTCGATGGCGGCCAGGATCGGTCGGCCGGCCGTGCCGCCAGGTTCGCCATCGTCGTTGCTGCGGTACTGATCGCCCAGTTTCCAGGCCCAGCAGTTGTGCGTGGCGTCTTGGACACTGTGCTGCTCGAAAAACGCCTGGGCGTCCTGGGGGCTGGTAATCGGTGCGGCGAGGGTTATAAAGCGGCTTTTGCGTATCTCTTCACGAAACTCGCAAAGGCCGGTGAGCGTGAAAGGCATAGGTTGCTTCGTCTAGAGGGCCGGCTTGATGCCGCAGCCTTTGAGAATGATATGGATCAGGTTGGTGCCGGCGTCGTCCATGTCTTGTTTGGTCAGGCGAGTGCGCCCGGTGACACGGCAGATCTGGGTGGCGAAGTCGGCGTAGTGCTGGGTGCTGCCCCACAGCAGGAAGATCAGGTGGACGGGGTCGACAGGGTCCATTTTGCCGGCGTCGATCCACGCCTGGAACACCGCCGCGCGCCCGCTGAACCAGGCGCGGTAGTCCTGGCTGAAATATTCGGTGAGGCATTCGCCGCCGCTGATGATTTCCATGGCGAAGATCCGCGAGGCCTGGGGCTGGCGGCGTGAAAACTCCATTTTGGTGCGGATATAGCGGGTCAGTGCTTCGGCGGGATCGTCCTCGGCGGTCAGAGCGTTGAAGGTACTGTCCCACAGCTCGAGGATATTGCTGAGCACCGCGATATACAGGCCCAGCTTATTGGTGAAGTAGTAATGCAAGTTAGCCTTGGGCAGCCCGGCGCTGGCAGCAATGGTATTCATGCTGGTGCCCTTGTAACCATGACGCGCGAACTCATCTTCAGCAGCCTGCAGAATCGCTTGTTCGTTCTTTTGCCGAATGCGGCTGGCGGGCTTACCGGCGTGGTTGCTGTGGGCAGGAACTTCGAGGCTCATGGAGATTACCGTGCTGATCGATAGAGACGACGTGTGCACAGATAACCCACCCTCAAGCCCCAGACAAGTCCCGATGCAATAAAACCGTCAAAGTGATTCCAGCGTGTCGCTTTCCACTGCGTGGTTTGCGGCAGCACCGGGGGTTTTGGCTTCCGGCAGCAGCAGGCACAGCACAATCGCAGTCAGGCCGCCGCTGGTGATGGCGGAGTCGAACAGGTTCTGTATCAGTGCGGGCATCAGGTGCAGCAGGTTCGGTTGAGCGGCGATTCCCAGGCCGACGCCGAATGAAGTGGCGATGATCAGCATGCTGCGTCTGTCCAGTGGCGCCTGCGCAAGGATACGCACGCCTGCGGCGGCGACACTGCCGAACATCACCAGGGTCGCGCCGCCCAATACCGGCTTGGGGATTTGCTGCAGCACCGCCCCGATCAGCGGAAACAGACCGAGGCAAAACAGCACTCCACCGATATATAAGCCGACGTAACGGCTGGCGACGCCGGTGAGTTGGATCACGCCGTTGTTCTGCGCGAAGGTGGTGTTGGGAAATGCACTGAAGGTGGCGGCGATCATGCAGCTCACACCGTCGCCCAGCACGCCGCCTTTGAGTCGGCTTATATAGGAGGGGCCGCTGATGGGCTGGCGGGCGATCATGCAATTGGCGGTCAGGTCGCCGACGGTTTCGATGCTGCTGATCAGATAGATCAGTGCAATCGGTAGGAAAGCGCTCCAGTCGAAGTTGAAACCAAACCGAAACGGTATCGGCAAACTGACCAGAGGCAAATTCGGCAGGGACTGAGGCACCAGCTTGCCACTAAACCAGGCCGCCAGACTCCCCAGGGCCAGGCCGATGATGATCGCCGAAAGGCGCACCCACGGCGTGTCCGAGCGATTGAGCAAAATGATCGTCAGCACCACGAACAGCCCCAGCGCCAGATTGGTGGGAGCGCCGAAATCGGCGGCATTGAAGCCGCCGCCCAGGTCGGTAATGCCGACTTTGATCAGGCTGATGCCGATCAGCGTTATCACGATGCCGGTGACCAGCGGTGTGATTACGCGGTGCAACTGGCCAATGAAACGGCTGAGGACGATCTGCACGGCTGCGCCGAAAAAACACACACCGAAGATCATCGCCATGATGTCTTCCGGGCTGCCGCCGCGTTGTTTGACCAGAAAACCGGCTGACAGCACCGCGCCGAGAAACGCAAAACTGGTGCCTTGCAGGCAGATCATTCCGGCGCCAATACCAAATGGCCTACGCGCCTGGATGAATGTGCCTACACCGGACACCATCAAGGCCATGCTGATCAGGTAGGGCAAATGTGCAGTAAGGCCGAGGGTGGAGCCGATGATCAGCGGCGGGGTAATGATTCCGACAAACGCGGCCAACACATGTTGCAGAGCGGCCAAGAGGGCGGCGGCGGGTTTCGGGCGATCGTTGAGGCCGTAGATCAGATCGCTGGGGGTGGAAGATTCAGGTGGCATGGCGGGCAAACTCTAGGCGGACGGTTCCAGGTCCTGATGCCCTTGCAAAAAGCTGTCCAGCTGCTCAACTTTTGTGCCTGGGCCTGAATTAGCGCGTTGCGGCCAGGCTATCGAGAAAGCTTTCCAGCACCAAATGAGGGCGACGGCCCTTGCGCGTGACCGATGCCAGGCTCAAATCGTAAAAACGTGTAGTCGGTTTCAGCGCGCGCAGTCGGCCTTGTTGCACCCAGAGGCCGGCGTAGTGATCGGGCAAATAGCCGATGTAGCGACCGGTGAGGATCAGGAATGCCATGCCTTCGCGGTCCGAGGCGCTGGCGGTGCAATTGAGCGCCTGATAGCGGGCCTGGATGTCCGCGGGCAGGCGGAAGGTCGGGGCAATGGCGTCCTGGCTGTCGATGCGTGCGTCGTCCAGCGCCTTGTCGTCGGCATAGAACAGCGGATGACCCACCGCGCAGTAGAGCAGCGAACGTTCACTGTAGAGCGGCTGGTATTCCAGGCCGGACAGAGCGCTGGCCTGAGGCACGACGCCCACATGCAGGCGGCCATCGAGTACGCCTTGTTCCACTTCGTTGGGCGCGATCATGCGGATTTGTATCTGCACGTCCGGCCCGCGTTCTTTCAATTGTGCCAAGGCATGTGTAATGCGCATGTGGGGCAGGGTGACGAGGTTGTCGGTCAGACCGATGATCAACTCGCCACGCAAATGCTGGTGCAAGCCATTGACCTCGGTGCGAAAACTCTCCAGCGCGCTCAACAATTGCAGGGCGCACTGGTACACCTCGCGACCTTCTTCGGTGAGTGAGAACCCCGCGCGGCCACGTTGGCAAAGTCTTAGACCCAGTCGCTGTTCGAGATCGCTCATTTGTTGGCTGATGGCCGAGCGCCCGATGCCGAGCACGGTTTCGGCGGCAGAGAACCCGCCGCATTCCACCACGCTGCGGAAGATGCGCAATAAACGAATATCGAAGTCGCTGACTTGGGCCAGGGGGTCGGGACGACGAATGCTCATAGTTTAGTGACGCCCTGACTGAAGGTTAGAAGAGTTGAATTTCACCGACTTTATCGTCGTGTCAATTTAGCTGCAAGAACGCTTTTCAATCCCGACGCTGCCTTTTGCCCTGCGAGGTTTTGCTGATGAACATGCCCGAAAACGCCCCTTCGTCCCTGGCCAGCCAACTGAAATTGGATGCGCATTGGATGCCGTACACCGCCAACCGCAATTTTCAGCGCGATCCACGTTTGATCGTCGCGGCCGAGGGCAGTTGGCTGACGGATGACAAAGGGCGCAAGGTTTATGACTCGCTGTCGGGTCTTTGGACCTGTGGCGCCGGGCACACGCGCAAGGAAATCCAGGAGGCGGTGGCCAGGCAGTTGGGCACCTTGGACTACTCGCCTGGCTTTCAGTACGGTCATCCGCTGTCCTTCCAACTGGCGGAAAAGATCACCGACCTGACACCCGGCAACCTTAATCATGTGTTCTTCACTGACTCCGGTTCTGAGTGCGCCGACACCGCGGTGAAAATGGTGCGTGCGTACTGGCGCCTCAAAGGTCAGGCCACCAAGACCAAGATGATTGGTCGTGCGCGTGGCTATCACGGTGTAAACATCGCCGGCACCAGCCTCGGTGGTGTAAACGGCAACCGAAAGCTGTTTGGTCAGGGGCTGATGGATGTGGATCACCTGCCCCACACCTTGCTGGCGAGCAATGCGTTTTCTCGAGGCATGCCGGAGCAGGGTGGCATCGCCTTGGCCGATGAGCTGCTCAAGTTGATCGAACTGCATGATGCGTCGAATATCGCCGCGGTGTTTGTCGAGCCGATGGCGGGTTCGGCGGGCGTGCTGGTGCCGCCGCAGGGCTATCTTAAGCGTCTGCGTGAGATTTGCGACCAGCACAACATCCTGTTGGTGTTTGATGAGGTGATCACCGGTTTCGGTCGCACGGGTTCGATGTTCGGCGCCGACAGCTTCGGGGTGACGCCGGATTTGATGTGCATCGCCAAGCAGGTCACTAACGGCGCGATCCCGATGGGGGCGGTAATTGCCAGCAGCGAGATCTATCACACCTTCATGAACCAGGCGACGCCGGAGTATGCGGTGGAATTCCCGCATGGCTACACCTACTCGGCGCACCCGGTTGCCTGTGCGGCGGGTCTGGCCGCTTTGGACCTGCTGCAGAAGGAAAATCTGGTGCAGAGCGTCGCCGAAGTGGCTCCGCACTTTGAGAATGCACTGCACGGTTTGAAGGGCAGCAAGAATGTGATCGATATTCGCAACTATGGCCTGGCGGGTGCGATCCAGATCGCCCCGCGTGACGGTGACGCCATCGTGCGCCCATTTGAGGCCGGCATGGCCCTGTGGAAAGCCGGGTTTTATGTGCGTTTTGGCGGGGACACCCTGCAGTTCGGACCAACCTTCAACAGTAAGCCGCAGGATCTGGATCGCCTGTTCGATGCGGTCGGCGACGTGCTGAACAAAATCGACTGATTTTTCCTTCTATATAGAACACTTTTTCAGGAGCCCTGCATGAGCCTTATCCAGCACTTGATCAACGGCGAGTTGGTCAACGACAACGGTCGCAGTGCCGACGTATACAACCCGTCCACCGGTCAGGTGATTCACCAAGTGCCTTTGGCCAGTCGTGAAACCATCCAGCGTGCCATCGACGCTGCCAAGGCGGCGTTCCCGGCTTGGCGTAATACACCGGCGGCCAAGCGCGCCCAGGTGATGTTTCGTTTCAAGCAGTTGCTGGAACAGAACGAGGCCCGTATCTCGCAATTGATCAGCGAGGAACATGGCAAGACGTTGGAAGATGCCGCCGGTGAGCTCAAGCGCGGGATCGAGAACGTGGAGTACGCGTGCTCGGCGCCGGAGATTCTCAAGGGGGAATACAGCCGTAACGTTGGTCCGAACATTGATGCGTGGTCGGACTTTCAGCCGTTGGGCGTGGTGGCGGGTATCACGCCGTTCAACTTCCCCGCGATGGTGCCTCTGTGGATGTACCCGCTGGCGATCGTCTGCGGCAACTGTTTCATTCTCAAGCCTTCGGAGCGCGATCCAAGCTCGACGCTGCTGATCGCGCAACTGTTGCAGGAAGCCGGTCTGCCTAGAGGCGTCCTCAGCGTGGTACACGGAGACAAGGGGGCGGTGGATGCGTTGATCGAGGCGCCTGAAGTTAAAGCGCTGAGCTTTGTAGGGTCGACGCCGATTGCCGAGTACATCTATTGCGAAGCGACCAAGCGCGGCAAACGCGTACAGGCGCTGGGCGGAGCGAAGAACCACGCGGTGTTGATGCCTGACGCGGATCTGGATAATGCGGTCAGTGCTTTGATGGGCGCTGCCTATGGTTCCTGCGGTGAGCGTTGCATGGCGATTTCGGTCGCGGTGTGCGTGGGTGACCAGGTCGCCGATGCACTCATTGCCAAGCTGGTGCCGCAGGTCAAGGCTTTGAAGATTGGTGCGGGCACCTCCTGCGGCCTGGATATGGGGCCATTGGTCACTGGTCAGGCGCGGGACAAGGTCAGCGGCTATATAGAAGACGGTGTGGCAGCCGGGGCTGAGTTGGTGGTCGATGGCCGCGGGCTAAGTGTTGCCGGGCATGAACAGGGATTTTTCCTGGGCGGCAGCCTGTTTGATCGCGTGACCCCTGAGATGCGTATCTATAAAGAAGAGATTTTTGGGCCGGTGCTGTGCGTGGTACGGGTGGACAGCCTGGAAGCGGCGATGCAGCTGATCAATGATCACGAGTACGGCAATGGCACCTGTATCTTCACCCGCGATGGTGAGGCGGCGCGTCTGTTCTGTGACGAAATCGAAGTGGGCATGGTGGGTGTGAACGTTCCATTGCCGGTGCCGGTGGCCTATCACAGCTTTGGTGGCTGGAAGCGCTCATTGTTTGGCGACTTGCATGCGTATGGGCCCGATGGTGTGCGTTTTTACACTCGTCGCAAGGCGATTACCCAGCGTTGGCCGCAGCGGGCCAGTCATGAAGCGTCGCAGTTTGCTTTCCCCAGCCTGTAAGACGCTGTAGCGAAAAGCCGGTTCGTAGGACCGGCTTTTGTGTTTTTGGGTGCATTTAGGTCGATATGACAGAATTGTGAAAATAGGGGTTGACGGCAGATTCCAGAAGTCTATAATTCGCCCCACTTCCGGCGCAGTCGA